>JAIEPU010000308.1 GCA_019748235.1 bacterium
CGGCAGGTTCAATGCCGTACCACACCATGAGAGGATAGACCGGATCATTCGCGAATGGAGCCTTCTTAACGAGTTCATCGGCCAATGCCGTTCGGCCAGCGACATCGATCCGTTGTAGAGCGGAGGCTAGATAGAGCAGGACGAGACCGGAATCCTCTTTGACGGAATGCTTGGCAAGTGCCTCAACGACTGCCGATGAAACAGGAGGCTGATCGATGAGTAGACGCACGGCCCATGAGCGGACATGCTCGTCTTTGTGCCCCAGTTGTTCGAGAAGCCAAGCCTCGCTCGTTCCCCGCGCCAAATGCAGCGTCCAAAGGGCACGCAATTTGTGCGTGAGATCGGGATCGTCGGCAAAGATCTTCTTCAGACCTTGTTGTGCCGCGGAGATATCCTTGCCTGCGACGGCTTGTTCGTGAATTACGTGTCGAGCTTGTCGCGACAGCCATTCATTGGGATGCGTGTGCAATTCGACGAGCGACTTTGAATCGAGCGCGGCGACGTCTTTGACTGCGAGTGGAGAAGGCCGGCCGTAAGTCAGCTTAAAGATACGACCTGAGCTTCGATGAACTCCGTCCGCTTCGTGACATTCACCGACATCGGACCAGTCCGCGACGAAAACACCTCCATCAGGGCTTTGGATGAGATCGATACCGCGGAACCAAGGGTCAGACCAGAAGAACGCATCTCGTCCGTGATGGGCGGTGTAGCTCGCTCCGCGCCGCTCGAGGGAATCGACATTGAATCGCCGGCCGTGCAGATTGATCGCATAAACCTTACGTCTGTACTCTTCCGGCCAGTTGTCCCCCTGGTAGATCAGGAGTCCGGTATGGGCATGCCCACCTCCGGCGGCCGCGGTCGTCTGAGAAACTCCTTTGCGAATTTCCATCCATTTCTCACGGGTGTCCCAGTGGTAGTGGTCGGCTGTTTGATCGATCAGCTGATACGAATATGGATTGGGGTCGGCTCCGAACATTCGCTTGAAGTGAGCGCCGGGAAGAACGTGCCAAAGATGTCCGATGACGGTGTTAATGAAGAACAGCTCGCCATGCTCATTCCAATCGTGTCCCCACGGATTCGTCGTGCCGGTGGCAACGAGTTCCACCGTGTGCGTCTGTGGATGCACGCGCCACATGCCAGGGCCGATTTCAACACGTTCCTTCGGAGAAGTACCAGGCTTGCCGACATGAGCAACGTGCGTGATGCCGTTACGTCCATAGAGCCAGCCATCTGGTCCCCAACGAAGTCCGTTCGCGAAGTTATGCCGATTCGCCTGGCCGATATCGAATCCTTCGACGATGACGATCGGCTCGCCGTCCGGCTTGTCATCCTGATCCTTGTCAGGGATGAAGAGGAGTTTTGGCGGGCAAAGAGCCCAGACGCCACCGAAGCCGAGTTCAATGCTGGTGAGCTGTTCCCCCTTGTCCCAAAACAATGTTCGCTTGTCCGAGACACCGTTGCCGTCTGTGTCTTCAAGGATGATGATGCGATCGCGCTGGTTGGCGTCATAAAACGTGGGAGAGTCGGCATAAGTGTAATTTTCCGCGACCCAGAGTCTGCCTCGAGTGTCGGTGGCAATGGCGATCGGCTGACGAACGTCTGGCTCTGAAGCGAAGAGAGTCGAGATGAACCCAGGCGGAAGTTTGATCGTTTCCGCCGCTTCTTTCGCGGGAGTCAGGGGTGGTGGATTCTTTTGCGTGTCGAGAACGTCCTCCGCAGGCACGAAGTTGGTCGAAGTGAACAAAGCACCGATCGACAGCGCGAACAGGTAGTGAATCTTCACGTCGTACATCTCTCCTCAGACGATGGGAATCGCCTTTCGCGAACGGCGAATGGGAAGTGATTCGTCAGACGGCAGTATCGTACCGCATTATGAGCACGGTGGAAACGAGAACGACGGCCGCGCCACCGATGGCGAGGGGCGTCATGCGTTCTCCCAAAAAGACAGCCGCGATCAGTACGCCAAACACCGGCACGAGATAAAGGGACGCCGAGGCGACCGTCACCGGGATGTGTTCCAGGACGTAAAAGAATAGGAGCATCGAGACGGTGTACATGAAAATGGCGAGGAACGCGAACGCGAGCCATGCTTTCCAGTCGAGTTGTGTCAAAGACGCGAATCCATTCGGTTCCAAATAAAAGAGGAGCGGCAGACTCGCTAGGGAAGCGGTGACGTAGCTATAGATGAGGATTTCTACTTCATGGAATCGGTTGAGCAATCCCTTGCAAAAGACGTTGTAAAAGGAGGAACCGAAACAACCGACGAGGATGAGACCGTTTCCGAGGAGATAGGTTGGATTGAATAGCTCCGATTGTTCCAGGTCTTTGACTGACATGAGCATGACACCGCCGAGTCCAATGAAAAGACAGAGGATTCGGAGCCTGGAAAGTCTCTCGCCCAGCATAAATGAAGCGAGCACGGCGCTGATGACGGGAATGAGCAGATTCAGGATGGCGGCGTTCGATGCCTGTGACTTCAAGACTCCCCACGTCATGCCAAGCTGGGCGAGGACTTGGCCAGCAATTCCCGCGACCGCGAAGCTCATCCAATCTTTCGTCGTGGGACGCGCGGAATTGGGATCCTTCATTCGTTGACGGATGAGGAGTGGAATGAGGAGAGCGGTCGAGACATAGAACGGGATGAACGTGATCGAAATCGGTCCGAGATGCGGTTCAAGGAATTTGACGGCCGTTCCTTGCGCGGACCACATGAGGCTGGCCAGCCCGAGAAGAACAAGGAACCAAATCCCGCGTAATTGACGATTTGCGGGAGGTGTCGGGCCGTCTTCCACCATCAGTTCACCTCAACGATTCCAAACTTGTCCGCGCCCGGCGAGCTGCCGTGAAATACATACGGCTCGATGCCTCGCTTTTCGGCGTAGGCTTTCACGATCCGCTGGAAAGCGTCGTCGGCGTCGGCACGGCCAAGGATCGCGACTGTTCCTCCTGCGCCTCCCCCCGTGACTTTGGCGCCGAAGATACCATGACGAGGACCTTCATTTCTCGCGAGCTCGACCAAGAGATCGGTTGCCTCGTTGCCGAGACCGGTCTCGGTGTAGGCGTAGTGCGATTGGTACATCAACTCGCCCATGAGGATGAGCGTCTCGTCGAGGTGAAGTCCCTTTGCGCCACGGGCGAGTGCCGCGAACAGATTGACGCGATAGTTTTCCTCGACGGCGTAGCGAGTGCAGGCTCTCACGTGATACGCAACTTCCGGGCGAGCTTTCGTGAATGGATCGACGTGCTCCTCCCCCATGGCGAGATACTCAGCGCCAGTGATCGTGATGGGCAATCGTTTCTCGAATTTTTCGCGGAAGAGAGAGACCGAGAGATTCGCCAGGTAGCCGTGAAAGCGGCTGTCTGTGTAACGGGGAATTCGCGAGGAAGCGTCTTGGTGAACCTCGATACCTTCCCAATCGCAGATGAGCTTGTAACCCATGTAGCCCGCGGCTCGGGCCGCTTCGTACTCGATGCCGGTCACCGCATGCGACACTCCCGAATCCACGGCCCAAACCGCGAGTTCGTCGGAGAGTCGAACCAGCGGCTGCGGGACGCAGGGTTGGCAAACGAGCGGAAGGACGGCACCGGTATCTCCGAGCACCACGGCAATTTGATCCATGATGCCGCACGCACTCTCGGCGATTACGTTTTCCACCCATTGACAGGCTTCGGCAAGTTCGATCCCTTCCATCGGACGGCCAAGGGTGTGCGCGACCGACTTCATCACGGCGACTTCGATCGCCGCGGAGGAGCTGACACCCTTGTTCAGCGGAACGTCTGACTCGATGTAGACTGTCACGCCACGTTTGAGCAGGCCCGGTTGCTTGGCGTGGAAATAATAGAACACGCCGAGGACGTAAGCCGTCCAGCGTTTCTTCGGGTCACTGTTCACGAGCGATCGAACGTGATCTTCGCTGACAAGGTCGTCAAGCGTGTAGGTCACTTCCCAGTCCCAACCCTGTTCGGCGAGCTGTGGATTGATGAGGAGAATCTTGCTGTCGTCGCGAAGCTGCGCCGCACTCCAAGTCGCTTCGCGTATCGTTGATTCAAAAACCATTCCCCCGGTGTAATCGTCGTTTCCGCCCATCAAGTCGAGCCGGCCTGGGGACCGAGCGATGAAGACCGGACGGTCCGAGCGGAAGTAATCTTCCTCATCGTGAAGTGCCTGAACTGTCGCGACGAAATCGTTCATGCGAGTGCTCGAATGCTGTTAACCAGGTAATCGATTGCCTCAGCCGTCAGCCGTGGATGTATCGGAAGACTGACGTACTTATGGAAGAGCGCCTCTGCCTCCGGGCATTCACCTTCATCGTGTCCGAACTGTCGATAGGCGGTCGTCAAGTGGATCGGCATATAGTGTGACCAGACTTTGATGCGGTAGCGCGTGTAAAGCTCCCACATGAACTCTTCTTTGGTCAGCGGGAAGTCGTTCTCGACCAGGACGCAGTAAACGTGATAGACGTGGTAAACGTCTGGCGAAACGTACGGAAGCGTGAGCCCATTGATTCCCGAGAGTTTTTGGTCGAGCGTTTGAGCAATCTCTCGCCGGCGGTTATTGAAGCCCTCGAGCTTTGCGAGCTGAACGAGGCCGACGGCCGCTTGCATGTCGGTCATACGGTAGTTGTAGCCGACATCCGCGAAATCGAGACGCCAGTACCGTTTCCCCATTGGCTCTTTCGTTTCGTCGATGGGCAGGTACTTTCCCTTTGGATCATAGGTCAGGCAGCACAGGGAACGATAGGAAAGCATTCGTTCATACAAACTCTTGTCGCTTGTGGTAATGAGACCCCCTTCACCGAGGGTGACCATATTCTTTTGCTGATGAAAGCTAAAGACGCCGATATCGCCGAGCGAGCCTGCCTTTCGGCCCTTGTAGAGCGCGCCTGGCGCATGAGCACAGTCCTCGACGACCGTCAGCCCGTGTTGCTTCGCAACGTCGTTGATGCCGTCCATGTCGCAACACTGGCCGTATAAGTGGACAGGTAGGATCGCTTTGGTCTTCGGCGTGATTTTCGCGGCAATCGAACGGGGATCGAGGTTCAGCGTGCGAGGGTCAATGTCGGCGAAGACGGCAGTCGCTCCCCGTGCCGCGATGGCATTGGCCGTCGAGATCCAGCTCAATGGTGTAGTGATGACTTCGTCACCGGGCCCGACGCCCAAAGCGATCATCGCGAGTTCGAGGCCGGTCGTCGCGGAGGTTACCGCCAAGCCAAACTTCGAATCGGAATACTCCGCGAAGGTCTCTTCGAATTGCTTCACTTTGGGGCCGCAGGATGGCGCGCCGGCAGCCAGGACTTCCTGAATGGCGGCCGCTTCCTCGGCGCCGTAGGCCGAGCCGTGATTGAATTCGAGTTCGTGAACGGCCTTAGGTAGTTCGATCGATGGCACTTTCGATCACCTCATCACAATTAGGGACAACAAATCCAGTGACGGCGGGGAGACGCTCACACACGAGAAAATCGTCAAGGCCCCGCGGCGCGCGACCGGGAATCGGTTCCGTCTGAGGAACGATCAGGTCAGGCGAATGGCCGAGTTTGACGGCCAGTTTCTGAGCGAGTTCATACCGGGCCAACTTGTCGGAAGCGGCCACGTGAAAGATGCCTGTTTCGGGCCGGGAGGCCATTTCAATCATGACGCGAGCCAATCGGCGAACATCGATCGGATTTCGATACTCATAGGTCGGCGTGGCAACCTTTTGACCCGCCCGGAGCTGGGCATCCAGCTTGTCGACGTAACTATTCGTGCCGGCGGCAAACGCACGGCCAAGCACGAGCGAGAAGCGGAGGATGACGGTGTCTGAATGGATTTCTGCGATGGCCTTTTCCGCGCGAGCCTTTGATTTGCCGTACTCGTTCACCGGCGTGGGAGTCGCATCCTCTGGATAAGCGGCAAGGGTGCCGTCGAAGATGGCGTCGGTCGAGCAAAAGATCATCCGGGTGCCAAGCCGATTGCATTCGGTGGCGACGTTTACCGGACCTTGAAAGTTGATCTGGTTGATCAGGTCCTTTTCTCGCTCGCACTTGTCGATGTCCGCAGTGGCGGCGGTGAGCAGGACGACATCTGGTTTGATCGTTTGAAAGGAATCGATGACGCTGTCGGCTTGGGTGATGTCGATCCGGGCCGAGTTTGGTCCCGAAACGTTTCGCGAGCCGAGGGTGACATCGAATGAGCTATCCGCCAACCGCGCGACCCAAGAGCCGACAAACCCGTTCGCGCCGATGATGAGCAGCTTCGGTTTTCGTACGGCCATTCGTTTGAGTTTCTCGCGCGAGCATTGGACAAAAATGAAGAAAAGGCCGCGAGGAAGCATCCTTCCTCACGACCTTGTCAAGTTTACGAAAATCGAGTGAAAGGATTACTCCTCATCGATCGGGTTCACGCATTCGTCACGCGGATCGGCGAACAACAGCCAGCGGCGAAACGACGCGATTAGTATTCCCGCTTCTTCTTGATGCCCGGCTCCGGCACGGGGTACTTACCATTGTCGGCAAGCTGGAGCGGCGCGGGGGATTCGAACGTCAACTTGTCGACATCCGGCGCGAATTCATGATCGCTATTGAGGATTTGATCATACTTGATGATCTGCCCCGTGTGAGCGGCCATGCGGCCCATGCTCGTGACGAGGCTTGCTTCGGCTCCGCGCTTGGCTTCGTTGTAAGGCTTGTTTTCACGAATGGCCGAGATGAGGTGCTCCCATTCGACTTCGTAGGGGTTGAGTTCCTTCGGCTTATATCGCCAGGTCATGTCGTCGCGGGTGAAGTTCTGGCCTTTGTACATCCGGCACTTGGCAGGGGTGTGTCCCGAGGTTGAGATGATGGCCGATCCCTTTTGGCCGTGGGCATAGCTGGCGAATTCACCGTAAGCGCCGGTCATGCAGCGACCTTCGAGGAAGAGCTTCGCGCCGTCGCCGAAAGTGTATTCGACGGAGTAGGTGTCGAAGTTCTGATCGACGTAATCGCCACGATAGTGACGACCGCCGGACGCCTTGGCTTCGATCGGCCATGCGTCCTTCATCCAGCAGCATTCATCGATGTTGTGAATGAGGAAGTCGCTATACGCGCCGCCGCTCGCCCAGAGGAATGCGTGGAACTCCTGAATCTGGTAGAGGAGTTCGGTCATGTTATCCGGCTTGGGAAGAGCGAACGCATGAGCGGTTGGACCGGCCATGCGATAGGCACGCATCAGAAGAATGTCGCCGATCTCGCCATCCTTGATTCGCTTGTGGAGTTCCTCGCGAGCAACGCAGTGCCGGCACATGAGACCGACGCCGACCTTCAAATTCTTTGCGACTGACTTTTCAGCGAGTTCGATCATCTTTCGAGTGGTCGGGCCGTCGACGGTCGTTGGCTTTTCCATGAAGACGTTCAGGTCTTTCTCGATCGCATAGGTGAAGTGGACCCAACGGAAGGCGGGTGGTGTCGCGAAAATGGCGACATCGCCCGGCTTCAAGCAATCCATTGCCTTCTTGTATCCATCGAAACCGATGAAGCGGCGATCCTCAGGGACATCGACCTTATCGGCGTAGCGGTTCTTTACTTGTTCGTAGCTGGAATTGAGTTTCGCGGGAAAGACGTCTGCCATGGCAACGAGCTTTATCGGTCCGCTTGTTGTCGAGAGAGCGTCAACGGCCGCGCCGGTTCCGCGACCGCCGCAACCGATCAACGCGACTTGAATCGTGTTGTCCTCAGCCGCGTGAACATTTGGAATGGCGATGCCGGCTAACGCTCCGGCGGCCGCGAACTTGCTTGAATTGACCAACAGATCGCGGCGCGAGACGCCCGCGTTGAAAATCTCACTCACCGTTACAGTCCCCCTGTGAAACTTGCACTAAGGGCGAACAAGATACCTTGCCGCCGGCCGAAGTCGTGATTTTGATGCGGAACGTCATTCACCGCGTTGATTCAGCGATCTCTTTGTGGAGAGGTGCAAAGAATTTGCCGTCCGAACGCTGTCGTTCCTTCCCCAGGTCCCTCGTTTACGAGAATCGAGGTGAATTCATTTAGACTTAACAGTCGCGGATTTTCTCGCTCATCGCAAGAGGCTAGCGGGAAGAACTAGCGACTTTCATCGAAACGATCCCCGTCACTAAATACGTCCCGACTCGATGCGAAGCTGGAGAAATTCCGCGACGAAGCCACCTTCTTTCGGGGAGCACGCATACAAACCGCATCGGACGGGTACTCGAGGAACATCTTCTAACAGATGGGCCATTCGAATCTGATTCCAATCGTTACCGTTCGTCGACGCATCGACGATATAATCGGTGTCTTCTCGCCGGAGGCGAAACCAAACTTCATTTTGCGTTGAAACGAAGTTTTGCGTCGACCAATCGGAATAGCCGGCATTAGTGACCACAGCACCCAGCATGCTGGGCCGATCAAGCTGATATTCGACCGAAGATTTAATCCAACAGGTTGGAGTGATGTGAATCATCACGCCCGCTTGGTCGTATTGATGCGCCGGGTGGAAGCGGACGTGGGTGGTCAGTATCCAGTCACCGGGAACGTCGGCGGCGAGAAAGGGACCGTTATCCGCTTGGAAGCCATAATGGGTTTTCTGCCAATAGTCCGTGTTGCCGGCCGGTTCGACACGGAGTAACTTCGCGGAGGGATCGATCCGCCACGCTTTCGGCTCATGGATCCATCGAAGTCGCGGATTCAGTTCATTGCACTCGAACGTCTCGTGAACGATCAATTCTCCCATAAGGGATTCCTCGTGAATCAAGTGTTTGGTCAACCATGCGGTGTCAGCACCATCCTGATGCCTATGAGGATGAGGGCCATACCAAATATCTTTTGAAGCACGGCACTCGAAAGGCCTGTCGCCATTGCACCGCCGAAATATCCGCCGACGACAAATCCGATACAAAGCAGCCCAGCCGTCGTGACGTTGACGTAACCTTCACGATAGTATTCCCAGGCCGCCAGGATGCCGATCGGCGGAATCATCACGGCCAGCGAAGTTCCTTGAGCTTGATGTTGTGTCATGCCGTAAAGAAGGACGAGCGTCGGCACCATCACGATACCACCGCCAATTCCGATCAGACCGCTGAGTGCTCCCGCGAACATTCCGAGTAGGATCAGTCCGACCATATTCCACATCGTGACACCTCTAAGTGGCGAGGAAAACGTCGATCATCCTTCATCATGGAATGAGGTAGGCGCATTTATCTAGTGAGAGAGGCGTATATGACACAAACGTTAAGGATGAACTGTAATCAGACTCTCTGAAAAACGTCAGCGATTTCTCCAGGTCGGAATTCGCAATCGCCGGTCGGCGGCATAGAGCCCAAGCTCTTTGAACGTGCCGAATATGACCCGCCACTTATTGCCGGAGGGGGTGCCGTGCTCGCGTGGGCGATGGCTAGCGGGGACTTCGATGACGCGGCCACCCTGGCGAAGAACTTCAAGCAGGATTTCAGCATGGATGAAGGCTGTCCTGCTATGCAGTTTCGAAGCATCCAGAGAGGCGCGGCGAAGAAGGCCGGCGGCATTCGTGTCGTGGATTCGGCGAAAGGCAACGATGCTGATCATCATGTTGTAGAACCAAGAGACGATCCGTCGTTGCCAAGTATCGTTCCGTGTGACGCGGTAACCGAGAATGAAATCCGCATCGTTGGCCGCGCGAAAAAGGGAGATGACTTCCTCGGCCGGACATTGGTTGTCGCCGGGGATGAAATAAACCCACTCACTCCGCGGAAGGGTATATGCTTCCCGAATCGTCGGGCCGAAGCCGAGATTCACCGGGTGCTCGTGATAACGAAGGTTGGGAATCGACTGCTGAAGTTGTTTGACTCGTTCAGCCGTGTCATCGCGACTTCCATCGTTGATGACCAGAATCTCGAATCGGTCGGTAACACGTTGAGCGGCATCGATCGCCTCATTCACGACAGCCTCGATGGTTTCGCCGTCGTTGTAGGCGGGAATGCTGATCGTTAATGTGGGCGATGTATTTGACAAAGAATTCTTCCTCGACCGTTCGTTTCGTCGAACGGCTCCGGGCTTCTTTTTACAAAGTTAATTCCCGTCGTGAACTGTCGTTCGTGTGCATGAACTTTTGGATCAGAACACTGGATTGATTTCGTCAACCGAGGGGAGATTTTCCTCCAGAGAAGTGATATGCTCGCCAAAGCTTCCCGTGATGGGAAGGTTGATGAGGAGAGTGAATTGAGAACGGATCACTTTCGATGGCACTGACTCGCCGAAACTGCATGAATCATCCGGAACGGGCGGCGATTGGGATATGCGTGATCACGCAGAAGCCGATCTGTGGTGAATGTGCGACCCGAATTGACGGAGTCAATTACAGCAAGGAAGGTCTTCGCATCCTGCAGGAGAGGCGGAACACCTCTCGCGGCAAAGTTGACTGGAAGGCCCGACTTTTCGTGATGGCACTCGTGATCGCGGTTCCGTTCTCGGCCGCCCTACTATTTCAGTTTTACGAGGCGGGACTTCATTTCATGGTGGATATGGATCAAATGGAATGGTGAGTGCGTCTGACGTTCCTATCTTCACGGGGATTACCCGCTCGCAGAGTTGGCTTTCGCCGATCGATCGTGCTGTCGAATATCTTCGCCTCAGGATCAGACGGTTTTTACCCGTCTACCTTTTGGCGGTCTTGCCTCAATCAATGGTCGTCCTTGTCGCGATCGATGCCGTTGCGAGTCATCATCGGTCCGTTTTCGATGTCGTTGCACTAATGTTGGTGGGAACGACGATCTGGCGATGGATCGGAACCGCCGTGGTTCAGCACCGCATTCAGTCCGACATTCGTGGCGACTCGAATCGAATGTGGTGGAAGCGACTTCCCGTCATACTTTCGATTCGATTTATTGCGGCGGCCGGTATCGTTTGGGGACCGCTATTAATGCTCAACACCTGGCGATCCGTGTTCTTTGTCCCGCTTTGGGGAATACCTTTTTTTGCGACGTTCGTCGTGGGACTTCTTTTGGCCGGGATGATCACTCCTCTCCTCGGCGAATCAAATGCGAACGCGGCCATGCTCCTCCGTCAACTCCGAGGCGATGTGATGAAATCGAAACGCCGAGTTCTAGTCGTTGTTCTGGTGATGATCGTCTCGGCTCTCTGGCTCGTGTTGGTCGCGGTCGGACTACAATACTTTTTACTGAACGCCGTCATCGCCAATTTGCTTGGGCTCGATACGTCGGACTTGCAACTCACCTTTCAAGGCAAGGCTTGGTGGCTTGGCCTCGCCTATCTGATTCAACTTGGATTTGACCTGCTTTGGACTGTCGTCTCGGTTATGCTCTTCTACGATTTGCAGAGTCGGCGACTGGGAAGCGACCTACGATATCGGCTTCAGTTTCTAAATGATCGCTCGCAATGACAACGATACTAACTTCATTCCTTGTATTCTTCGCCGCGGGAGTCTCCACCGAGGTGGAACCCGTTTCCGTGATCACGTCCCCCGTTGAGGCAAAGCGGATCGCCGACCGCGTCATGCAGCAACCTATCTATCATCGCTGGGAACTTCGGCAGAAGCGTGTGGAATCGTCCGGCACGCTCGAAGAAACAACTTGGTCCAAACGAGCGGAACTCCTGCAGAATTGGCTACTCGATCACACGCAGTGGATCGGGAAAGTATGGGAGTGGATTGTCGATTGGTGGAATAGTTGGTTCGAGCGCCCTCAAAAATCGGGAGGCTCGGGATCTGGCGGTGGATTTGGATCTTTCCTTCATTGGGCTGGTTGGCTCCTGGTAGCGGTGGTCGTCGGTTCGCTTCTGATCCTTCTTTATCGCCTTTGGATGACGACTAGGCTCGAGGGAAAGCAGGCGAAGGTTCTCAGCCGTCGCCAGATTCGGGATGCTCTTCAGTCGGGGGAAGCCCTTGCAATGAGCAGTTCCGATTGGCTCGCAGAGGGGGAGAAGTGGGGGAACGAGCAGGATAGACGGCTTGTTTTTCGCGCTCTCTATCTCGGACTGCTTTCCGGCCTTCACCAACAGGGGCGTATAGATTTCCGCCGGAATCGAACAAATTGGGTCTATGTGTCACGATTTCGTGGTTCCGAGGATCTACGAGACGAATTCGCTTCACTGACTTCGCTCTTCGACGAGGTTTGGTACGGAGGGATCGAATCATCCGAACAAAACATCGATCCCGTCAAAGCGCAAGTAAAGCGGCTGCTGGAAGCGGGGCCGTCGCATGCGTAGTCGCACGGCTCTCATCCTCTCTGCCATCATCATCCTCGTACTGATCGGAGCGTTTTATCAGACGGCCGCAACAGCCACGCGCGGGGGAAACGATACGCCTCTCTACTCGATTCGCCGATATGATCCCTATGGCACCGCCGCGTTGTTCGAAGTCTTGAAGGAAACTGGTCACGAGGTTCACTTGCGGGAGAATGCTCATTTCGACGATTCGATGAAAGGAGTATTGCTTCAAATCCTGGCAGAGAAAGATCGTGATCGCATCGACGAAAAGGAACTGCTTCGCTGGGTGAACGATGGAAACTCTGTCGTTATCTTTTCTCGGACCCTTCCTGAGATCGCGGCAGAACTTGGTCTCGGTTACCGCACGAAGGGAATTCCTCCAGATGGCAAAGCATCTGAGAGACTAGAGCGGGAGATGACTCCTCCCCGCGAGCGATTGAGCGAAACAGCAAAGGTCGTCGATCCCCGTTTTTCGACCGCAGAAGACGTGACATTGGTCGATCCTGTTCCATTCGAACCAACAGACGAGGAGTCTGCTTGGCGGCCATTCTTGAAGAATGAGCAAGGAAAGCTCGGATGGACTCGTCGGCATGGCGCGGGAGAGGTCATCGTCATCGGCAGCCCGACGTTAGCGCTAAACGGCTGGCTGAGTGATCGAGGAAATATCGAACTCCTCCTGAAGCTCAGCGAGGGTAAGACCGTCTATCTCGATGAATGGGCCCACGGCTTCGGTTCGGGAGGGACAATTGTTGGGCTGCTTCGGGACTTTGGATTGACACCCCTATTGCTGCAATTGGCTTTTGTCGTGGGGCTTTTCGCGTGGAATGGAAGAGGTCAAAAACTTACGGATCCCCCCATGAAACATCGGGGGCGATCGAGTGTCGAGCAAATCAAAACACTGGGTTACCTTTATTCACAGTCAATGAACCCTAAGAGAAGCCTTGAACTGGTGAATAAAGAAGTACGGCGTCGCTTGACGGAAAAGTACCACACCACGCCCGAGCAACTCCCCCATCGACTCACGGCGTTGCTCGGCAAAAGTGATCCGAACGATCAACGACAGATCAGCGAATGGCTCACGACTCTCGATCGATGGGAGCAGCAATTGCCATCGCTTCCTACTCGGAAGTTTGAGGCTGATTTATCTCGCCTATTAACCGAATCACATCGATTACTCGTGGAGGGACAGAGTGAGCGACATTAGTGACGACGAAATTCGAGGGGTGTCGGAGCAATTGAATGAATTGCTCGATCAGCTTGCTCGAGTGGTGACCGGGCAGAGCCGTGTGCTGGAAGAAATGGTCATTACTCTTCTCGCAAGAGGGCATGCGCTTCTCGAAGGAGTTCCTGGAACCGCGAAGACACTCGCCGTTCGAGCTTTGGCGGCCTCCCTCAGTTTGCAGGCGAAGCGAATCCAGTTCACGCCGGATTTGATGCCGTCAGATATTGTCGGGACCAACGTCTTTAATCTGGCGCAGAATAGCTTCGAATTGCTCCGCGGGCCGATCTTCACTGATTTGTTGCTTGCGGACGAGATCAATCGCGCGCCTGCAAAAACACAGTCAGCACTGCTTGAAGCGATGGCAGAGCGCCAAGTTACCATCGACGGAAATCAGCATCCGCTTTCATCCGCGTTCGCGGTATTCGCCACGCAGAATCCAGTCGAGTTCGAGGGAACCTATCCGCTTCCAGAAGCCCAGCAGGATCGCTTTCTTCTCAAGATTCGAATTCATTATCCCGAAAAGGAGGCGGAGCGCGCGATCTTACTCGCAACCCATCTCGGCCATCCGCTGGACAATCTTTCTGACGGACGAATCCATCCCATCTTCAAGCTTGATTCCCTGATTCGTGCCCAACAGTTTTTGGTCAAGATTCGGGTGGAAGAGCCCGTTCTGGATTACGCGCTCGCCGTTGTCCGCGCGACTCGCGAGCATGAATCCGTTCAACTCGGTGCAGGGCCGCGTGGGTCGATTCATTTATTGGTTGCTAGCAAAGCGCGGGCGCTCGTGAAGGGACGTGATTATGTGATACCCGATGACATCGTCGCGCTTGTCGAACCCGTGCTTGGCCATCGCATCACGCTAAAGGCGGAAGCGGAAATTACCGGCACCACGCCTGCGGAAGTCCTCCAAACGATTTTGGATAAGGTGGACGTGCCTCGATGATCGTTCCCGGCCGAACGTTGATTTTCGTATCGCTTGCGATCGCTGCATTGCTGGTGATCGCGGTCGTTTGGCCACCCATCGTTTGGATCGCACTAAGCACTGATGCCCTTCTGCTCCTCGCTTTTTTTGTTGAATCAAGAGTTCTGTCGAAAACATTTGTGACGATTGAACGGCGAGGCTGGGGGAGGTCTCAACTCGGACGGCCGCGTGTTTTCGTTTATGTCGTCGAAAACCGTGGAGCCAAAGGAGTCGCGGTACGGATTCGTCAGCCCTGGCCCGAAAGTTTCTCTCCACCCTCGGGAGAATCAGTGGTCTTTGTTCAGCCGGACGAGGCCGTCGAACTCGTTCTTTCAGCCACCCCTCTCGTGCGTGGAAGAATCCTTGTACCCTCTACTCAAATCGAAGTTTCATTGGCAACCGGTTGGGGAATAAAGAGGTGGAACCAGGACGAGGGAGAGAAGGTCTCCGTCTATCCTGATCTTCAACGTCTGCTCGAATACGACGCACTGAGACATCACCGTTCACTCCGGCATCTTGGCATCCACCGACACCGAATGATCGGAACCGGCCGCGAATTCGACCAGCTTCGCGAGTATGTGCGTGATGACGATTACCGAAACATCGAATGGAAGGCAACCGCGCGTCGACGTCGGCCGATCACTATTGTTCATCAGGCCGAGCGTAGTCAGGATCTGGTCTTGTGCATTGATGCCAGCCGTTTGATGGGGAACCCGGCAGGAAACGAGACATTTCTGGACAAAGCGGCGGATTGCTGCACGTTGCTTGCTCATATCGCATCGGAGCAAGGTGATCGTGTTGGCTTACTTCTCTTTCGCGATACGGTGCTTCGTTTTCAGCGGCCCAGGCAAGGAAAAGGAGCCGTTCTACGAATCATTGAGGAATTGGTTGATTTGGAAGTGCAAGGAGTGTTTCCTTCGTATGCCGCTTGGGCAGATGCGCTACAAACACAACAAAAGAAGAGGAGTATGATATTTCTCTTCACGGACCTGAACGATCCTCAGCTTGCTGCCGATCTGGTCGAAATCGTGCCGGTTATTGCGAGACGGCATGTGCTCGTCATCGTGAGCATGAGAGATCCCCTACTCGAGAAGGTGGCGAGCGGTCCGGCGATGAACCGGAATCAAATCTATCAGGTTCTCGCCGCGCGCGAATTAGCGGACGAGAGAGCCATTCGGCGAAGGGAACTCCATAAAGCGGGTGTTCATGTCCTTGATGTCGATCATCCATCGCTCATCATTTCGACGGTGAACTCGTATCTGGAAATAAAGAGTCGGCAACTCGTCTAAGCAACTTCGCGAAGTGAGTCGATGAGAACCTACTCTACTATCCGCGACTGAAGGAAGGGCGTTTTGATGCGGGTCGTTCTTCTCTTGATCCTTGCCATCACATTTTTGAATTCCACGAATTCCGTGCGAGCGGAGACGGTCCTTCTCGTCGCCGGTGGAGAGAGTGCCACCCTGCCGTCACCAGCGATGGAGGCCAAACTCGATAATCCCTTCGGAGTCGATCTCCTGTCGACGGGAGACCTTGTCGTCGTCGAAATGCTCGGGGGGCGCATCCTTTCGATCGATTCCAAGGGGATAATGAGTTTGCGTGCGGGGACAGGGGGAAAGGGATTCGCGGGCGATGAAGGGCCGGCTCAAAAGGCGCAGTTCAATGGTCCGCATAATCTCATCGTCGACAAGGGAGGAGATATCTTTGTCGCCGATACATGGAACAATCGCATTCGCCGGATTGATTCGAAGAACCGGGTGACGACGTTCGCGGGGAAAGGGACGAAAGGTTTTAGTGGAGACGGCGGGTCGGCCGCGCAGGCGGAGTTCGGCGGCATTTATTGCATCGCGTTCGATCCGAGCCAGAAGCACCTTTATCTTGCTGATCTGGACAATCGCCGCATTCGGGCGATCGACATGAATCGCGGCGTCGTGACGACAGTTGCTGGGAACGGAGATTCGGGCGTTCCCAAAGATGGTGACGTGGCCCAAAATTCACCTCTGGTCGATCCGCGCGCGGTCGCCGCCGACGATAAGGGGAACATTTATATTTTAGAGCGAAAGGGAAATGCTCTACGCGTGGTCGATGCCTCTGGAAAAATTCGCACGCTCGTTGGGCCCAAAGTTTCAGTGGCGACCGATGAAGCGGGAAGAAATCCTAGGTCCCTCAAGGGTCCGAAACATCTCTGCATCGATCGAGAGGGTGACGTCATCATTGCCGACAGCGACAATCACCAGATTCGAAAATACATCCGGAGCGAGAAGAAACTCGTGACGCTCGTGGGTACAGGAAAAGCGGGCAATAAAGGAGTGGGCGGTCTGCCGCGTGAAGTTGAACTGAATCAACCTCACGGTGTATTCGTTGCCCCTGATGGAACGCTCTTCATTGCCGACAGCACCAACCATCGAGTGCTGAAGGTCATGAAATAACGCTAGCTCTGCCAGAACGTGGAATGCTTCGGTGCGGAGTAACGAACCGTCAGATGAGGTGTTTCCAGCCTCGTTTGATCTTTCGTCAAGGATTGGCAAGCTGCCTCGACAAGACCTGACGTGAGAAGCGTTCGTTCGATTGGATAAGGAGCTTTTCCAGTAAGAAAGGTCTCTTCAGCCGCTGCCATGAGGGCGGCGGAATACGCGACGTTTGGGACGGGGGGAAGATAAAAAAGCGTCGACAGAGGCTCCTTTTGGTTCTTCAACCGTGCCGCGAACGTGAAGTCCTTGACGAGCCCGTTCATGAGGAGCATCGTTGCTTTCAATCCGTCGGAGTACTCGATTCGGTAAGCAACAGGTTCCTTGACCCATTCCCTAATCTGTTGCTCAGTGGGATAGCGATGACTTCCCGTGGGTGACTGGGCAAGAGTTTGTGATCGACAAAGGCACGCGGAGAAGAGTTCGGGATCCCAACCCCCGTCCTTCCAACTTGCCGCGTTCATCGCTTTCCAAACGGCATTGCCTCGTAATGCTTGAATAGCGACGACACCCTTTTCGCCCCCCTTACATCGTTCGACCATGCATTGAAGAACTTCCAGAGCATGGAAGTCGTAGCTGTCGATACCTCCGAAGGCAACGCTGATCGCCTCATCGATCTCGGCGTCGTACGGCATATCGATCGAGGGCATTCGCCAAGTCACCGGAAGTGAAGAACCTGCGTTGAATGCGAAATTCATCTCTTTCGAAACCCGAACCATCTCCTCGGCCCAGCTCCATTTCCATGAGAGGTGCTTGTCGTTGAAGATGGGAGCGGTTCGGCCATCCTGCTGATAGACCTTCCGAGTCTGATCAAAGAATTCATACCGAGGATACTGTCGCTGACCGAACTCATTGTCCTTATAGTTTCCGTGCTCGCCGATGATGAGAACCGCGTCAACCGCGAGCTTGTCTCCTCCTTGCCGTAATGCCTCCGCCACACTCGGATAAATCTTGAATCCGAACTCTTCGGCCCGTTGGCGGCTGAGATCGTTGGATGGAAATTGGTCGACGTACGCGGAGACGACCTCGATAGGCGGCTGATGCCAATGCCCCTCGCGCGGATAACCGACAAGAAATCTCTCTCCCATGTGCCAGGCATGCGACTCGTAACGCCACTCCGTGGTCAAAATGGCCAGCCGCTTTTTCGGAGCGGTTGATACGTTCGATGGGGCGGCCGCACGGACGATCGATCCCGCCATGAGACCAGCAGCCATTGTTCCGAGAAAATTTCTTCGTCGCATCATCTGGAACCTTGAATGGAAGTGATGCAGCCTCGTTTTGCGAACGAAACCAAATCGATGCGCAAATACGAGGCAGTATGTAAAGCGACCGCCAGTTGATTGTCGCCCTTGGAACTTCGTGGTTCAACATTAGGTCTAATTCTCACGAATTGAATGACGGATTTATCAGGAGAACAGATGTGAGGTGTCTTGCTTTCAGCGAGTGGTTTGGGTGATACTGAAAGAGAATCCATCGATCAATTCGATGGGCCCAAAGGACTTAGGTATATTTTGCCGATGCAAAACGAACTCCTGCGGAAAATTGTTCTCCTAGGTGTCGCTCTGTTCGTGGGAGTGTCATCTTCGTTGCGCGCCGAGACGGATGGCGCTAGTCTGACATTCGAAGAACATATTCGTCCGATCTTGAGGACCTATTGTCTCGACTGTCACGGTGGAGAGGCAAAGCTCGAGGGGAATCTCGACCTCCGGCTTGTTCGTTTCCAATTAAAGGGGGGAGATTCTGGGCCCGCGCTCGTCCCCGGCAATCCCGCGGCAAGTCATCTATTGGCACGTGTTCGATCGGCTGAGATGCCTCCTGGTGAAGCGAAGATGCCGGCCAATGATCAAGCGATTCTCGAGAGATGGATTGCGACCGGCGCGAAGACAAAATCTGCTGAACCAGAATCATTACCCCCTGGTATCGGCATTTCCGATGATGAACGGCGTTGGTGGGCATTTCAACCGATCCGGCAGCCAAGTGTCCCCACGATTTCAAGCGTGGAATTGATCCGAACGCCGATCGATGCTCTCTTACGGCAAGCGATGCCGAAATGGGTCGACTTCTCTCCAGAGGCATCATCACTGACCCTCGTCAAACGGTCGGCCATTGATCTGACTGGGCTCCCTCCGACAACCGAAGAGATCGACCGTTTCACATCCGATGCTTCGCCTGACGCATTTGACCGATTGCTGGACCGACTTCTATCGTCACCTTCTTATGGGGAGAGATGGTCGCGCCATTGGCTTGATGTGGCGGGATATGCCGATTCGGAGGGAGGGACTGCGGATGATTCGGCTCGTCCCTGGGCCTACAAGTATCGCGACTACGTGATTCGAGCCTTTAACGAAGACAAGCCATTCAATCGATTTATTCATGAACAGCTCGCGGGAGATGAATTAGCAGGGCCGATCCAGGGAGACATGTCGCCGGAGCAGATCGAACTATTGACCGCAACCGGCTATCTGCGAATGGCGGCCGATGGAACGGGAAGCGGCGCGAACACTCCCGAAGCTCGAAACCAGGTGATTGCGGACACGATAAAGATCGTAAGCAATTCGTTGATGGGCGTGACGGTCGCCTGCGCTCAATGTCATGATCATCGTTACGATCCGATATTGCAGAAGGATTACTTCGCGCTCAGGGCTGTCATCGAGCCAGCTCTCGACTGGAATGATTGGAAGCCGCCCCAAGCTCGCCTAGTTTCGCTCTACACAGATGCGAATCGCAAGCAGGCGAACGAAATCGAGGCCGAAGTTCAGAAGATTGCCACCGAGCGGGAAACAAAGCAGGCGGAGTACATTGCCGCGGCTACGGTCAAAGAGCTCGAAAAGTATCCGGCGCCATTGCGTGATCTGTTGCGGGGGGCACTTGATACGCCCGTCGATAAGCGATCAGCCGAACAAAAGCTGCTACTCGACCAGAACCCGAGCGTTAATATCTCTCCAGGCGTCCTCTACCAATACAACCAAGGGGCCGCAGACGAGCTGAAGAAGTATGACGCGAAGATGGCCGAGATTCGTGCGAAGAAGCCCGTGGAGGAATTCCTGCACGCCTTGGTGGAGCCGGCGAATCATGTCGTGGAGACTCACCGTTTTCATCGAGGCGATTACCGTCAACCGCTCGAAGCGGTGGCGCCGGGAATGTTCACCGTCCTTTCGAACGCGGCTCAACCAATCACGTTTCCTGCAAAGAACGAGACACTTCCTTCGACTGGTCGCCGATTGGCACTCGCCCAGTGGCTCACGGGCCCCGAGAACCCGTTGACTGCGCGCGTTCTCGCCAACCGATTCTGGATGCATCATTTCGGACGGGGGCTTGTCGGAACACCTGCCGATTTTGGGAAGCTGGGAAATCAGCCGACGCATCCGGCTCTTCTCGATTGGCTCGCTACGGAACTTCAGCAGAAAGAGTGGAGTGTGAAGGCATTTCATCGAGAAGTGATGTCATCCACTGCATATCGGCAATCCTCGAAACGGGAAGCCCATCGAACTCGTTTTGACGCCGAGAACAAATATTATGCTCGGCAAAACGTCACACGGCTGGATGCGGAGACGCTCAGGGATCGAATCATCGCCGCGAGTGGTGATGTCGATCAATCGATGTTCGGCCCTGCCATCGCTGTAAAAGCGGATGAGACGGGGCAGGTCATCATTGATGAGAGTGGGCACCGTCGAACGATTTATACGCAGCAGCGCCGATCTCAACCGGTGGCACTATTGCAGGCGTTCGATGCGCCCGTGATGCAGACGAATTGCGAGGCAAGGCCTTCGTCAACCGTTGCAACGCAATCGCTCATGCTCATGAATGGTGACTTCCTCTTGCAGCAGTCATTCCAGCTCGCTCGCCGAGTGATGACCGCTCCCAAACAGGATGTCCCTGCCGAGCTAGTGGAAGGGCTGAATCCGATCGGAGGAGACTCCATTCCTCCACTTTGGCAGTTTGGATATGGACCGTGTGAGTTGAAGGATGGGAAAGTCGCTTTCCATCCGCTTCCACATTGGACGGGAACGACTTGGCAGGGGGGAGCCGCTCTTCCCGATCCAGCGCTGGATTGGGTGCACCTTCATGCCGGAGGTGGGCATCCCGGAGCAAGTCCTGATCACTGTGCGATTCGTCGTTGGAATGCGCCGACTACCGGGCGGGTGACTATTAACGGAAAGCTTTCTCACGGCAGTGAGAATGGTGACGGCGTTCGTGGGACGATTGTGTCCAGCCGCTCAGGGCGAATCGGCGAATGGGTTGCCCAACATGGCACCATCGAGACGATTGTCGGAGACATTGTCGTGGAGGCGGGGGATCACATTGATTTCATAACCGACGGTCGTGAACACGTGACCTCGGATTCGTTTGCATGGGATGTCAACGTTTCGCTCACTCACCAACCAGAGACGACCGGAGAGGGGAATATTCTTACGAACGCGTCGGAGTCAACGAGTACGGCGACGTGGAACTCCTCGGTGGGGTTTCATGGTCCGTTGGCCGCGAGCGCGCCGATCGAACCTTCGGTTCTCGTCAATGTTTGGCAATGGTGTTACCAACGGAGACCAACCAAAGAGGAACTTAAGACGGCATCGCAGTTCGTGCGGGAAAATGTGAAGTACCTTTATGCTCACCCGGAGCGGGTCAGTTCTGATCGCTCTCCTGAATTACAGTCATTGACCAATCTCGCTCAAGTATTGATGAGCTCAAACGAATTTCTCTACGTGGACTGAGATGAACATGAAACGATTGACGCGCCGTGGCTTTCTCACTGAAAACGCAATGGGGATTGGGTCTCTCGCGCTGGCGTGTCTGTTGAATGACGAAAAGGCTCTCGGGTCTCCTCGTCTCTTGCCGAAGGATGAGGTTCACTTCGACCTGAAGCCGAAAGTTCCCCCGTTTGCCCCCAAGGCAAAGGCGATGATCTCTCTCTTTCAACATGGTGGACCGTCGCATGTGGATCTGACTGACCCGAAGCCGGAATTGACCAAGCAGGACGGCAAAGATTATCCAGGCGAAGTCACATTCAGCTTCGTCAATCGAGCGAGTAAGAAGCTGCTGGGTAGCCCCTGGAAATTCGAGAAACGTGGAGAGTGCGGGACCGAAATTTCCGAACTGCTCCCCGGTCTGGCGGAGATCGTGGATGACGTTTGCCTCGTCCGTTCGATGCATACCGGCGCGAACGGTCACGAGGTATCGATCCGTTATTTTCACGGCGGAATTCCCGGGGTATTAGGCCGGCCGACGATTGGGTCTTGGCTTTGCTACGGACTCGGTTCCGAGTGCCAGGAATTGCCGGCCTATCTAGTGCTAACCGATCCCGACGGACATCCTGTGGATGGCGTCACGAATTGGTCGAACGGATTCTTACCCCCTCTCTATCAAGGAACAGTGTTACGGCCGAAAGAGCCTCGAATCTTCAACTTGAATGCTCCCCCCGCTTTACAAGGGGACGTGCAGCAGCATAACCTTGCGTTTCTCGATGAGCTGAATCGCCGTCACTTAGAAGAGCATCCCGGCGAAGCTGATTTAGAGGCGAGAATCGCGAGCTACGAACTCGCCGCCGCCATGCAGATGTCGGCCCGCGAAGCGCTCGATATCTCTCAGGAGTCGAAAGAAACGTTTCAACTCTACGGCATTGACGATCCCGCGACTCGAGAATACGGGACTCGTTGTCTCATCGCTCGTCGATTGGTGGAGCGCGGCGTTCGCTTCGTGCAACTCTTCCTAGGCGGGCAGCCCTGGGACACGCACACAGGAATCAAGGGAGCGCTTCCCGCTATTTGTCGTCGAACAGATAAGCCAGCGGCGGCGCTCGTGAAAGACTTGAAGCAGCGCGGAATGTTGGAATCGACAATCGTTCACTGGGGAGGCGAAATCGGGCGATTACCCGTCACCGAAGGGGCGAGCGATCCCACGAACTGCGGTCGTGATCACAACGGGCAAGGATTTAGCATTTGGCTTGCGGGCGGCGGAATTCGCGGTGGTCAGACGTACGGCGAAACCGACGAATTTGGACACCGCGCCGTGACAAATATCGTCACGCCCAATGATCTTCAGGCCACGATACTTCACCAATTCGGCATCGATCACGCGAAGCTTACTTTCCTGCAAAACGGAAGAGAGGAAGCTCTGACGGCGGGCCGGCAGGCGCGCGTGATCAACGAAATCCTGGCGTGAAAGAAGAAGTACATCACCGA
>JAIEPU010000033.1 GCA_019748235.1 bacterium
TTCCATGCTTCACCGGCTCCACCATTTGCGCGCACGGCTATTGTCACATCCCCGACGTGAACATCCCTGTCCGGGTCGGAGGCGTGACGATTCATCCGGGGGATTTACTTCACGGCGACTGTAACGGAGTGACGACGATCCCTGTGGAGATCGCGTCCGGCGTTTCTCGTGCATGTGGCGAGTTGATAGCCGCCGAGGCGGATGTTCTCGAATACCTCCGCTCCCCGAAAGCAACGCCTCACGGTTTCGGCGAGTATCGTCGCAAGATGTTCGACCGTTTCGGCGAGATTGCCCAGCGAATCAAGCAAGGAAAGATCTGATGTGGGCTTTAACGAATCGTCAATGCCCAATTCATCAGCATTTATTTTGCCTCGCGAAGATCGAAGCAGGAGATGACGTCTCCCTCGCGGACGTAAAGTTTGCCGTCGAGAATGACGGGATGGGCCCAACTCGGTCGGTCGCCGCTGCCGGGAACGGTGAAGTGACCGGCCTCGTTGAATTTCTCGGGAGACGCGTCCACTAGCGTCATCGTGCCGTCCGCGTAATGGACATAAAGATGTCCGTCAGCGGCCACGAGTGACGCTGACTCCTTTCCGGAACCGCGAGACTTCCACTTCACTTCTCCAGTCATGAGGTCCGCGCAATAAATGATTCCGCGGTCCTCAGAGTCGCCAAAGAGGTAATCACCCACGAGCGTCACGCCGCCGTGCTTGTTGCCAAGATCCTTCTGAAGTGGATAGACCTCTTCAATGGCGATCTCGCCACTATCCTTTGGAACTTGCTTAAGAAGTGCGCCGCCGCGACCATAACCCGCCACGAAGAAGACGAGATTTTCACGGACGATCGGCGTCGGAATGACGGCAGTGGTCTTGTCGATGTCGTAGTTCCAGAGAAGCTTTCCGTCATCCGCGCGAACACCCATCGGACCGCTACCGGTTGACTGAACATAGACCTTCGTTCCGCCGACATTCGAGATCACGATCGAAGAATGTCCCGCGCCCCGGTCATCCTTGCGGGAAGTGGTCCAGATGGTCTCCCCCGTCTTTTTGTTAAGGGCGACCATCGTGTTCTTTGGACCGCCTGGTGTACAGATCAGTCTGTTGCCGTCAATGAGGACCGATTCGCTGTAGCCCCAACCTTCCGCCTTTTCTCCTTCGAACTCCTTTTTGAGGTCTTTCTTCCAAATCTCTTTTCCGTCGATGTCGCAGCAAAGGAGGACGCCGAACGGCGTCAAGACATAGACACGATCACCGTCCACCGTCGGAGTGCTACGAGAACTTTGCCAGGTTGGCTTTCCATCAGTCCACGGTGCCCCGGTCTTCGTCTTCCAGATTTGCTTGCCGTCGGCTTTGTTGAAACAGACGAGGTATTCGTCTTGATCACTCGCGGTCGAGGGGGCATCACCGAGCGTATAGATGCGATCTCCCGCGATGGCGAGACTGGAGTACCCCCGACCTGCTCCTTCCGCTTTCCAAAGCAATTTTGGGCCTTCTTCCGGCCATGCCTTCAACAGCCCCGAATCGGGCGCGACATTCGTTCGCTCTGGTCCTCTAAAGGTGGGCCAATCACCCGCCTGCGACATCGCCGGGGCGAAAGTTATCGAACCGACCGCGATTGCAAAGAGGAACGAGAAATAACGCGAGACATTAACACGCATGGAGCATCTCCGGAAGTTCAAACATCGGGAACGTGCTCTCGGCCAATCGAGCTTCCGTCCGCCTCCGACATTCAACACCATTGTGGCCGAGAAGGAGGCGAGGTAAAGAGATTGTTTACTTTTGAAATAAACAGGGAGGGTGATTTCACGACATGAACGTCGAGAATGCTGCCGACCTTTCGTCAATGTCATGCGGTAGACGAAAGGCATGGCAGGAGTGACTGCCGGGCCTACCTATTTTGCTTGCCGAGACAGTAGAGCATCTCTTGCCGCTTTCCCTCTTCCTCGACCACGACACGAGCATAGATGCGACTTCCGCAGATGGTAGGAGTCGCCATCACTTGCTCGCCGAGCTTGTTGACAGCAATCTGCTCGAATTTCTCGGGATTCGCACGATAGATGAAGGTGTCACCGACTTCGTTCGTGGCATAGATCTTGTCGCCAACGAGCACGGGGGAAGCGCTGAACTCGCCGCTCAGGCGCTTCTTCCATTTCTGTTCCCCCGTGTCGCTTTTCCAGCAGGCGGCCATGCCGGCATCGAGCACACCAAAGAGATAGCCGTCCCGTTCGAGAAGCGACGGGACATAAACACGGTCCTTGTTTTCCCAAATGATCTTCCCAGATCCATCAGCAGCGACCGCCGACAGATGATTTTTCGGGTAACCACCACTGCTAAAAATGCGCGTGCCGTCAGTCACGGTGGAGGTGACGCATTCGGTCGTCGCTCCTTTCACTTCCCAGAGCGTGCTTCCCGTCAAGGGATCAAAACTCGAGACCAGATTGCAACCGGTCATGAGGAGCTGATCGCGACCGGCGACCTTGAGGACCACGGGCGATGGATAGTTCGGCACCTTGGGGCGATCATGTTTCCACTTGATTTCACCTGTCTTACGATCGAGCCCCGCGATCACTCCTCCCGCGTGACTATCTGCCGCCGCAATGACGAGCGACTGATAGACCGCCGGCGACGCGCCGTAACCTTGATGGATGATGTAGTCGGCGATGCGCGTTTGCCAAAGCTGCTTGCCATCGAGACTGAGAGCCGTGACGTAGACCGCTCCGCCGTTGGCGAAATCAATGAAGAGACGCTCCCCATCGCAAGCGACTGTCGCGGAAGCTCCCGATGACTTGGCGTTCTTTTGCATGAGGCCGCCTCGATGGACGACGGTCTGCCAAAGTTGCTTGCCGGTCTCGCGGTCATAGCAGAGGACGGACTGCGTCTCTTCCTTCTCATCTGCCGTGGCGAGAAAGATGCGATTGCCAACGATCGTGGGTGAGCTATGCCCTCGACCTGGAATGGGTGACTTCCAAAGGACGTTCTCGGTATCACTCCACGAGATGGGAGGGTCTTGATCAGGATTGGCAACGCCGTTTCGCTCGGGGCCTCGCCACCAGGGCCAATCGTTCGGATCGATTTTGATCTGATCGTCCACCTTGCCGCACCACGCGACTGCCGGCACGAAAGCCAAGGAAACAACGACGATCATTCGCAAGAGGAAAGGCAAGAGAACCTCACGTCTTCATGAAAGGAGTCAATCGTCGTTGTTGTCACACGGGCTGACGAGAGGTCATTTCTTGTCGCCGGCCGCAGCAGATTTCTGAACGAGCTTCAGCCCATTTTCCATGACAATCTCGCCCGTCATTTCGCCGAGTGAGGTTTGCGAGATGTACTCGTAGCGATCGAAGCTGTTGAAGTCGACTTTCGTCAAGATGTAGCCGAACGCGTCATTTGTCAGACCAAAGAGCAAGTTGTGTTTCCCCCGCATCTTCCGCTTCAGATAAAAGCCGATATTGGGAAGGGCTTCACCTGGGATGGTCAAGATCTGCGCATCGCCGATATCGACGAGGTTCATTCGAGTGGTAATGGATCGATCGTTGTTATGGGGATACTTAAGAGGGGACGCGCGGAGGATCGTCCACATGAGCGGCGATTCGACCGGGAATTTGACGTCGAGTGCATAGCACGCAAGTGCGGGATCGACTTGCGGCTTGGCATCCTTGACGATTCGCTCCGCTTCGGAGGCCATCAATTCGCCGATGCGAACACATTCCGCCCAGCTTCGTTCATCGTGCCAACGGGCGTGCAACTGATCAGACGGCTTTTCGAGCAGACGATTGTCGGCCGTGATCATGCCACCCTGCGCGCCGTTCATGAAGATAGCCGTCCCGCCGAGATCTGCCTCGAGCTTGTCGCAGAGGGGGCCGACCAAGTCGGGACTGGTGATGCCGTTCTTATTGCCAAGCACTTCGGGATGGACGGCGTAGTTCACGAGCGTGCCGACCGTTTTGCCGTCGGGGGTGACCGCTTGAATGACTGACATACGCGGGTCATACAGTTCCGGCGCATAGTAATTGTAAGCGATCTTTCCTTTCGCTTCGCCCGTCGCGATCTTTAGCTCGGCCGGCTTCATGTTGTCGACAGCCTGATTGATTGCCTTGGCCGCTTGATTGCAAACGAAGTCCATGTATTCGAGGTTGTTCGAGGGTTTCCCGCCGAGTCCGGGGAATCCGTAACAATCGGGCGCACTGTGCGTGTGGGTCGAGCCGATCAAGATATTCTCGGCCGGGATGCGTGGCACCTGCTTATGAATCCGGGCACAGAGGACCGAGGGAAAGCCGAGCAGATCAAGCTGAACAACAGCGACTTTGGTCTCTCCCTTTTCGAATACGATCGCTCTGGCGGTCAGCTCTCCCTTCTTGCTCGTCGATGGCTCTCCCGCTCCGACTCCTCCCGAGATTGGAAGCAGCGGTTCCGGCGTAATGATCGACTTACCCACTCCCACCTTGAAGTCAGCAAGAGCCACCGGCGCGAAGAGACAGAGTAGGAGCGGTGCCAAGATTCGGTGACAGAGCATCAGATTTCCTTAGTCAAAACGATGTGAAACAGCATTCAGCGAGATTCGAGGATAAGGCTGGGATGAGGGGAGATGCAATGAAAAAGGGCTGCGGACGCGGACGGGGGAACTCGCTCTCATCCGCGTCAATAATCAATGTGCTTGCATCGAGCGTCCCACTTGTGAGATTCTTGCAACACGTGCCGTCCCGGCGTGCGGTTTATATTTTTCGCTGAATCGCGGCTTAGAGAAGAGTACTTCTCATCCGCAGAATGAGGTTGCGAGTCTATGCGATCGAATAGAAGGAACAGACCTTCATCTCCCAACCTGCCAATGATTCCCATCCTCTTCCTGACATCAATCTCATTGGGTATTGCGACATCCGCCCATGCCGACGACCCTCCCAAATCCGCTCATCGGGAACGGGCGACGGCGGAAATCAACGAATACCTTCGACGACGGGTCGCTCGTATCGCGGAACGGGAACCAGCGGCACTATTGACGGCAGACGAGTGGAAGTCGGCTCGAGCCCAGCTTCGAGAACAACTCTTCGAGATGCTGGGGCTCTGGCCATTGCCGCAAAGAACACCTCTTTCCGCGGAAGTCACCGGAGATGTCAAAAAGGATGGCGTGGTCGTCGAGAAGATCCTCTTTCAATCACGTCCCGGACTCTACGTCACTGCGAACTTCTACAGGCCGGAAAAAGGAGAAGGGAAACTTCCAACGATCCTTTATTTGAACGGCCACGCGCGGGCGGTGGAGAACGGCGTCGCGCTCGGCAATAAGGTGTCATACGAGCATCATGGTTGCTGGTTCGCGCGGAATGGGTATTGCTGTTTGACGATCGACACGCTGCAGCTTGGCGAGATTCCGGGGGAACATCACGGCACCTACCGGCTCGGGCAACAGTGGTGGGTCGCGCGCGGTTACACCCCGGCGGGCGTGGAAGCATGGAACGCGATTCGTGCTCTCGACTATCTGGAGACGCGGCCCGAAGTTGACATGAAGCGGATCGGCGTGACGGGGCGAAGCGGCGGCGGTGCGTACACGTGGTGGGTGGCGGCATTGGACGATCGGCCCGCTTGTTTGGTTCCTGTCGCGGGAATCACTGATCTGCAGAATCACATCGTCGATGACTGCGTCACCGGCCATTGCGACTGCATGTATCACATCAACCGGGTGGAATGGGGCTTTGGAACGATTGCCGCACTTGCTGCCCCGCGCCCCTGTTTGCTGGCGAATACGGATAAGGACAAGATCTTTCCCCTCAATGGCGTGATGCGAGTTCATGATCGGATGAAGCGGATCTACGACTTGCTCGGGGCGAGTGACAAGCTGGGTGTTTTTATCAGTGAGGGGCCGCATGCGGATAGTCAAGAACTGCAAGTGGCAGCGTTTCGGTGGATGAACAGATTCTTGCGTGACGATCAATCGCCGATCGAGGCAAAGGGAGAGAAGCTCTTCGCGCCCTCCGCGCTGAAAGTGCTCGCGACAATTCCGAAGGATCAGAAAAACGAGACCGCGCCCGAGTGGTTTGTCCCGGTTGCGGAGTTTACTTCTTCGCCGAAGACGATCGAGGAATGGAACAACGAAAGACGACGGCTGGAAAAGGAACTGAAGCGCCAGTCGTTTTCTGGAATCAACCGCGAGTATCCGCTCGATGCTTCGTTCGGATCATCGGAGGGGGCAGGAGAGAATCGACTTCTCACGATCGATTTTCGAAGTGAAGAGAACTTATTCCAAAGAATCTGGGTTGTGCGGTCGGACAAAGACAAGAAGATCGACACGATCGAGTTAGAGGTTGCCGACGATGAACGATGGGACTCATGGCTGAAGCAGTACGGCGGCATTTTTTCAGAGTCCATGCATCACTATATCCCGAATGGTTTCGCACCCGCCTCCCGTAACGACGCCATTGAAGATGGGAAGGCGTTCGCGATTATCGCCCCTCGCGGCTGGGGGCCATATGCTTGGAACGCGGATAAAAAAACGCAAACACATATGCCTCGCAAGTTCATTCTGGCTGGGACGACGGTTGATGAAGGTCGAATTTGGGACGTTCGTCGAGCCGTCCAAGCATTGCGTGAAGTGATGAATGCCGACGCCAAGGTGACGCTAAGAGGCCGTGGTTCAGCGGCAGGGATCGCTCTTTACGCAGGAGTGTGGGAACCATCCGTCAGTGAATTGGTGCTCGACAGCTTACCATCCTCGCATCGGAAAGGCCCCTATTTGATGGGTGTGCTTCGCGTGCTCGATCTTCCGCAGGCGGTATCGCTCTTTTTCCCGCGGAAGGTGCTGCTAAAGAATGTGAAGGAAGAGGATTGGAGTTGGGCGGCTGAGGTGTCGAGCCTGTATCGAAATCAGACCGTACTACAAATTCAACCATCTGCTCCTTAAGGAAGGATGACGCCGCGATCTTTATTTTCGATCCAATATCCTCTTTGGACCGACGAATACAACCCGTTGTTCGACGCACTTCGGGAGCGGAGATGTGGAGAATTCAGGAATGCTTGGAATCCTGTCGTTGAATCCTTGGTTGATTCTGTGCGGGATGATCGCATTGACGATTGTCCTTTGTGTCGCCATTGTTTTTGTATCTGACTATCTTCGCAAAACGCATCAGGCAGAGATTGATGCGGCACTCAAGCAAGACATGTTGAGTCGCGGGATGTCTGCCGAAGAAATTCGGACAGTACTCGAAGCGTCAAGCGATGGTGCCATGGGAAGGCTGATGCTCGAGAAAACCGCGGGAGTTCGAGTCGGGCTCGGAAAATTTCAGATCGAAGTCGGTAACCCCGCGAAGTCTACTGCTAGCTCGTAGCCGAGAGTTACTGCTGCAAACCGTTGGAGTTCGCAGTCGACTTCACGAAATGCTGACCAACATGGGCGAAGGTCACTTCGCTTCGTCGATTGGTTTCATCGGATGCGATTGGATGAATTGGCTGACTCCGCTGACAAACTCTTTTGCGCGGAGGGTGGATTCGTGCTCTGTTCCGGGGACGAATTCCACTGTCAGGTTGGACATCACCTTTTGCAAATCATCGACAGTAACTTTGAGAAGGTCTTTATCGCCGACGATCGCAAGCGTCGGGACCTTGTTTGCTTTCAGCTGTTCTTCGGTGACGGCTAGGTTGCAGATTCCTCTCGCGCACGCGGCAAGATATTTCGTGTCCCCGCGATCCAATACCCGGAGCGGGCCGCTCGAAGTGAAGCTCCCATCCGGCTGAATCCGTTTGATGAGATCACCAATCTGTTTGCTATTGTCGAGAAGCAAAGCGAGATTGCCGGTGAGTGCCATTCGCTTGTCATCGGCTTTGATCCATCCCATGCCTCCGATCGTCGCACTCTGCCAGCGCTCAGGATGATGGACGACGAGGTATTCGGTGATGATGCCTCCCAGTGAATAGCCGACAAGATGGACTTTCTTGAGTTTCAAGTGATCCATGAGCCGGACGACGTCACTTGCCATCTCTGTGCCGTACATATTGGGATCGAGCGGCTTATCGCTTTGGCCATGTCCCCTGTTATCGAGCGCGATGACTTGAAATTTCTCGCTCAGTGTCGGCATGACTTTCGACCGTCGCCATTCCTGCTGAAGGCTGCTCGTAAAACCATGTACGAGGATGACCGGTTCTCCCTCTCCTTCGATCAAATAGTGAATCTTCACCCCGTTCGAATCGAAATAAAGTTCGTCAGCCCCATGCCCTAGCACGCCAAAGACGAGGATCATCAGGCCGGAAGCGGTACGAAAGAGCATGAAAGGCAATCCCTGGCAACGAACGAAGGAATCGAAATGATGAGTCACCAGACATGATACTCGTTTCGTTCGATACCCGTTTCCTCAATTTTCGATGTTCGATCCATTGATCAATTCAAAGAGAATCAAAGCCTCGAGGGGTTTTACGAAAGGGAATTGATGTGACGGGTTTCTTCGTGACGTGAACTGATAACACCCAAATAACGTGAGCCATTTTGAACGGGGCGACTGACGGTAACTCGCTGAATCAACAAAAAATCGGCTTTACAGATCTTGGTCCCTCCGAGTCTCTGTCGGCGTTTGCCAGCGACGGAGTGGAGTTCTGCGAGCGTCGTCCAATTGAGTTGACGCTCACAGAGTAATGATGAATCGAATCATTCTTAGGGAGTGCCCCCCAGACCCATTCGAGAATTGTCAGGATGGTTTCGCCGAGAGTCTTTTCGCCTGAGGTAGGCCCAACTGAGTCCGGTCACGACGGCAACAGTAGCGATCCCTATACCGGCCCAGAGAATTCCAGCATCCATCTCTCGATCGGTCCGATCCGTTACTTCGGTTCCTGTCCCGGTTCGTTGGTCGGTGGCGGTGGTTTGGGCCATTGCCGCCGGACTGCACAATGCGAGTCCAATGATCGCGGCTTTGAGGTATGACGATATCATTTCCAAGCTCCTTTGAGTGATTTAGATCCTGACAAAGGAGTCATGCACCAGATGTGCCGTGATAACTTGAAATCGCTGATAGCACTCTCTTTACAGCGAACTCGCTAGAGAATTAATTGATTTCTAAGTAAAGGGATCGAGTCCTATGGTTCGGCTGACAACAGTCTGCTCCGTTTCGGATCGTCGAAGTGATCCGGCATCCAACAACTCGCCATGGTGGGAGACTGAATCAATTCCCCAGCCAAGAAACACCAAACGCCGGGATCCTAGGTTATTGCCTAAGAACCCGGCGTTTTGGTTTATAGCGGGGACGAGACTCGAACTCGTGACCTGCGGGTTATGAATCCACCGCTCTAGCCAGCTGAGCTACCCCGCTAAGAAACTCGCTTCTTTTGGGCGATGTGGCTTACATGGCCAATGCTGTCTCCCGAGGGAGACAAGACCGGGGGCGATGTGCCGTGGGCGACCAATGAACGCGAGTCGCCTTTAACATATCGCCTGCTTCCCCTTTGGACAACCAGCGACAGGTTCTGTCCCGCCGGCTAATCTTGCTCAAGCAGCTTGAGGTGATTTAATTCATTATGAATAATGATGTTACGACGAATCGTCTCCTTAGTTCGCGTTCAGTGAAACGGTCGATGATGCCGCTGGTTCCTGGTGGGCGACAGGAGATGTTCCGAGCATCATCATGATTCGTCCCTAGCCCTGGTGCCAATTCTCCGGTTCGAGGGCTGACGCTATCCCCGGTCCCTACAACAAGGAGGGATAGATCGGAAAGAGGTTCGCTTGAGCGTGGTGACACGAGCATGACCGAGGGGGACGCTGCCGTCGATTCAACGCCGAAGGGTTTTCCGATCGCATGTGCGACGTCGTTGTCTTGTGTTCCGAACTCCGCTGTTCTTTTAAGCGCGACGGGCTATGGATCGATCAGCCGATATAGCATCTTCGCGGCACTTCCTCGCGTTCGTTTCGAAGTGAATGAGGGTCGCTGGTCGATGGCAGGTGAGTGGCCGTTCGAAAGGCCTCACGCATCGACTCCTCCATTCGAAGCTCTTCGAGTACTCTTACAGCAAACTCATCGAACTGATGACGAAAGCGGTACCATCTTCCAAGGGGGATGGATCGGTTACTTCGGCTATGACTTGGCGCCGCTACTCGAACAATTGCCGCGCCGGTTTGATCGAGTCGGTTCCATGCCGGACTTGTCACTCGCTTATTACGATACTTTTGCCATTCACGACTCCGCCGCGAACAGAATCGCCTGGTATTCGGTCGATCGATTCGGCGATTCCGCCGATCGGCAGGCGTCGCGCGTCGATGAATTGAAATCGATGATGAATCGTGGAACCGGCCTCGACGAGGCAACACCACTGATTCATGGGGACCTTCAGTCGGAGTTCACCGAGAATGAATTCCGCCGGGCGGTCGCGCAGGTCATTGAGTATTTACGGGCGGGGGACATTTTCCAGGCGAATTTGTCGCAAGAGTTTTATGGGACATTGTCCCAACCGGTCGAAAGATTATTCGCGCGGGCGATCACGCGCTGCCCAGTTCCATTCGGCGCCTATCTTCGTGGTGACAGTTGGAGCGTGATCAGCGCGAGTCCCGAGCGATATCTTCTCCTCACCCCAGATGGACGTGTCGAGACTCGTCCGATCAAAGGAACGAGGCCGCGCGGACGAGATCCGATTCATGATCTTTTGTTGCGAGAGGAACTCACTCTCTCGGAAAAGGATGCGGCCGAATTGACGATGATCGTCGATTTGGAGCGAAATGACCTCGGTCGCGTGTGCGATTTTAATTCGGTGCGAGTGACGTCGCATCGCACGATTGAGTCATTCTCCACAGTTCATCACGCGGTCTCTGTCGTGGAGGGAAAACTTCGTCCGCGGATGGACGTCATTGATCTGTTAAAAGGGACCTTTCCTGGGGGCTCCATCACTGGCGCTCCAAAGATACGCGCCATGCAAATCATTGATGAGCTCGAACGGGGCCGGCGCGGCCTATACACCGGTGCGATTGGTTACATTAGCGATCATGGCCGAATGGATTTGAATATCGCGATCCGAACGATGATCGTGGACGGAGACCGCGTTTCTTACCGGGTCGGCGGCGGGATCGTGGTCGATAGCGATCCACTGGCAGAGTACCGTGAGACGCTTGCCAAAGGACGACAGATGCGGAGCATTCTACTTGGGGAAGATCAGTGATGACGACGGATCTGATTTGGCTTGACGGTAAGATTTGCTCCTTAGACGAATATCGAGTCCGACCGACAGATGAATTCGTTCTGTACGGGCGAGGTCTCTTCGAAACGACTCGCACGTTCGCAGGGCGACCTTGGCTTTGGGACAAGCATCTTCAGCGCGCCCTCCGTACGGCTCGCGCGATTGGGATCGATCTCCCCTTAGACAAACTTCCGACCGCCGTTCAGGTGTCGGATTACGTGAAGCAGGTCAGCACGGGCGATGTCGTCGTGCGACTATCCGTGGGTGCGGGATCGACAAAGGGGGAGAAGACGATCTGGATGATCACACGGCCGCTTCCCGTGCCAATGACCGCGATATCGTTAATCACCAGTCGTTACCGCGTTTCCCGAAGCGATGAACTCTCCGGACTCAAGACAACGAATTACCTACTTCGGCATTTAGCGCATGAAGAAGTGATCTCAAAAGCCTCGCCGGGCTCGCCCAGTGATGCGTTACTTCTCTCGCCAGAAGAGGAGGTACTGGAAACCGCCCATTCGAACGTTTTCGTGCGGTTCGGTGCGGAATGGTGGACGCCGCCTATTGCGGGGGGAGTTTTGTCAGGAACGGTGAGAAGCTTGCTCATTGAACAGGCGGATTCACTTCGAATCAAGGAAAGGAGTTTTCACATCGATGAGTTGGCGAAATGTGATGAGGCCGTCGTGACGAACAGTGTTCGAGGGATTGTTCCGGTCGCATCGATTGACGAACGACCATTGAAACAGACCGCGCGAATGCAGCCATTGACGGAAGTGATCTTGCGGAGCCAGACTGAGTCGAGATAAATCACCTCTCTCGATGAAACCTCGTGCGGAGTCTTTCTCATGCGCGTCCAGCAATCGATCGTTCCTATCGTCGCCATCATTCTCGTTTTCACGGCTTCATCGCTCTGGGCACAAGAGGGGGATGTCGAGCGTCGCCCACAAATTGGGCCAATGGTCCATTCAATCGTTCACTCGTGGATAGAGAAGGAGCAGCCACCGGGAGTGATCGTCGTTGTTCGTCATCATGGGGAGACGACATTCTTTCCATTCGGCGAGGCTGATCGAGGGCGTGGGATACGTGTTACTCCCGATTCTATTTTTGAACTCGCATCGGTAACGAAAGTCTTCACGACAACCTCCCTCGCCATGGAACTCGAAGAGGGGCGAATGAGGTTGGAGAGTCCGCTCGCGGATTATGCTCCTTTTTTGGATCGACAAGGAGGCGACATCAAACGGGTGACGCTGCTTCACTTAGCGACGCATACCTCTTCGCTTCCACGGGTACCAGAGGTGCGGCGACTCGAAAACGAATGGAACAAGCGGCTCATCATGGAATGGGCGGCCCATTGGCGTGCGAATGAACCGCCCGGAAGCAAGTATCTTTATTCCAACGTCGCCATGGGCTTACTTGGGTATGCGATCGAGAATGTTGAGCAGAAGCCGCTGGGCGTGGTCTTTCACGAACAGTTTCTCAATGCTCTGTCCATGCACCATACGTTCTTCGAAATACCCCGAAACGAAAGACATCTCGTCGTGCAGGGGTACGGGCACATGGGTCATCCGGTCGAGCACAGTCCGATCGGCGGTTGGCCGGCCGGTGGAAGGCTGAGCTCCTCAGGCCGCGACATGGGAGAGTTTCTGAGGGCGAATCTAGGCGAGCGTGAAGATTTACCCAAAATCACGAAGGCGATGCGGATAGCTCAAGAACCTCACTTCAAAGTGTCCGATCAATTGTCTCTCGGGTTGGCTTGGCAGCGAGTCAAGTTGCAAGGAGAACTGGTGATCGATAAGAACGGCGGTTTGCCTGGCACGTCGACCTATATCGGCATGCTCCCTGAGCGAAAGGTAGGCGTCGTCGTAATGGCCAATCGAGGAAAATGTCATGCGACCGGCGTCGGCCGAAAGCTCCTCTTCGCCATTGCCGGGAAGGAGCATCTGGGAGAAGAGGAGGATGAAGAGTAGATCGGTCCGATGCTCGCAACGACGCGTCGATTCCCGCGAATCATCGTCTAGGGATGATTCCTCACTCACGTTCACGAACGCTATTCGATGCGGGACACATAAAAGAGGTACTCTGATTTTCCGTTGTGGGGAGTGGAAAGGACGACCTTCCCCTCGTCTCCCCTTCGGAAGGGCCATTGGGCGAATGTCAGTTTTCCCAACAATTTGCCGTCATAAGCGTGCGCGAAGGCCATTTGTCTCGAAGAGGTAGTGACGGTCCAAATGCCATCATCGGGCCAGTTGTTGTTTTGGTCCCCCCGTGGATCTTTCAGCCATCGATCCCTGTCCCCTTCGTCGTCAATCAGAATTAATCGGGCGAATGTATCGAACACTTGCATGGGACCGTGAATCGAATCTCCCTCGTACGTTCGGCGATCCAAAGTCGACGTAATAGACGGTGGCCATCTTGATTCTCCCCGGGCTTCAGGGCCGATTCTTTGATCGATGCATTCCCATTCGCATGGTCGCTGCGCTAACGTATCAGCGGAAAATGAAAAGCTTACGCCTTCGCGAATAATTTTTTCGGCATCCATGCGAGCCGATTTCGCCGGATTGTTCTCTCTTCGTAGCCTCGAGATTAGGATGTTCGGCGAACCTTGTACGAGAGAGCTCGCGACCCGTTGAGGGGCTTGGCCAATTCGACGGTCCCCCGTCGTCCGCTGTTTGGAGAGAAGTCCTTAAACCGAGCTTGAAACTCCAGGCCTCTTCCCCAGAGCAGCAAGTGACCTTGAGACCTCATGAAGGTCCAGGTTCCGTCCCCATCGCCGATCTTCATGAGTTCGTAGTCAGAGACCCAATCGTCATGGGACGTTCCCTCCGCATCGTGCAAGATGACGCTCGAGAATATCCTCATGGATTCATCCTCTTCTTGATACACACCAATGTCGATGATGTAGGTGTCAAGCATGATGGCTGTTTCCTCCGCTGCCCAAGGATGATGAATCATCCCTCAAATGAGGTCGACGTAGCCGGACTGGGAGGAGTGAATTGCTGGCTACATCTCTTCATCAAGTTATCGTAATGTCGTCTTGGCCGTGAAAGCAAGGAAACAAGGTCACATCATCGTCTTTCTGTAGGAGTTCGGGAGGGAATGGAGTCAAAGATTGGTGGCGAGGTTAAGGCGAACTGCTGCGGATGGCACCCAGCAGTATCAGAAGTATGTTCCTTTTGGTGCTGCGGGCGACGGGACCGAAGAATGAGTCGCGCGATACGTCGGTGACCGAATTGAAAGTCAGCCGAAACCCATCTCATGGAGTCGTTCCCGATCGATCTTTTTTCGACGACCTCACGACGTGGCGATAAGTGTCTTCCGCTCGCCCGAGCGGGACATGTATGTAAAGATCCACATCGCGACTTTTGCAAAAATCTCTGATCATGTCATCTGAATCGGCTTCAACTTTTTGCGGTGAGTAGAGAATACCCCCCTTGAAGAATCCATCAGGCTTGGATTCAAGTTCTGCGATGAGATCCTTCGAGACGTACTTGGCCTCTTGAAAAGTACAGATCGCTCCGTGTTCCCCAAAGGGATCTTCCACCTTGATCTCAATCACGTCGCTGGGAAGATCCTTCAGAGAAAGAGTCGATTTCTGTGTATTGCCGATCGAAGCAGTACGAGACGGTTGAATTTGATCGTTGTTTGCATTTTCCGATTTCGAGCAGCCGAAGCTTAGAATCAATACTGCACAGATATAAATTGTTAAATCGTTGAACATATCTCGCTTCAATTCATCACAAACGCTCTTCATATCGACTCAAACAATCTCCGCGTCGATTGCTCGCATTGTTCTCCATTCTTCTTTGGCGATGACCATCCGCATGGTCGGGATGAAGATCAGCGTTCCAATCGTGAGGACTAATCCGGAAACCAATAGCGACTGCACCGCGAGAGCCGGCCATTCGAGTTTCCAGCCGATCAATCCGGTCGTGAACAGGATGAGTCCTAATACGAGTACGATCATACCCACCGTGACGGAGAGTTGCCTTGTCGATTTCACGAATGCCAGCATGATGAGCACGGGAATGCTCAATAGGACGAGTGAGCCGCTGACAATGCTGGCGCCCCACGTCAGATAGATGCTTGATGGTGGAATCGAATGAAGCGTGAGCGGCTTCAACCAGACTTTTCCTTTGCCGGGCAAAACGACCGCGACGGTGATCCGTTCCGGCAGGTAACCAGGTATGCTCATGAATGGAAGTTGAAGTTCTCGCCAATGGCTGGTACCGGTGATCTGTCCCATCGGGCCGCCGACGCCAAGCGTCCTGGTAAAGAACATGCCGCCATCCTTGAAGTAACTCCACATCTCGAGATAGCCGATCCCTTCCACCCCTTCATATTTGATTTCGCCAGTCAACATGTAAATGTGAGAGGTCGCATTGACGGGAGTTAGGTTGATCACTTGCGTCATCGAAGGACCCGCCAGCCCTTCGATCGCCAAGTTGTCCCCATCGCGCGAGAGGTTGGTGGCATCCGCTGGAATATTCCATTCGATGTGATTGCCGTTCGCGATCACGCTCACGACGAGGAGAAGGGTCGTCATTCTTCCGACTCCAATTCTTGTTGATGAAGTTTGATGAGTCGTTTCACCGTCGCGAGATCGAGTTTTCCGTCGATGTGAAGTTGCCTCAGCGCGAGTTCGAAAGGACGGAGCGGCTGTTTTCGGTCGAGCAACTGAACTTTCTAGATCAGGCGATCAAGGCGAAGGCGAACGGTCGGATACGAAATTCCATAATCGTGCGCGACCCCCTTGAGCGATCCCGAGGCCAACAGGAACCGCTTCAAGAATGCCACATCGTCGTCATCGAGATGGTCTACCCATCGCTCACCCATAGTCGGACTTTAACAAAGTTAAAGTGCATGTCAATAAAATTAAGGTGCGAGATACAATGAATGACGAGAAGTGTAATCCATGATTGTTACTCCACCGTCGTGGTGGCGGAGGCGTTTTGGTAGGTGTTCCAGTCGCCGAGCTTGATGTCGACGACGGCCGCTTGGCGCTTACGCCAGACTTTCAAGCGAACCGTTTCGCCGGCGCTGGCTTGACTGACCATGTTGATGAGATGGCTGTCATCTTCGACTGACTTGCCGTTGAATTCGAGGATGACGTCCCCCGCCTTGAGACCGGCATTGGCGGCGGGAGTGTTGTTATTCACGGAGGCCACCATCGCGCCGCGCGCGGTCGGCAGTCCAAGCTTGATCGCTTCCTCACGATTGAAGGCGACGGGGAACTCGACGCCGAGATAGGCTCGCCGGACTTGTCCGTATCGCACGAGATCACCGACCACGCGCTGAACGATTTGAGCGGGGATCGCGAAGCCGACGCCGCTGGAGCCTCCGGTGCGAGAAGCAATGGCGGTGTTGATGCCGACCACTTGGGCACGAAGGTTGACGAGCGGACCGCCGCTGTTGCCGGGGTTGATGGCAGCATCGGTTTGAATGAATTCCTTGATTCGCATGCTTTGCGGCAATCCGAGTTGGCGGCGCTCTGTCGCGCTCACGATGCCGTGCGTCACGCTTTGCGTCAGGCCGAACGGACTACCAATTGCCAGGACCCACTGGCCGACGTGAACGAGATCGCTGTCGCCTGTCTGGACGCTGGGAAGGCCTGACTCGCCGAGATCAAGGGCCGCGAGATCCGTATCCCGGTCGCTCCAGACTTGTTTTGGCTGCAGCTCACGACCGTCCGAGAGCAGGACATCGATGTCGCGCGGAGCCGCATTGACGACGACATGCAAATTGGTGACGACGATCGGTCGTTCGAATCCGTCGATCTTGATCAAGACCCCGGAGCCGGCTTCTTCGTTGTAGATTTCACCCTTCTTGTCTCGCTGCTTTGATTCGATGTAGACGACGCCGGGCGAGACTGCTTTCGCGACCCGGCGGAAAACTTCGCCCGAGTCCTCGAGCATCGCGATCGAAGGTGATGATTCGGCATCAGCCTGAACGGTGGACTTCACCGGGACGTTGACGAGCGATTCAAGGTAGAGGGCGAGTCCCGCGATCACTGCGAAATAGGGGAACAGGGCGCGAAGCGACCGAGTCAGGCGAGTGAACCCTCTGTTCCACGTCTGTTCCGTCATGCTCGTGACACCCCTTCATGTTCCGTCATGCGCGATCTTCGAAAGTCAAGCGAATCGATTCGCGCGAGGAGAGGAATTGCCCTCCTCATCGCGCGGTAGTTCCGTCAAGCGTCTTTGGGCCTTTCACTCGTTCCATTTTGTGTCAGGAGGGGAACGAAACATGAGCCTGAAATCGCGATCTGGTCGAGTGGACCCAAGGCCATGGCTGCAAAATCGATGGGATCGTTACGTTTGATCCTCTGATCGCGAGTCCTCGATTGAACTCGAGATGCTTGACCGTCGGTTTCGACTCCGGTTTCGCCGTGGATCGAGCGAATTCTCCAGCATGACACTTCCACCGTTGCCACTTTGGAATCAAAGGGGGGAATGCTTGTGAGCGGCCCCTGGGGCCGATAAATTGCGTTCCTGGGAGTAGAGTGGCGAAATGACAGCGGTCTACGGCCGAATCGGCTGGGTCAAAGCTTTTCGCCGGTCTTGGGGAACCTTCACGCGAAGTTGCCGGCTTCCGTCTGAAAGACGGCGATGGGCGACGGAATTGGAATCAATCGATATGTCGAGCGGGCAGAAGATCACCAGCGTTCTGAAAGAGACTCGAATGTTTGAGCCGCCGGCGGAATTCAGCCGGTCCGCGCACGTCAAGTCGATGGAGGAATACCAGAAGCTTTGGGACTTCGCCAAAGATCACCCCGAGGAGTTTTGGGAGAAAGAGGCGAAGGAGCATCTCACCTGGTTCGAACCGTTCGACAAGGTGCTTGAATGGAATCCCCCCCATGCGAAGTGGTTTCTCGGTGGGAAGATCAATGCGAGCTATAACTGCCTCGATCGTCATGTGAAGACATGGCGAAAGAATAAGGCTGCGATTCTTTGGGAAGGTGAGCCGGGCGATACGCGCGTCCTCACCTACGGCGATCTGCATCGCGAGGTCTGCAAGTTCTCGAACGCGATGAAGAAGCTCGGCATCGTGAAAGGGGACCGCGTCACCATCTACATGCCGATGGTGCCGGAACTCGTGATCGCCGTCCTTGCGTGTGCTCGCATCGGTGCTGCCCACAGCGTGGTCTTCGGGGGCTTTTCGAGCGAAGCACTTTCGGATCGAAACAACGATGCCCAATCGAAAATGGTCATCACCGCCGACGGAGGTTGGCGCCGTGGCAAGATCGTTCCGCTGAAAGATAACGTCGACGCATCTCTTACTAAGAGTCCTACCGTTAAGAGCACGATCGTCCTTCGGCGAACGGGGCAGAAGATTTCGATGCAGCCGGGACGTGATCATTGGTGGCATGAGCTGACGTCGTTCGCATCAGCAGACTGTCCGGCTGAGCCGATGGATAGTGAAGACCCGCTGTTTCTGCTGTATACGTCGGGGAGCACCGGTAAGCCGAAAGGCATTCTGCACACGACCGCTGGTTATCTGCTTGGGGCCGCACTCAGTTCGAAGTATGTCTTCGATTACAAGGAAGAGGACACGTACTGGTGCACGGCTGACGTCGGCTGGGTGACGGGACATAGCTACATCGTGTATGGACCGCTGGCCAACGGCGTGACGCAGGTGATGTACGAAGGGGCGCCGAACTGGCCCGATGAAGGTCGGTTCTGGCAAATCGTCGAGAAGTACGGCGTCACGACCCTTTACACCGCTCCCACCGCCATCCGAGCGTTCATGAAGTGGGGAGAACAGTGGCCGCGGAAGTATGATCTGTCGACCCTCAGGCTTCTCGGCACGGTGGGCGAGCCTATCAATCCCGAAGCATGGATGTGGTATCGCGAGATTATCGGCGGGTCGCGTTGTCCCATCGTCGATACGTGGTGGCAGACCGAAACCGGCAGCATGATGATCACGCCGATTCCTGGAGCTACACCCACGACGCCCGGCACCGCGACACGTCCCTTTTTCGGCATTGTCCCGGAAGTGGTCGATGGATCCGGCAATCCGGTTGGCGACAACGAAGGAGGGTTGCTCGTCATTAGCAAGCCGTGGCCGAGCATGCTCCGGACGATCTGGGGAGATGATGAGCGGTTCCAAAAACAATATTGGAGCCAGATTCCAGGAAAATACTTCACGGGAGATGGGGCACGTCGAGACGAGCACGGGAACTTCTGGATCTTGGGCCGTGTCGATGATGTGATCAACGTATCCGGACATCGTCTCTCGACGATGGAAGTGGAGAGCGCTCTGGTTAGCCATCCTGATGTGGCGGAGGCAGCCGTCGTTGGTCGTCCTGATGAGCTCAAGGGTGAAGGGATCACCTGCTTCGTCACGCTCGAGGGAGGCAAGCATCCGAACGAGGAGCTTCGCAAAGCACTCGCGCACCATGTCGTACAGCAGATCGGAGCACTGGCTCGACCCGACGAGATCCGTTTTACGGATGCGCTTCCCAAGACCCGGTCGGGTAAGATCATGAGACGGCTGCTTCGTGATGTGGCGGCAGGCCGACAGTCGTCAGGCGATACGTCCACACTTGAAGACTTGTCTGTTCTCGCAAAGTTGCAAGATGGGAAGGAAGATTAGTTTCCCCGAGCGGAGAATCTTTTCAACGACGAATCGGAAAGCTGGCGGAGAAGTGGAGAAGTCGGCGATGAATCGTGGGATGAGTTGGCTTCTCGGCATCTTCTTCGTTCTCACCGGAACAGCACTGGCCGAAGGAACGTTCCGGGTAGGGACATGGGCCGAGGACATTTCCCCCTCGAAGCTGCCGATCTCGCTGGCCGGTTCGATGACCGATCAACGCGGCATGACGATTCATGATCCCCTCTTCGCGCGTGCGCTTGTGCTCGATAACGGGCAGACGAAGCTTGCATTTGTTTTGTGTGATAGCTGCATGATTCCCCGTCCGCTTATGGATGAGGCGAAGAAGAGAATCGAGGAGTCGATCGGCTTTCCTGCCGCGAACATCATCGTTTCCGCCACGCATTCCCATTCGTGTCCCACTGCCGGAGAAGCGTTTCAAAGCAGCGCGAGTCCTGAATACCCGGAAGAATTGATCACCGGGATCGTGCGAGCGGTGGTGAAAGCAGCTTCAATCACCGCCCCTGCGGAGATTGGATTCGGCTCGGCAAATTGTCCGGGTGAAGTTTTCAATCGCCGATGGAGAATGAAGCCGGGAACGATTCCCGCCGATCCTTTCGACAACAAGAACGATCAGGTTCAGATGAACCCTCCGGTCGGATCAGCAAACTTGATTGAGCCCGCGGGGGGAACCGACCCAGAGGTCTCGGTGCTGGTGGCCCGATCGCCCGAGGGCGCCGTTCGAGCGGTGCTAGCGAATTATTCTCTTCATTATGTGGGAGGGATCCCGGCAAATGCGATCTCTGCCGACTACTTCGGCGAGTACGCCCGGATCATGACCAGTCGGTTGGGAGCGGGGAAGAAGAGCAACGCCTTTCTCGCTATGCTGACCAATGGCACGAGTGGCGACATCAACAAGATCAACTTTCGTCAAGCTCGACCTCCCATGGAACCTTTCGCTCAAGTGAAACATGTCGCGAACGAAGTGGCGAACGTGAGTGAGATGGCTCTCAAAAGTGTGTCGTTTCAAAAAGACGCCATGCTCAAGAGTGCGCGAAAGGAAATTGAACTCGGAGTGCGCAAGCCCTCGTCCGAGGATCTCGCCCGTGCGAAGAAGATTCTCAGCGAGTCAGAGGGAAAGCCCCTTACCACGCTGGCACAGATCTATGCTCGCGAGACCGTGCTATTGGCCGACTATCCCGATACCGTCAAGCTCTGGATACAGGCGGTGCGCGTCGGCTCCGCCGGTATCGTCGCGATCCCATGCGAGGTCTTCACGGAGATCGGGCTAGAGATCAAAGCCAAAAGTCCTCTCCAGCCGACCTTCACGATCGAGCTCGCCAACGGATACAACGGCTACTTGCCCACGCCCCGGCAACACGAGTGGGGAGGTTATGAGACATGGCGAGCGAGATCGAGCTACCTAGAGAAGGATGCTTCGGCAAAAATCGTGGATGCCGCACTCGAACTCCTAAAAGAAGTCGCGCGAGATTGATGGCGTGAGAACATTCCTTCTCTTTCTTCTGATCAGCAGCGACAACCCGTACGATTCCGGTCCCCCTTCCTCTCCTGAAGAGTCACTGGCTCAGATTCGCGTTCTCGATGACTTCGTGGTGGAACTCGTCGCGGCGGAGCCTCTGGTCGTCGACCCAGTAGCGATGGAGTTCGACGAAGAAGGAAAACTCTTTGTCGCCGAATACCGCGACTACCCGACAGGTCCTGCTGATCCCAACGCTCCTCCGCTTTCGCGAATCCGTCGCTTACTCGATAAAGACGGCGACGGTCGGATGGATGAGGCCGAGATCTTTGCCGATCAGCTACCATCCGCGCAGGGATTGGCATGCTGGAAAGGGGGGCTGATCGTTACCGGAGCCAACACGATCTGGTGGCTCTCTGATCATGATGGTGACGGCAAAGCGGATGAAAAGAAGGTTCTCTTCGAAGGGCTTGGACGACATAACACGCAGTTGCAGCCCGCGCACCCGAGGCTGGGGCTCGACAATTGGTTCTACGTGACGAATGGTCTCGCAGGGGGAAAGATACACCGTCCCGGCCAGCAGGAACCGATCGTCGATATCTCAGGAACCGACTTCTGCTTCAATCCGCTTGGAGATGAGTTCGAGCCGGCGACAGGGCTTGGCCAATTTGGAAATACATTTGATGCCGTCGGCAATCGGTTCACGTCAAGCAATCGAAATCCGATCATTCATGAGGTCATGCCGTATCGGGCGCTTCGCCGAAACCCGTACGCGGTGATGCCCGCAGGCTACTATGATGTCGCTCCTTCGGGCGCACATTCACGCATCTACCCTATTGTCGAGACCAATACGACTGCTTATTCGCACACGGGCACGCATACGGCCGCTTGTGGAGTGCACGTTCATCAGGGAGATTTGCTGGGCGACGACTTCAATGGACATGTTTTCGTCTGTGATCCGACCGGGCATTTAGTGACTTGTTCTCGTCTTATCCGTGACGGCGTCACGTTCCGTTCGAATCGCATCTTGCAAACCAAACCGATTAAATCTGATTGGCTTGTCTCTTCCGATCGATGGTTCCGACCCGTGAGTCTCTCGAATGGGCCTGACGGTGCTTTGTACGTGTGCGACATGTATCGGGCAGTGATCGAACATCCCGTTTACATGCCGCCAGGAGCAGCGGAGAAAGTTGCCAATCTACGCGCGGGTGATGACAAGGGACGCATCTATCGCGTTCGCGCGAAGGGAATTGTTGCTCGAAAATATGAAGCTCCGAAGACCGTCGCACAGCAAGCGGCCCTGTTGGGTGACAAAAATGGTTGGCGACGAATGACGGCACATCGTCTCCTCGTCGAAGCGAGTCCGAATGAGGCTCCGCCGCTGATGTCGGATCTTTTGTTGAACAGTGACGATCCTATGATCAGACTGCACGCTCTGACAGTCCTGGAAGGGATGAAGTCGATCGAAGAGGATCACCTTCTCGTCGGGCTACAGGATGTGGAATCACAAGTGCGCGAAAGGTCGCTTATCATTTGTGGTCAGCGACCTACTCAATCACCAGCACTACGTTCAGTCATCCTACAGCAATGGAAACATTATCGTCCACGCATTCAATTTCAGGCCATTCTAGCCATCCAAGAGGCGAGATCGCCGGAGGAGTTTGATGCACTAGTCGAGCGAATACGAATCGATGGCCAAAGCTATTGGATCTGGACGGCAATGAAGAGCGTCATGAAGGATTGTGCCGGCCAAGTGCTCGACCGAATTCTTTCCCGGCCCGAAACCATTTCGTCATTCAATAACGTACTCGCGAATCGAGCGTCCGA
>JAIEPU010000170.1 GCA_019748235.1 bacterium
TCGCGCTGGTCGATAAGGAATCTCGCCAGATCCCTGACGACGTTCGGACGGTCGAGCCGGGGCTCAAAGTTATCGTCGACACGCAAAAACCCGAACTCACGCTGCGTGCGATTCGAAACAAAGCCGGACGTCGCGGCATCGCTTGGACGATCGATGATCCACATGTCGTCGAAAGCACTCTTCGCCTCGCCGTTTGGAAGGAAGGTTCAAAATCGTGGGAGCCGTTCGAGATCAGGCATCCCGAGGAAAAGCGAGCTTGGTTCGACGACAGCGAGAACTTCAGCAAGATTCAGTGCACCGTTTGCGATCAAGCGGGCAATGAGCGGGTGATTCAAGTCGAAGTCTTTGGCGAACAATTCACGAAGCAAGATATCGACGTTTTCGCCCTGAGCGATTCCAAAGGGTCAGATGTGAAGGTTGCGTCGGCCAGCGAGCCCGCATCACACACGGATTCCGCCATTCAGACGACGAGCCACAAGGTTCCCGAGTCTGAAATGCCTTCGGACGTGACTGTCTGCAGCTCGAATCAAATCGTCGTGAACTATATGGTCGATCAAGCCTCGGCCGGCGTTCAAAAGGGAGAACTCTGGGCGAGCCGCGATGACGGTGCGACGTGGGATCTGGTCGCGGTCGATCATGACGGCAAGAGCCCCGTCGAAGCCAAGCTCGAGAGTGACGGGCGCTGGGGATTACGCATTCTCGTTCGTGATGGAGAAAAGGGGACGGCAGGTCCGGCCAAGGGATCGAAGCCGGAAATGTATATCGAAGTTGATACGACCGCTCCTGATATTAAAGTTCCCGCACCCCGTTTGGCGGATGGTCAGCTCGTGATCACCTGGCAGGCGATGGACAAGAATTTTGATACGCAGCCGATCGATCTCCTTTGGAGCCCAACCCCGAAGGGGCCGTGGCGTCCCGTCGCGAGCGGACTTCGAAACACGGGCGAATACGTTTGGAACGTCGCCTCAGCAGAAGTCCCAGGTAAGTTCTATCTCCGCGTGGAAGCCCGTGATCGAGGCCGCAACGTGGGCTTCGCTCAGACGCTTGATCCCGTCGATTTAGGTGTTCCGGTGCCGACTCGCTGAGAGTTCGTGTTCCAGATAAACGTAGGCTGTCGCGGTGGATGAACTCTGTCGCGACAGTTTTTAATTTGGCTAGTGCGTTTATCTGTATCAGTAGTCAGACGCTTCAATGAGTACTCTTGAATAGTGATCATTGCCATTTCGAGCATCAAAGAGTTTGGCCAAGTGATCGACTCGACCCGAGAAGTAGTCGATCAAGGAATCAACCTCGTACTTTCCATCATTCTTGTAGTTGGGATGACTGAGTGGAAGCTTGAGTGAAATGGTTTTCTTCCTCGCATTCGAGCAAGCTTCAAACAATTTCTTTGCCCCTAACGAGAAGAAGAAAACTTCGCTGTGTGCTTGCGAGTCGATGACACCAGGGAGGTGAACTTCGATAAGCCGGAGTCCGCGTCTGAAGTTCGCCTGATCTCTGGAAGCATAAACGAGATGATATCCAACATGTTGGAATAGAGGGTTTTCTTTACGTAGAAGTCGCGAACCAGTTCGATGGAGTTTCTCTGCCTCTTCGGTTCTTCCGGTTTTGATCAATGGCATCAGCAGCGTTCCAAAAGTGCGATGCGGAACTTCATGGCAGGAGAGATTCCGGTTGATGACTGGTGCGGCCATCTCGATTGCTTCTTCGAATCGTTGTCTGTCGATAAGATAGGTGACGTCATTATCGATGACACACGCGGCGCAGTCGGATAACGTGGCACGCTCACCACTCGTGTATATTTCGTGGTATTCGCGAGCGAGTTCTTCTTTGCCGCAATCGCTGGCGAAGAGTCGATAGATGCCCGCGAGAGGAAACATGTCGTAACCTATTCGCTCCCAGAAATCCACGAAGCGAAGATAAATCTCGTGAAACTTCGACAGCGAGATGTTCGGGAAGTTCGAGAAACTTCGAAGCACCCATTTCATACGCCAACACAGTTCATAGTTGTGCGACCGGAAACGCGATGGATTCTTCTCGTACTGCGCGATGCACCAGAGAATGGCAACAACCATTTTTTCTGGAAAGCCGGCGAAATTCGCGTGGTCCATCAAATCCAATCGCATTTCAAAGCCGCGATCGAGATCTTCCGCTTCGTCGGTTATTCGGACCGCTCGCTCTAGCAGACCAATACCCTCAAGGGAATAGCCCAGGCGCGCCGCGTCCATTCGTAATGACTCAACTTCATCCATCATGTTTAAGTTCCAGAATAATTGTCAGTGGACCAGTCCAAAAGTTTCAGGATGCCGTCGTTCAGCAGTTTCAGTTCCTTTTCTCGAAGTGGGTAATGTCCCATCAAGAGCGACTGGGCGTAAAGCAGTTCCACGCAATGTTTTTGAAGATGCGGCTTTTTATTTTCGGCAATCTTATGGATAAGACGGTTGTTCGCGTTGAAAATTAAGCGGGTCGTAGCCGACGACTTCGAATCCATCCCGACTTGTTCCAGCACATCGCTCCAAAATGAATCACTGACGTCCTGAGTTTGCTGGACCGAACGAAGAAAATTCGCCGATGAATTCGTGGTAAACAGGGCGGGAAGCTCTGCGGGGTAAAATTCTCGCAATTCCGCGCCGCAGTCGTACGGTTCAAGAGCTAGTTGGGCGACATTGTTGAATTCGCCCCAAAAAGCCCTTTCGTGCGGCGCAATTTCTCGGAATTCGCGGCAGAGCAACTCAGGAGTAAGTTTCACCACCGTGAGAAGTGGGAAAGCCAGTGGTAATCGTTCGAGGACCTGCTGGTCATAAATGTAGCCGGCATTCACGAGCAGAAGAGATTGTGCCGCCGCAATCGGGGCGATCTGTTGAAATTGTTCGACGGTTACAGCGAAGTAGATCACGTTCGTTCGTTGACGGATCTCTGCCAGACACATTGGGCCCATCGACGTGATGAAGGGAAGCCAATCTCCGAAAAGCCGAATGCATTCCTCATCTTCTAATGCAAGCCCTTTGATGGCGACTTGGTGAAGAGAAACGAGTTGTTGTAATCGCTCATCGTTGGTTGTGGCGAGACTGACAAGAGCATCACGAAGTGATTGGCCGAGCGACTCTTTTGCCAATTCCAACTTCTCGCTCTCATGAAACGATTCGCGAGAGGCAGTGGGGCTAAGATCTCGAACGTTGAAGATACATTTGACGAAGAACGCCCATTTTGGAAGAAGATCGTTCGATTTCTCGGTGCAAAGAATTCCTTTCAGATAAACACGATCCGCACGCTGCTCGATAAGTCCAGAGGAATAGGGGAGAACGAACGCGATTCCGCGAACTTGCCCTATCTCGGACCGTAACGAAAAAGCGTCGAGGAATTCGGTTCCGAATTCTTCTCTTCCTATTTGGAGCAACGATGGCGCATCCGGGGAATCGGAATCACGTTCAGCGGATTCCCAGGGAGGAGTTCGGTTGATCCGAACGGATTCATGAGAGGTCCGAACTATGATGGGATAGGGAAGGAACTCTCCATATTTTCGTGCAAGGGAAAGAACTTTTTCTGGTTTCAGGAATTCCGCCATTCGAGGTTTGGGGTGCAAAAAGACCTGCGTACCAGGTGTGAGCCGCTTGTTGAGTACCCTCACGTTATATGTCCCATCGGCCTTCCCTCGCCATTCGCAGGTCTTCTCTCCGTCGATGATCGAAGTTGAAATGACGACGATTTCATCGCTTACCATGAAGCACGACAGCAGTCCGATTCCGAATTGGCCGAGGTAATCATCTCGGCGGCCGATTAAATCCCCTCGTTTCGAGGACTGGCCGATCGTCGCCAGAAATTGGTGAATATCGGATTCAGTCAAACCTACGCCGTTATCTTCAAACGTGAGCGTAGGAGTTCCGTTCTTCGACTCGATAACCTCCAGGATGATTTCTCCAGTGATTGACGGTTCTTCTTGTCGTCGCGCATGGATTGCATCGACGGCATTTTGCAAAAGCTCCCGAAGATAGACCTGGGGGCCGCTATAGAGATGATCAGAGAGGATCGCCAAAATTCCTCGTAAATCGACCTGAAAACGGTGCTCATCGGCGCGTGGTTCATTCATCTGGATTGATGGCTTTCTTTTCTCGTAACCAAATGGAACAAAGTCTCCACAGAACTCGGAATCGAAGGGAATTCTCATAGGACTATCGAGCCATTTATAAACGTAAAGGTTTTATACCAGGCGAGGCTCTGATTCGCGATTCCTCATTGACCCGATAAAAATGGGAGTTTTCTGGAAGAATCTCCTCTCTGCTGTATGGCACATCATGCCAAGGTTCTTCTGCGCGCCAAATCGCTCTTCCCACAGATTGCAATTCGACGCATAGTACGATGGAGTTTTAGGGGAAGTAGGTGAGAAGCGATGTTGTCTCTTCCTGATCCCTGTGACACGGCGTTCCTGAACGAACTGCTCACACGTAACGAGCAGAAGTCGTTTTCGGAACGGCGGCGTCATGCGCGGCGACTGCTGAACCTGAGGGCTCAACTGGTTCCGCTGACACTCGACGGGCCTGATTTCACACGCGCGATCGATGTCACGACCGAAGATGTGTCGCAGGGAGGGGCTTCAGTGCTGGCGCCGCGTCCTCCGCTGGGCCCGCGCTGGTCCCTCGCTCTGCCGCAGGGGGAGTCGCGAGTCATCATGGAATTGGCGATTCGTGATTTGCGCCGGACGCCAACAGGTCCTTTTCGTGTCGCATGCCAGTTTGTACGCCGTGTTCCTCATGCCGCTTGATAGGTGATCGATTGATGGAAACTGAAAACAATCGTCTTGCCTGTCTGGACGTCGCGCCATTCGCCACACTTCGCGCGCGGCGTATTTGCATCATTAAGCCAAGCGCGCTCGGCGATGTGGTGCAGTCCCTTCCCGTGATCCATGCCGTCAGGCATCGGTTTCCTTGCGCGACCCTCTCTTGGGTGATCAACGATTCGTTCGCTCCCCTCATCGAACCGGCCGGCGTGGTTGATGAAGTCATTCGATTCGAGCGGGACAAATTCCGTTCGATGACGCCGATCTCTCGGGGAAGACTCTGGGAATTCGGACGTCTACTCAAATCAAAGAAATTCGATCTTGTCATCGATTTGCAGGGTCTTTTTCGAAGCGCGGCGATGGGATGGGTCACCGGCGCGCCGGTTCGAATCGGCTTGGCGTCGGCTCGGGAAGGGGCGACCCTTTCGTATACGCACATTGCGAATGATCTTCCGATTGAACGGGGTGCGGTCGATCGTTACTGGTCAGTGGCGGAGTTGCTGGGAGTCGGCGATCTGCCAAAGGAATTTCCGCTCCGCATCTCGAACGCGGAACGCCACGCGGCGACTTCGATGATTGGATCGCTTCCGCGCCCCTGGGTCGCGGTGAATGCTGGATCGCGTTGGCAGACGAAACGTTGGCCCGCAGAGCATTTTGCCGCGTCGATGGAACGTTCCGTCGGCCCGAGGAAAGGATCCGTTGTCATTATTGGTGGACCGAGTGAAGAATCGGTGGCGGACGAAGTCGCTAGAGGATTGACTATCCCTTACGTCAACCTTGCGGGAAGAACATCCCTTCGCAGTTTGGCAGCGGTTTTGGAATCCGTCGATCTTTTGGTGACCAACGATTCCGGCCCGATGCATCTGGCGGCGGCAGTGGGAACGCCCACCGTCTCCATCTTTACCTGCACCTCGCCCGCGAGGGCCGGCGCGTTCGGGCCGGGGCACTCGATTTTGCAGACGAGTGTCTCTTGCCGCGCAAGTTACATCAAGCAGTGCAGTCGAATGGATTGCATGAAAGAGCTCACCTCGAACAAACTCCTTCCCATACTGAACGATTCGCTCGATTCACTTCGTCAAGAGATTTCGCGGGCGGCCTGAACGGGTCCTTCTCGCGACGTATTTGTCCCTCCTTGTCACGCTGACTCAATTGCCGAGAATAGCCGAGTCGAGGTCGCCCTTCGATTTGCTTGACTCGATGCATTCATGCGCGTCGATGCTGACTCGCAACCGGTTGCGAGGAGTGATGAACATGCCCGAGCCTCTATTGATCGATTCGGTGAATCATCTCGCGCGGGAGGTGGCCGATGTCGATCGATCGGTTGCCTTTTATCAAAACGTCATGGGATTTCGGGTCATCAAGAGGCCGAACTTCAACTTTCGTGGCGCCTGGCTTTATGGCTGCGGCGTGCAACTTCACATCATTGAGGGTGGACCGCCGGAACGAGGTGTCGCGGTATCGGCAAGGGCGGATCACGTGGCATTTCACTCGCCGAACATCGAGGCCGTCGAGGCCGGGCTTCGCGAACATCGGATTAATTATCTGCGAAATGTGCAAGGGCCCACAGGGATGATTCAGCTCTTCTTTCATGATCCCGACGGCAACCACATTGAGATTGCCCAATATCCGGTGCATCCAGACATCGGACCGGTCCACACGACCTCGGCAGGGGCCTAAAACTGGGTCGGCTTGGCTGAGGCTGTCCGATCCGTAAGATGACCGCCAAGGTTCGAAGGCCCTTCAAGGAGGCGGGTCGACGTCGGTCTGGCTGATGCCGGCGATGTAGCCGAGGATCATTGATCCGGCGAAGTCGTGAGCCGTTTGTCGTGAGTCCTCCATTCCTTGCGAGGATGAGCCTTCTAACGTGATCACCCTATCTTGCGGGCACAGCATGAGTCAGGACATAGCCGGAGTCCTTGAAGGCTGGGACTTTGATCCACACGAACTCAACGTCCGGATCATCAAAGGGGACGACCAGCAAGAGAAGATACAGATGCGTATCGATCTTGGGTTGATCCAGATGAGTCTCTATGGCCGACCGGACGGCCAGCGCCCCTTCGGATATGAGTCCGTCTTCGCGTATTACCTTCACGAAGCCGAGAGCTACGGCGACGGCTATGCCCTTTCAGGAGACGCGCTCGAGGAGCTCTTCCGCGAAGGTTTGCAGTATTACCATCGCTATTTGTGTCTCTTTCACCTCGCCAATTATGAGCTCGTCGTTCGGGATACCGAGCGGAATATCTCGATGTTCCAGTTCGTCCTCGAACATGCGAAGAAGCGTCGCGATCAATGGCGGTTCGATCAATACCGTCCTTACGTTCTGATGATGAATACTCGCGCAAAGGCGATGCTTGCGCTGGAGAATCATGAGGTCCCTAAAGCGATTGAAGAGATCGAAGACGGGTGCGGGCGGATACGAGAATTCCTCGATCATTACGGTCGCAATGAAGAGGAATGTTTCGAGCTCGACTTCCTGCAGCGATGGGGAGAAGAACTCAAGACGTCGGGGCGCGCCGTCGATCCGGAGATGGAAGTCATCGCGCGGGCGGAATCAAAAGCTGCTCGCGGGAATACCGCGCGAGATCCCGATCTCACCGCGCTTCGGAACCAGCTTGCTCAAGCGATCGAGCGCGAAGAGTACGAACGGGCGGCCGTCATTCGTGATCGCATCAAGCGAATGGAGAAGGACCAAAAGGAGAATGAGAAGCCCGAGTAGCTTCTCGTTCGATGCGGCCGTTATCGAAACAACCCGGCGATTCTCATCTCTTCCTTCGACGGTATCAAAAGTTTCACACCCAGGCGGTTGAAATTGACCGCTTGCGTGGATGACTGCTCGTAAAGTTTGAGCAAGGGAATCGTTTGCTCATCTTCCGTATTTGATTTGGTCGCTTGTCGAACTTCGACGGCGGCCAACGGAGGGGCGGTTCGCTTCTTCGGATTTAAACTCACGCTTTCATTCGCGCCGCAAGAGCTGATTTCCACCGTCGGCTCGAGGGTGGACGGAAGCTTCGTGTGCTCGTGGAATTTCTCGGCGACGCAGATCGACGCGACAATGCCGACGACAAACCAGAGACCATTCCGAATGCTTTGCATGGCAGTGGCTCGCTAACTCTTGGTTCAATGCAAAGGGGCTCAGCGAGTGGCGCTCATCCCGCGCGTCGACGGACGAGTCAAGAGATACTGCTGACTTCGTTCGGCGGGCCAGCTTACAATTCTTCCAGGTTCCTCTCACTTGGATGGAGATGACGGCGTGAAGCCTTCCCTGCTTGCCTTTTCTTCTCGTCTTACCGTACTTCCGGTGGTCCACGGCAGTGGGGATTTCTCGATTGCCGTCCGCAAACATCTACTTACTCATCCGGTCGATTGTCTGGCGGTGCCGTTGCCTGGATCGTTTGCGGAGAGGGTGATGGAGAGTGTTGCTGATCTCCCCGCCATCTCCGCGGTTGTGCAGATGGAGCCTGATGAGGAAGCTGCCAGCTATGTCCCGATCGATCCGTGTCAGCCGGTCATCGCGGCGATCCGCTGGGCTCTTTCCGAGCGAGTACCGATCGAGTGGATCGATCTCGAACGATGGAAGTATGAACCCACGAACGCGACACTTCCCGATCCTTATGCACTGAAGAGATTGTCGATCGAGCAATTCGCGACGGCGGTCCTTCCGTTTCTTCCAAGACCAGAACCCGAGAGTCAGCAGGACGAGCGTGCTCGTCGAATGGCGTTCGAGCTCCATCGACTGGAACTCGAGCACGAAAATGTCGTTGCGATCGTGAACTTCATGGATTGGCCTTGGATTCGAGAAGCGTATCTCGATCGAATGCCTTACTCCGACCACGAGGCCTACTTCGAGCCGATTCACACGTGCGCAGTGAGAGGCGAGACTCTCCTCTTTTTTCTCGGCGAGCTTCCCTACATCACCTCTCTCTACGAAAAAGCACGAGCAACACTGGACTCCGACGAGAACCTTTCAATCGACGGAGTAAAGGATTTGCTACTTCATGCCCGCGATCGGTGGCTCGCAGAGCGGAAGGGGGGAAGCAATTGGATCACGCCGAAGCTGCTTCAACTTTACATGCAGTACGTCCGAAATCTAACGCTTATTGAACGACGACTTAGTCCCGATCTTTACACGCTGGTCACTGCGGCCAAGCAAATCGGAGGCGATCGATTCGCCATCAACGTCATCGAGACAGCGCGAGATTATGCGATTGAACACGAGCCTCTTTCGTACGTTGGCATGAAGATGGGGATCAATCAGGCAGATATCCATGGCATCGGCGTGTGCACGATGAAATCACGGCTTCCCGGAATCGCCGTCACTTGGAGATCATGCGACCTCGTTCCCGATCGGCAGCCGGAAGAAAGGACAAAATGGAGCATGCATTGGGATCCCTATCGGCAATGCTCTTGGCCCCCCGAGGATGAGCGCATCGAAAGCTTTCATACCCACGTCCGTCAGCAAGCGAAGGCATTGATTGGGGCGGATCTTGCGAAGACCGAAAAGTTCACGACGACGGTGAAGGACGGAATCGATATCCGTGAGACTCTTCGTCATTGGCATCAAGGGGACATCTATGTGAAAGAGATTCCTCCCGCGAGAGGGGGAATCGAGGTCGTCGTCTTCCTTTTCGAGGTTCCGGCCGATCCAGACCTTTATCGCTGGCGAACGACTTGGCATGCCGAGCACGAGGAAGAGTCGACGATCGGACTCTTTGCGACCGACTTTCGAGAGGACTTGGTCGGGCCGGGGATCGGACGTTCGCGATATGGAGGTGTCTTTTTCATCTATCCCCCGCGTCCGATTCATGACATCTGGGAAGATCCACGCGTGCTCCGCGAGGGTCCGCTCGAGGATCGACTTCTCTCGGCGGCCATCCTTCACAGTCAAGCCCCGCACATTGCGGTCGTTTCACCCGTCCCGTTGAAGGCGAACTGGCGAAAGATGGCGCGCGCCAGACGAAAGAAGCTCATTCACCTGCCCCTCAGCCGGTTTTCCGGTCGGACGATTGACCGGATCCGAACCGTGCATGTGCTGAATGGCCAGGAAATACGCTCGTATGCTTCCCGTTTCATCCGTGGCGAGTAACGGCAAATATCGAACTCTTCACGGAACCTGGGGGGCCCCGAAGATGTCAAATGTTCATGTCGAGAGGATGCATCCAAGATTGGAGAGGATAAAGAGAATATTCCGTCAGTTCGAATGGTGAGCGATGGATCAAAAGGAGATTCTTTGCCTGCTCAAATATTGTGTAGGCTTAGAGTATCTTCATCGGTAAAATAGAACCATATATTTGTCACCTGCTAAGCGATTGCGGGTACTACGCTTGGAAGATCAAGACTCCGACGGGGAGGCGGTAGCGTCGGCGCAAATGTTCACCATTGTGTCGACCCTCTCTCCAGACGTCTCGGTGGAGCGGGATGAATCATGCATCGCCCCTCATCGATCGATAACTCTTTGATCGGGGCACTTACTGTTTCGTCGTCGCCCTGAGAAATTGGCAATGAGCATTATGACTGAATCGTCTGCCCACGAAGAAGCTCGAAAGCTCGTGGAACTTGGCTTGCTCAAGCCAGGGGAAGCGTCCGATGCTCTCGACATCGTGGGGAATGGGACGGCCAAAGATCTCATCTCGCTGCTCGAACGCCGACAGATTCTCACTCCTTTTCAAATTCAAAAGCTTGAGGCGGGCGAAACGACTGGCTTTTATGCGGGACGTTACAAGCTTCTTTACATGATCGCCGGGGGGACATTCGCCCGGGTCTTCAGAGGCATTGAACCGCACACGGGAGAAGTCGTCGCGGTCAAGATTCTGCGCGAGCGCCACGCCACGGAAGAATCAAAAGTCCGCGAGTTTCACCGCGAAGGGCGGCTCACCGAGGCGCTCGTTCACCCAAACATTACGCGCATGCTCGAAGTGAATACTGACCCTATCACTGGTCAGCATTACATCGCGATGGAGTTTATCGAAGGGGGTAACCTTCGTGAGTTCATCCGCATTCGCAAGAAGCTCGACGCAAAAGAACTGGTGCGACTCGGCATTCAAATGGTCGAAGGACTCCGTTATGCCCTCTCCAAGGGGGTAACTCACCGCGACATCAAGCCGACGAATATCCTCATCTCCGCGTCCGGTGATATCAAATGGGTCGATTTCGGACTCGGTGGAGCGGTGGATGGAAACAGTAAACAGGTTTCGGATGTCGCGAAGCAAGAGGCAAGTTACGCCGCCCTCGAACGAGCGACGAACGCGCCCAAGGGTGATCCGCGTAGTGACATCTTCTTTCTGGGACTCGTCTTCTACGAATTGCTCACCGGTGAGCATCCCCTCGGGGGACGAGGCAAGCTTCAAAACAAGCGTCTTGATGGAATCGTGCCGCTCTCGCGACGAGATGAATTCCCGGCGGACTTGACGGCGATCATCGACAAAATGCTCGCGTATCGTCCGGAGGCTCGTTACCAAAATTATGATCAAATTCTTGCCGATCTTCGGAAGGTTAATGTCCTTGCCGACGTCGTGCTAGATGCTTCTGTTCCCCCTCCGCCAGGTTTGCCCCGCGTCGTGATCATCCATCACAGCGCGAAGGTTCAAGAGATCTTGAAGGGAAAGCTGAGCCGGCGGGGTTTCCAGGTCGTCGTTACCACCGATATCGGTCGTGCCGCGACTCTCTGTAAGCTGAAGCCGGCCGAGTGCATGATCGTCGATCTCGACACGACCGGTCAGGAAGGGGTCGATCAATACGTCACGATGAAGCAAACGGGCGCGATCAAGTCGGCCGTCTTCCTCGTCAGCAACGGCCAGCAAAAATGGCTGAGCAGCGTCCAGGACGATCACATCGTCCAATTGGGTAAGCCTCTTATTCTTGGCCCGGTATACAAATCCGTTCGGGGACTAGTGGAACAACTCGGCCATCATGGCACGTCGCCGAACTAATCACTTTCGAATGGTGAATGTCATTTCCTGACCCTGCGCATCATCGATTGCTCCGTACTTGGCGTTGTTATCTCCATCGTTTGCGTTTCTTCATCAGGATCGTCATGATGAAGGGATGGGAAGTTGGACGAGCAGCGTGGAATTTCATCCGTGCACGAACGATTGACGCCGTTGATTACGTCAGCATCCATCGCGGTGCGAGTCTCTGAACTGGCCGAGCGAATCAACGAGGATTATCAAGATCGCCCCCATTTTCTGATGGTGGGAGTTCTCAACGGAGCGGCGATTTTTCTCGCCGATCTCATTCGTCAAATCAGCGTTCCCGTCGTGGTCGACTTCCTGCGAGTCAGCAGTTACGGAGCGAGCACCGAATCGACGGGCGTGGTTCAGATCAGAAAAGACCTCGAAATCTCTCCTACTGATCGTGACGTCTTGATCATTGAGGATATCGTTGACACCGGGCTGACGGTTTCTTACCTGGTGAAGCATCTTGCCGCGAGTCGTCCCCGTTCGATCGAAGTTTGCACGCTTCTCGACAAGCCGGATCGCCGACAAGTTGATTTCACTCCTCGCTATGTCGGATTCTCCATCCCCAATCACTTCGTCGTCGGTTACGGGCTCGATTATCAGGAACACTACCGACAGCTTCCTGGTATCGCTATCGTTGAGTTGGACAACAAATAAGCTCTCGATCATCCTTCATCGAATGGGGATATTGTTCTCACCGGATTCCTCTTGAAACATTGATAAAACGAATGAGAAGCGTTCTGTCTCATGAAGACGGATCTGGTGAAGATGCGTCGATACGGTCGGGTGTGAGAATGTCCAAGGGTTCAAGAGTTCCGCAAGACGATGATGAATTCGACTCGGAATCGTCCGGCGATTCGCCGGAGGATGACATTGTCGTCGGCGGTGACGAGGCGACTGAATCGATCGAGATCGTCGTCAATAAGAACTTCGCGGAACCGCCCAGGCTCGATCAATACATCGTATCGCGTCATCAAGAGATCAGTCGCGCGGCAGTGCAGCGATTGATTGACGATCAACGAGTGACGGTCAATGGAAAGTCGGTCAAAGCGAGTTACCGCGTCCAAGTCGACGACCGCATCACGATGCTCAGCCCACGCAAACGATCTCTAAAACTCGAACCCGAGGATATTCCGCTCGACATCCTGTATGAGGACGACGACATCGTTGTTCTCAACAAGCAAGCGGACATCATCGTTCATCCAGGACGCGGAGTGAATAACTGGAGCGGCACGCTCACCAACGCACTCATGTTCCATTTTCGAAAGCTAAGCACCGTGGGAGGCGATGTACGTCCGGGCATTGTTCATCGGTTGGATCGTGACACGACAGGAGTGATCGTCGTCGCGAAGGACGATCAAGTGCATCAAAAGATCGCGCTGCAATTCGAGAATCGCAAGGTAGCCAAGGAATACGTCGCGATAAGTTACGGAGTGCCGGACCGGCATAGTGACTATGTCGAGAAGCGGATCGGTCACCATCCGACTATCCGAGAAAAGATGGCGATTCGAGAAGATCCAAAGCTCGGCAAACCGGCTATCACCTTCTATGAAATGTCGGAAAAGTTCGCGGGCTACAGTTTCTTTCACGTCAGGCCACAGACCGGCCGAACGCACCAGATCAGGCTGCATCTGGCGCATGTCGGGTGTCCGATCATCGCGGACAAGCCTTATTCAGGTCGAAGCGAGCTGCGACTATCGGAACTCGTGCCCGGCCTTCCAGACGAAAAAGATGAAATCTTGATCGCGCGGCAAGCGTTGCACGCGCATCGGCTTCGCTTTTATCATCCGGTGAAAAGACAAGTGATGGACTTTACCGCACCCCTGCCGGCGGACATGACCCGAACGCTCGAGGCTCTCCGGTCTCACCGACGCGCGACGTGACGGGGAGAGGGATTCGATGACTCAGGACTCGGCAAACGGAGCCATCGCACTACACTATCTCAGCACCTGTGCCGTTGTCAGCCAGGTGTCGATCTGAACTCTTTATCCAGTAGTTGTCGAGATTTCATGCCCATCGATGTTTTGATGCTGCAACTCGGTACGCCGGACGCGCCGACGACGAAGGCGCTAAAGCCTTATCTTCGCGAGTTTCTTAGTGATTCGCGCGTGATCGAGGGCCCGGCCTGGCTTCGTTGGTTGCTCGTGAATCTGATCATCGTGCCCTTCCGCTCCTCAAAGTCGGCGGCGAAGTATCAGCGGATATGGGATGAGAAGAGCGGTTCACCCCTTTTGTCGATCACTCAGTCTCAGCGGGATCGCCTGCAAGAGAGATTGGGGAATCAGTATCGGGTGGCGTTTGGAATGCGCTACGGGAGGCCTTCCATCCCGGAAGTGATCGCAGAACTGATGAAGAATCGCTGCGAGCGTCTCATTCTGCTTCCGATGTATCCGCAATACTCCGCCACCACGACGGCAAGTTCGTTTGATGCGGTATTTGACGCACTCAAGACGCATCGTGTCGTTCCCTCTGTCCGCGCCATCGCGGAGTATCATGCGGATCCTCAATACATCGAGGTCACGGCTCGGCGTATCGAGCGGTTCATTGAGAACGCTTCGAAATCGGGAAAGCCTCCCGAGATGTTTCTCCTCAGCTTTCACGGCATTCCAATCGACTACATCAAACGGGGCGATCCCTACATGCGGCAGTCGGCGGCCACCGCGAAGCTCGTCGCGAAGCGAATGGGTTGGAAGAAGGGGGATTGGAAGCTGGTCTTTCAATCGAGGCTCGGTCGTCAGAAGTGGCTGACGCCGTACACCGATGTCACGCTGATGGATCTCGGCCGGCAGGGGTTTAAGCGAGTCCTCATTTCACAACCGGGATTCACGGCAGATTGTCTGGAGACGATCGACGAGATCGGCCATGAGGGCCTCGAAGAGTTTCGCAGTACCGGTGGCGAAGACCTCATTCGCGTTCCCTGTTACAACGATGAGCCTGAGTTCATCGACATGTTGGCACAACTCGTGGAGCGGGAGTCTCACGGATGGAAGTAGCGACGAATCGTCCGAAGGCTCCTCTTTTAGTTCGTGCTCTTCGTGGCGAAAAAGTGGAGCGAACGCCGGTCTGGGCGATGCGGCAAGCCGGGCGCTGGGACCCAGAGTTTCGCAAGCTTCGGGGGTCGCTGACCTTTTACGAGTTCAGCGAGAATGCAGAGCTTTCAGCCGCCGCCTCTCTTTGTCCGCTTCGGTTTGGCGTGGACGCCATCATTCTTTTTTATGACATCACCACGCTCGCTGTTTCGATGGGACAGAAATTCGACCTCGTCCCCCAGCGGGGCCCGGTGCCGGCAAAGCCAATTCGAACACGGGCCGATGTGGAAAAGCTCGAATCGAATCCTGACCCTTCGACCTATCAGCATGTGCTCGATATTCTTCGGATCGTGAAGCGGGAAGTGGGCCCAGAGATTCCCGTCCTCGTGTTCGCCGGCGCGCCTTTCACCATGGCCGCTTACCAGACCGGGATGGGGAAAAGCATCGATAAACTGCGCGAATTCATTCGGACGAACGAGTCGACGTGGTCGGCGTTATTGGAGAAGACGTCTTGCGCGACCGTGGAGTTTCTGCGAGAACTCATGCGCCAGGGAGCTGCGGCTTATCAGCTCTTCGATTCATGGGCGGGGGGATTGATTCCCTCCGAATATGCCCAATATGCCCATCCTTATCATGAAGAGATTTTTCGCTCGGCCGGCGGGCTCTCGATCCTATTTGTGATGGATCTTCCCTACGTCGATTTAGCGGCTAAAAGCGGCGCCAATGTCATCAGTTTGGGGACGGCGCACGATCTGGCGGCCCTCAAAATGACCTATCCGGATCTCGTTTTCCAGGGAAACGTCGACCACATGCTACTCGTGCATGGAAAGCCTGACGATGTCAGGAACGCCACACGTCGATGTCGGAAGGAAGGATCAGGAGTTCATCATGTGCTGAATCTGGATCACGGGATGGATCCGAATGCGCATGTTGAGAACTTCGAGACCTTTATCGCAACGGCCAAAGAGATCTAGTCGAATCAGGCACCCCTTGTAAACTAGGAGTCAACGGAATGCCCCCGGAAAAGGGCCGCCGTTGCCTCCTTAAGGGCCGTCTTGATGTCTTCAGCCGTGCGACACACCAGCGCCGATGTGCCTCGCACACGCTCAAAGACCGCTGACGGCAAAGCCCTTCTCGCTCCCACTCATACGCTGACCGGCTTTCAGGTCCTTGCGACCGGAAGTTACGTCCCCGATCCCGTCGTGACGAATGCCGACCTGAAAGAGCGAAACGGTTTCGACGATAGTTGGATCATTCAGCGCACAGGCATCAAAGAGCGCCGGCAAGTTCCCGTCGAAATGGCGACGAGCGACCTTTGCTACGAGGCAGCACGCCGGTGTATCGATTCGGCGGGAATCGATAAGGATCAGATCGACTTTCTGATTTTGGCTACCTTTTCGCCTGACATGGCATTCCCCGCGACGGCCTGCATCGTCCAAGATAAGCTCGAGATTCGCTGCGGCGCTTTTGATCTACAAGCCGCATGTGCCGGCTTTATGTACGCGTTGACGGTCGGTGCCAATTTCGTCAAAGCGGGTACCTCGAAGCTTTGCCTGGTGATCGGTGGTGATGCAAATAGCCGAATCACCAACCCACGCGACCAGAAGACCTATCCACTCTTCGGAGACGGGGCAGGGGCGGTACTCATCGGACCTGGTGATCCGACGCAAGGTTTCCTCTCATTTCACCTGGGATCAGATGGGAGCGGTGGCGAGCTTTTGAGTCGACCCGCCGGAGGGAGCCGTCGACCGGTGACCGCTGACGATATCGATGCGGGACACCAGTTTCTCCAAATGAACGGACCGGCGGTCTTCACTTGGGCAGTCAACACCGTGACTGAATCGATTCAAGAGGTGCTCGCCCATGCCAATTTGACTCCCGCTGACATTGATTACTTCATCCCCCATCAAGCCAATATTCGCATTGTCAATGCGGTAAGCGATGTGCTCGGCATTCCGCGGGACAGGGTGTTCACGAACCTTCATCGCTATGGAAACACATCTGCGGGATCGATTCCGCTTGCCCTCGATGAAGCGATTCATGAGATGAACATCCCGCGCGGTAGCAAGATTCTCCTTTCCGGTTTTGGGTCGGGACTTACTTTTGGGACGGCCGTCCTTCGCTGGTAGGATTCGCGCTTCGCTTGAGGGATCGAGCACGATCCCTTCCACGACATTTCCTCTCCATCCGATCTCGCACACGCCCGAATTCATCGGTCATCAAATCGAAATACCAATCGCATCCGCTTGTGTGTTGGTGACTTAGTCTCGGCGACGACTGAGCTCGCCGAATTTGCCAAATATTCCGGTTCTGACGGTTTGACGGGTTAAGAAGGGTGGTCTAGATTTCGGTGTCTGAGTGATGAACGCTGTTCGTCCTCGACAAAGGCAAACCAGTCGTGAGGCTGGGACGCAAAGCCATGGGCCAAGTCAGCGAATACGAGGGGGTTTGCTGTCGTGGTCGCCAGGCTGCCGAAGGGAAGGACGGGACCCTGAAGCAGAATAAGGCCCCGGGAGGTCGTTCGCGATCTCCCGGGCATCGGCCTTTCTTGTCTGCTAAATCTCACCCTGTAAGTCTCGAAGAGCGACTATTTCTCGCATCGAACGACCTCAACGAAATCTGCCCCGAAATCATACACTTCCTGACTCCAGTTCCGCTGAAACACGAAATCCTCTCATTGCTTTTTCTGAGGGTTTGTACGCATTCAATCCATCACGGCACTATTCGATGACCTATCGTTTAACGTGTTTAAACGGTTGCATCTGTTCCTCGATGCAAGGGCAGGAGAGGACGGCGCAATGGATGACGCGCCCCTATTGATCAGGATCATCGTGAATGCGACTTGGCCGTCAGGCAGTGATTGGACTTTTCGTTGGCGGCGGATTTCTGCTGGCGACTAGTGCTATTGCCTATTCGAACTTACTCATAGGCGAACATTCGCTCTGGCTTTGGGCGGTTGCTCTGATCACTCCAACGATGGCGATCTCGGTACTGAATTTTCGACGAAGATTCGTCATCAACGAATTCGTCGAGGATGTCCCTTCATTTCCAGGATTGCAGTTCCTCAAGACACCTCCCGCGCTCGATGCAAAACCCAAGACCGAAGAACTCTTAATCCGCGCCATGGATAGCGCGGCCGAGGCGATCATACTAACCGACTTGATGGGTTGCTTGATCTACGCGAACCGGCACTACCACACTCAAATAGGAACTAATAACGATCTCGTAGGCTCGCGCAACGAGTGGCGGTATCGGTTTATTCAGCCTCGCATCGCCTCGCAGATCTTGGATGCGGTGGCGAGGGAGAGAGTTTGGTCAGGCGATATCGAACTTCGATCGGCAAGTGGATCTCCTATTCCCTTCTTGATTACCGCATCTCCGGTCTATGACGATTCAAATAGACTGCGAGGCATGCTCGCAATACACACCAACGTGTCGTCACGGAACAAGGATGCGTCGGAATATCGCAAATTCGCTTCACTCGTCGAGAATGGAAGCGATTTCATCGCGATGATGTCATTGTCGGGTGAGATGACGTATCTCAACGACGCGGGGAAACGGCTCATCGGGCTGGCATTGAACGACCCGATTCCTCGCGGGCATTTGTTCCAGTACGTTGCTCCCGAATGCGTTGCTCAAATCGGCGATCAGGCGATGGTCGAAGTCTTCCGAAGCGGACTTTGGAAGGGAGAGAGCAAGCTAAAGAACTTCCGCACCGGAGACTCAATTCACGTCGACGCGACTATCTTTTTGGTCCGACATCAGGATACGGGTGAACCCGTTTGCTTGGGGACGATTCAGCGAGACATCAGCGACAGTATCCGCGCGAAGGATGAGTTACTGCAGCGGACCAAGCAACTTGAAGACGCGCAGCGCTGCATCGAGCAACAGGCCATTCAGCTCGAGGCGGCAAAGGACGAAGCGGAACGAGCGAATCACGCCAAGAGCGGATTTCTAGCCAATATGAGCCACGAGATCCGCACGCCGATGACCTCAGTCCTTGGATTCACGGATCTTCTGATGGAAGAACTGACGTCCTCCGGTGCGTCGGCCCAAGTCATCAACGCTCTTGCGACGATTAAGCGAAACGGGCGTCATCTTCTTGACCTCGTGAATGACATTCTCGATCTATCGAAGATCGAAGCCGGAAAGATGTCGGTGGAACGAATGCCTTGCCGCATTCGTGACATGATCAGCGACGTGGATACACTGTTTCGTGAGCGATTCGAGAACAAGCACATCAATCTAGTTGTGTCTTGTCATGGACTGTTACCCGAAACAATACAGACTGATCCGACGCGATTGCGTCAGATCATTATTAATCTGCTCGGAAATGCTCTGAAATTCACCGAGCGGGGAACCGTTTCACTCACCGTTGATCTCGTTCGGGAGAATCTCGCCGCCCCCAAACTGCGGTTGGTCGTGAAAGATTCCGGCATAGGGATGGATAAGCAAACGTTGTCCCGAATCTTTCGTCCGTTCACGCAGGCGGAAGTCAGTGGAAGCCGATTTGGAGGTACAGGGCTTGGCCTCGCCATTTCGCAACTTCTGGCACAAATGCTCGGAGGCAAGATTACTGTCGAGAGCAAACTTGGCGAGGGCTCCACTTTCACGGTAATGATCGACACAGGTCCCATCGAGGGCGTTATTCTCTCCTCGACGTTGCCGAATGACGGGCATATGGAGTTGACCGCGAAAGAACAAACGTCGGTCAGTGAGCGACTTCCCCAAGGGATTCGCGTGCTTCTGGTCGAAGATGGCTTAGACAATCAGCGACTCCTCTCCATACTTCTAAAGAAGCAAGGGGCGACTGTCGAGATTGCTGAGAATGGACTGCTTGCCATCGAGATGGTCGAACGCTCCAATGATGAAGAGGCCCCTTACGACATTATCCTGATGGATATGCAGATGCCGGTGATGGACGGCTATGAGGCAACAACAAAGCTCCGCGCGATGGATTGCCGAATTCCGATCATCGCACTGACGGCAAATGCAATGACCGGGCAGCGGGAAAAGTGTCTGGCAGCCGGTTGCTCTGACTTCGCCACGAAGCCGATTCAGCGAACAGAACTCTTTCGATCGATCCTTCAGAATCTGATCCCAAGTAGCACATCCGCTCATTCGTAATCGATTCGTTTTGCACGTGAGATTCAATCGATCCACTTCTCAGCCGTGTGAATTCAGTACAACAACATGCGCGTTCTTGAAATCACAGGATCGGTATGATTCGAGTCGGCTATCTTTGCGAATTTTCAACGCTCCTCGGAGGAGAACGATCCCTCATCACATTCTTGAATTCGGCTCGCACGTTGATCGAACCGATCGTCGTCTGTCCTAATTCGGGCGATTTGGTTGATGCATTGAAACGTGCGAATATTCCATGCATCTCGTGGACACGAAGTACGAAGAAGGATGATCTCGCCGTTTTCGACCACCTTCAAAGGGAGGGGATCGAGATCATTCATGGTAATTCGTTATCGATGGCACAGGCTGTTCATCATGCCGTCGAGAGGACTCATTTGCCCGGCGTGTTACACGTCCGGGACATCGCGAATCTTTCGGAGCGGCGTTGGTCGATCATCAGAAGTATCGACCGAGTGATCGGAGTTTCACGAGCTGTTTGCGATTGGATCACCGCGGCAGGGATCGACGAGTCGCGACTGCATCTGATTTATAACGCGGTCGATCTAAATGTTTGGAATCAAGCGTCACCCACTCTCACGAGAAGTGAACTCGGACTCCCTCCAGAGGGCAGCTTGATCGCATGCATTGGACAGATTTGCTTGAGAAAGGGGCAAGACGTATTTCTGCGTGCTTGCGAGCGTGTGGCAATCCAACGAGAAGATGTTTCTTTTCTCATTATTGGCGAGCGGTATTCCGCGAAGGACGAGAGTGTCGTTTTTGAGCGAATGCTTCACGATCTGAGTCGTTCCGAAGTTCTCTCGGGTCGCGTGCATTTTCTTGGCTATCGACATGACGTGCCGATGATCACCCGATATGTGGATCTCATCGTCGTCCCCAGCCGCCAAGAGCCTCTTTCTCGTGTCCTCATCGAAAGTCTAGCCTCGGGCGTCACCTGCATCGCTTCAAAAGTTGGTGGCAATGGCGAAATCATCAACGACGGTGATTGCGGCAGATTGTTTACCTGTGACGATGACAATGAATTGGCAAGCTGTATCCTCGACCTTCTCAACGATCCAGGATTCCACCAGCGAACAAAAGTAAATGGACCTTCGTTTGTTCTCCAAACCTTTTCAACGAGTCGGCAAGTGTCGCAAATCGTCGATGTCTATGAGTCAATTCTTCCTTGAGAGGCGACCGTGCTAACAAAAACGCCGGCCATTCTGGACGAATGACCGGCGTCTGCTGATGATCAATACTCGAAGGGATGTTACTTCTTCGGAATGCCGGGCTCCGTTTGGCTTCGGGCATCGAGCAGGTGATCTAGCTCTTCTTTTGTGAGCTTGGTCGTCTCGAGAGCGACTTCGCGAACCGTCTTCCCCGATTCGAATGCCACATGGGCGATGTGAGCGGCCGCGTCGTAACCGATCACCGGCGTGAGGGCCGTGCACATCGCTAGACTGTACTCGATCAGCTCGCGACATCGCTTTTCATTGGCCGTGATGCCGTTGATGCACTTGGTCGTGAAGACGTCGGCCACGTTTCCGAGTAATTCGATCGATTCCAGCAATGCATAGGCGATCACCGGCTTCATCACATTAAGCTCGAAGGTGCCTCCAATCAGTCCGCCGGTTGTCACGGTGGCGTCATTGCCAATCACGCGCGCCACCACTTGGAGCACCGATTCGCAGATCACCGGGTTGACTTTGCCAGGCATGATCGAGCTGCCGGGCTGTGTCGATGGGATATTGATTTCGGCGATTCCGCAACGGGGCCCGCTCGACAGCCAGCGGATATCGTTGGCGATCTTTGCCATGCTGACAGCCACCGTTTTCACCATTCCGCTCGCTTCGACGGAGGCGTCGCGCGACGCGAGGGCTTCGAAATAATTCTGGGCGGGATGGAAAACGAGTTTTGTTTCCTCGCTGATGGCCGCGCACATTCGTTCGCCGAATTCGGGATGAGTGTTCAGGCCCGTTCCAATAGCAGTCCCACCAATCGCGAGTTGTGCCAGTCGATCACGACAGGAACGGAGCCGCTCGATCCCTAGCTCGATCTGAGCGGCGTACCCGCTGAATTCCTGGCCGAGCCGAACGGGAACCGCATCTTGCAGGTGAGTACGGCCGATCTTGATGACCGAATCGAATTCCTGGGCCTTCTTGTCGAGAGCGGCGTGAAGACTTTCGAGCGCGGGGATTAGATGGCGATCAATCGCCTCAACCGCGGAGACGTGAATCGCAGTCGGAATCGCATCGTTTGATGATTGCCCACGATTGACGTGATCGTTGGGATGGATCGGGCTTCGTCCACCACGCGTACCGGTGGCGATTTCATTCGCACGACCGGCAATGACTTCATTGATGTTCATGTTCGTCGACGTGCCCGAGCCGGTTTGGTAGACATCGACGACGAATTGATCGGCCAGCTTGCCCGCGATCACTTCATCGGCGGCTTGGTGAATGAGCTGAACTTCCTTCGCGGTCAGGATCCCTAGATCGCCGTTGACCTTCGCGGCACACTTCTTGATGACGGCGAGCGCGCGGATGAACCGTGGCGGAAGCGTCTTGCCGCTGACCGGGAAGTTTTCGACGGCTCGGCTGGTCTGCGCGCCGTAGTAGGCATCGGCGGGGACCACCATTTCCCCCATCGAGTCTTTTTCGATTCGTGTTGCTGCCATCAAAATTCTCCTTCGTCAGTTATCGCGTTCGTGGATAGTCTACTGATCGAACTCAGAAAGACCGTTGTCTCGTGTTCGAGGTCTTGGAAGATTTAGACGGTCACTCGGCTCCCGTCGGTCGAGGCAAGAATCTCCGCCAGATGAATCGTTCGCGCCTTCATGCCTCGTTTGGTCATGATTCCGCCGATGTGCATCAAGCAACTGGAATCGCCACTCACCACCCAGTCGGCGCCGCTTCGATTGATCGAGTCGACTTTGATGTCTCCCATCGCGGTGGAGATGGATGACATCTTGACTGCGAATGTTCCACCGAACCCGCAGCACTCTTCATCCATTTCGAGGGGCAAGAGTTCCAGGTCCTTAACGTGCCGGAGTAGTTCCATCGCTTCAGTTCGGGCTTTCAGCTCGCGAAGGGAGTGACAGGACTTGTGGAGGACGGCTTTTCCCGGAAATCGAGCGCCGACGTCTCGAAGTCCCAACTGATGGATGATGAACTGCGAAAGTTCGTACGTCTTTTCCGAAAGCGATTTTGCTTGTGGCAACAAAGGAGATTCCGAGAGAAGCGTCGGATAAAAGACCGATTGCATGGCCGAGCAAGACCCGGAGGGACAGACGATCGCGTCAGCCCCCGCGTCGGAGAAGATGCGAACTTGGCGTTCGGCGACCTCGGTTGCCTCTTTCCAATACCCGGTGTTGAAGGCGGGCTGGCCGCAACAG
>JAIEPU010000108.1 GCA_019748235.1 bacterium
GTACATGGCGTTAAGATTCAAGCTGTTATTGACGGCAAGAATGGAATCTCGAATCTCCTCCGCGGAAAGCCGTCGCATATCGAATCGCCAAAACAAGTCATTCATCGCGTCGGCGGCAAACGATTTCTCGTTCCCTTGAGACGACATTTGATAAGTGTTCGAGAGCATGATCAGCTTATGAAGGCGTTTCAATCGCCATCCGCCGGCAACAAAGTCTGCGGCGAGCCAGTCGAGCAACTCAGGGTGTGTCGGTCGGCTCCCCTGGAAACCAAAATCACTCGTGGAACGAACAAGCCCCCGTCCGAAGTGATAGTGCCAAATTCGATTCACCATCACACGTGCGGTCAATGGGTTCTGTTCGCTCGCGATCCACTCCGCTAACGCACGTCGTCTGCCAGTTGATTGCACTCCATCGGCCGGAGGATTGATGACGGGCTCCGGTGGCGACAACACCGATGGAAATCCGGGTTTGACCTCGCTTGCAGGCGAATGAGCATTGCCACGAATCAGAACGTGTGTGGGAGGCGACTCACGACCATGTTCTTTAACGCAGAGGACCTTCTCAAAGCCCGCCGGTCGGAACTTGGCGAGATTGTCGCGCTTGACGGTTAGTTCAGCATACTGATCGAAATCCTCTTGGGTGATCGCGGCTCCGATCTGCTTCCTCGCAATGTCGACGCGCATTGCCTCCGTCTTCCAATCGTCAACATCAACTCCTTGGAGCGCGACGACGATTCGCTGCTCCAGGGAATCGATCGCTTTCAGAACATCATCGAGTTCCTGTTTATGGCTAGCGATGGCCTGCTCGTTCCGCCAAGTTTCGTCGATGGTGGCTAAAGGACCAATGGAGGCTTCCTCAATACTCTCTTGCGATCGAACGCCGTACCGACGCACATTCCGGAAGAAAGCCACCATCTTGTAGTAGTCCGCCTGGGGCAGCGGATCGAGTTTGTGATCATGACATCGCGCGCAGCCGATTGTCAGACCCAGAAACACTTCGCCTGTGGTCCGCACCAAATCGTCCAGGTCTTCGTAAAGCTCTTGTTCCGGATCAACCGGCTCATCCTGCCAAATTCCCAGCCGATAATAGCCTGTGGCAATGATCGAATCGGGCGTGACTTGGTCGAGCTCGTCCCCTGCGAGTTGTTCTGTGAGGAATTGGTTGTACGGTTTGTCATCGTTCAATGAACGAATCACATAATCACTATAACGCCAAACAAATGGCTTGGCGCCATCACGCTCGTAGCTGTTCGTCTCCGCATAGCGAACGAGATCGAGCCAGTGACGTCCCCACCGTTCGCCGTAGTGAGGCGATGCCAACAATCGATCGATCACACGCTCGTAGGCACCCGGCGAATCATCCGCCAAGAATGCTTTGACTTCTTCAGGAGTAGGAGGCAGACCGATCAGGTCGTAGTAGGCACGACGAAGCAGAGCGGTCTTGCTTGCTGGCGGAGAGGGCTGCAGATGGGCGTGACGAAGTTTATGCAATAGGAACGCATCGATCGGCGAGCGAACCCACTCACTATCTTCCATTTTCGGCGGGCTGGGCTTGCCGACAGGTTGAAATGACCAAAAGGCCTTCGATGTATCATCCACGGGCGGCGGACCATGATGATCCGTGGTCTTCGCCGCAAGTTCGCCCCCCGTTCCCCAAGGAAGGCCAAACTCGATCCACTTCTTCAAAACTGCAATCTTGTCACTGGATAACTTGCCGCTCGGCGGCATTTCCATGCTGGTGTAGTTGACGGCCTCCATGATCAAACTTTCGTGCGGCTTTTCGAGCGATACCGCAGCGCCTGAGTCTCCCCCCTTTAGAATCGACTCGCGATTCGTCAGGAATAGCCCTCCCTTCGCCTTACCGTCCCCCCCGTGGCATTTCAAACAGTGAGCGATCAGAATCGGCTTCACTTCGCTGTCAAAGAACGCGGCATGGTCTTCATTCTTCGAAGAGGGATCAGCTCCCCAAAATGTTAATCCTCCAAGAACTAGCGCCGCGAAGAACATGCTGATTTGCCCATCGTCCGTTAGAGGAGCAACTTACATCCCCTGCCCGATCCAGGGATGAACCGCTTCATCAAAAGTTACCTTCTCCATTTTGACCGGTCTTCCCAGGGAACGCAATGATCGGTCCGCCATCATCGAATTGAAGAGGGAAGGTCAGCGTGGGAGCTATCGATTTGAAGCTGATCAATCCGTCTCGATCATCGATTGATCGAAGAATGCCCCGATGCGGTTAAACGAATCGCGAGCATCTTTCCAACGTTCGACCGATGGAGGTCCATTCTCCTAACCGAATGAAAAGCTCTCGTTTAGGCAGCCCGAATGGATCTGGAACATTCGTGAGGGTGCCAAAGTGTACGCAGTCCATGCTATCCATGAAGAGATACTCGAAGGAGTGATCGACCACTCCACCCAATAACCGACAAATTTTTTGCCAAGACTCGTGCAAGTTACGCCAGATTGTACGATGAGGTTGTCTGTCTGTTCTCTTGATGTGTGGCAAGTTGGCGAGTCTCCCCATGCTCTCAACAAAATCAATCCAATGGGTTGGACGATTCGGATTCATCGTTATCATTCTTCTTTCCGTCGTCGCGATGGCAAGCGCAGTCCGGCGGACAGTTTCAAGCGTGGAGATTCTCGCGAAAGGTTGGAAGCCCGCGGAACAGGCCGACCCTTTTGAAGACCGTTATGCCCGACGGCCAGTACTGTCTCTTGTTCACTCGATCGCAGGCATTCTCTTTATCGCGACAGGCCCATTTCAGTTCTCCGCAACCGTAAGAAAACGATGGATCAAGCTGCATCGCTTGTGCGGCCGAATCTTTATCGTGGCCGGTCTCGTTGCTGCTACTACGGCATTTATATTTCTGGCGCTGCTCCCCGTTTTTGGAAATTTCACATCAAAAACCGCGATGACCTTTGGCGGAACGTATTTTTTCGTCGCCATCATCATGGCCTATATCCGCATTCGACAACGCCGAATCCAGGCACATCGAGAATGGATGATCCGCAGCTATGCCTTAGGACTCGCAATCGCCACTTTACGGGTGATGCTCCTGATTCTTTCAAGCCCCCCAATCGGGATTCCATTCGTCGAGGCTTGGGACACGGTGATGTGGCTTGGATTTGTCATCAATGCGGCCATCGCGGAGGTCTGGATAAATCTCACCCGCCCAGGACGAGCTGCCAGCCCAGTCTCCAAACGAACAACGATGCAACCGGCCGCGCATTAAGTGCATGATTGATTCGCGGGAGCAACCTTCGATCGCCCGATGGTTCTCCCAACAGGCGATCGTGCAATGGGCAATCGAGTACGTTTCAGATCGATCTCAGCTTTTCCGACAAGCTTCGGCAACTCTTTTCCGAAGACCTTTAGATCGAAGTCTGACAAGCTGAAACCGTTCCTCTCTCATTCGATGATCTTGTAGTACTCGAGCAACTTCTTCTGTCGCATGATGTCGAAGTCGAAGTTCGCGTCGATATCCTCTGGATCGTAAGACTTCGCCTGGCTTCGATCGATGATGAAGAAGGCCCGATGCCGGAATGCCTTGCCCGATTCTGACCCCACTTCAGCACCAAGCAGCGGAACCTTCAGTCCTTCCGTCCCCGGTTCAACTCGGAAGAACCCGACGGTTACCCATACCGCGAACACATGACTCCGGGTCGTCACATTTCCGCTGATCTTCGCCAAAAGCTCATTGCGACGTTCTTCGAGGGCCCAATAGTCAACCGGGAGCTTGGAGGGAGAAGATGTCCCAGCATCAAGATCCGGAAGTCTCTTATGAAAGTCCTTTGTTGGATCGTTGGGATCCGCGCCGATAGCCCAGAGATGAGGAATCGAAGCCTCAGTCGTCGGATCGACATAGTCGGAGAATGGATCTGGGATCGGATCAAACAGCCCAGGGATCCGCTGTCCACCAAGCCGAGTAATATAGTCGCCGACGTAGAAGTTCATTCCGCCAGCAATGCTCACGAGATCGTCGGCTCCATCAACATAAGTCTTCGCAACTAGAGCCTGCGCATCCGCGATTGACGGACTCACCAAGGATCCGGCGGAATTATCCCAAGTAACTGCCCCCTCCTTCACCAATCCATTCGTTGCCGAATTTCGAATGCGAAGGATCGTGTCCGAGACATCATCCGATGCAAAACTCCGGAACGGCTTGTCGTCCGCGGTTCCGTGAATGCCGTCAGGCCCGGAACGGCTGAGCAAGAAGGCCCGATACATTTCCGAATGGACCTGGTATTGAGGATCGGTCCCAGGATAAAACTTTGCCATAAGATCAGGACCATTCACAATACCAGGGAACTGTCGATTCGGGCTTCCGATTCCATTCAAGACGAGAGGGCTGCTGATCAACCCGGCCAGATTGCTGGCATTGATCATTAAAACTGAGGGAGAGGTCGTCTGGCTGACGGTCGCGCCGAATAACAGATAAGCCGTCAGATCAAATCCCCCGGTAGAGATCGGACCAAGGGGAGCCGTCGCCAAGGGCGGCGTGGCAACCGTAATACTCGTAGAATTATTCAGCGTTAACGACGACCAAGCTACCATTCGACCAAGTGCATCAATTACATCTAATGCCTTGCCGGTCGAATAATCGCCAAGCGGTGCTTGTCCCAACGGAGTAAACAGCGCATTCCAATAATTCGTAGGCCAATACTTGGAAGAGACCGACAGAACGTAATTGCCACCCGTGGCATAAGCAGTCTGATTGCTCGCATCGTCTGTCACAAGGTCATAATACGCCGTCTCGATCGAATCCAACAATGCTCGATAAACCTCTTCCTCGGTCACCAAATTGAGATTGATCTTACCAGGCGTTCGTTCAGACCGCTGCGTTGCGAGCACGCTAGTTGCCGCTAAAGTGGGAGTCGCTGCCGCCCGCTTCGGATTCAATAACGTTGCTGCGGGAACGGCCGGCCACGACGGGACCGTCATGTCGATCCACTGCTGATTTGCTGGGATACCGTTGTTCATCCGAGATCGGCATTCGACGAACTCAAAGAATCGATAAAGGTGAGGCAGAGGCAATTGGGCTTCATTCGGAGTCAACGTACCCAGTGGCGGAGCCGTCAACGCCGCCGGAAAAGGCAACTGGGGAGTCGTCGGATTGATGACTCGACTATCTTGGTACCAAGGAACCTGTCGGCTACGAAATACCCGCTCGTAAAACGGTTCGGTCGGCGTCATACTCTCCGGGCGCCAAGCATGTGGGAAGAATTCAAAGTCATCCGTAAATCGCATACGCCATTCGCGTATAGCGCTTGCACCCGGCAAAAACCACATGTGGGAACCGTAAAGACGGACTGATAACAGCTCTAGCGGATTCGCAAGTTGCCGATTTAGAAAAGGAAATGCCTCCCATCGCTTATATGCCTTCGGATTAGTCAACCCAAATGTCTGCGTATCCGGAATAAACCCATTGAGTCGCATTCCATTGGTGTCATCCTTATTTACATATCCAGTACCTGTAACTGAAGATGAATAGCGATTCGGATCCGCGAGACTCGGAAGCCCGAGGAACGCCCCTTCCAGATTCTGACTCGGTTTAGCAAGCACCTTCCCGATAAACGGATGCAAGGGAGTCGCACCAATTGGATATGGGCGCCAATCCTGATTATTGCCATGCCAGGGCTGACGACGTTGCCAACTGACATATGGAATTGTTGGGTTGGCTGCGGAAGTCGCCCAAGTCGGACGAGGAAACTCTGGCGGATTCTGTGTTGTATCCTTTACGAAATAAACTCCCGTCGCTTGCTTGCTCGGCGTTCCATCCTTAATTGACCGGTCGACACTTCGCTCCTTAAAAGGCCTTGCTGTTTGGATATCCTGAAACTGCTGGCTGACGGAATCGATAACGACGTATGGGTTCGTAAGGGCATTAAAACTGTCGAAAGGATTTCGCTTCCGATAAAGACGAAAGTCAATTTGGGGCTCTGATGTCGTATTACCAACATTACGCCAATCAAAAGCACACGCGGCCGCGGAATAATCGACACTCAATGGCGTCGGAAATGAAAAATTTGTGTTAGTCTTCATTCCAGATCGAACAGCGGCGGCAGGTCCCACCACAAAATACCCGGGCGTGGAACCTGATCCATTTCGGCCCATTACCCTTGGAGTGCCCACCCCCGACGCCATTCCCCCGTCACCAGTGAGCGTAGAGGAACCTGTTGAAGGGACTGAAGTACCGTTAAACATCACGAGCTGCTTGACAGCGCTCGACACACTAGTGATCGCAATCGGAGGAAGTGACGCAGGATCACTGGTGTCTGGATTGGTAGAAATCATTCGATTTATCTGGATCATAAATACCGGTTCCCCGTTCGCAACGAGTGCAGTACCCGCATTGTTGTCGACAGGGTCGATCATGTCTGGCCAAGGATTGAATAGTTCGATCCATGTAAACAAATACTCATCTCTAATTGGAGTAGCCATCATACCAGTAGCGCTGTTGTCTTCAGTGATGACTGCCAGCGTTTCATTGATCACAAGCTGCGGCAACTCAAAGCCTATAACGGTTGTAATTGACGTGAATTCTGGAGTTCCAGCACTTGCGATCGTCGAGCCCGTCAATGGATCCACGATCGGCTTTGCACTGGCAATCGATGTATCATCCCAACCATCGGACAAATCAGGATCAAATCTCATCATGGTCATGACAGAATCCGGATCCATATAGTCGACGATATTTACGGCGATCTGCGCCAAGGTGCGACTTTGCGCCAAACGAGCTTGCGGAGACATTACTTCGCTGCCGGCGCCAGATGGATCGAGACCACAAGCGCCACTCGCCAATGCCAACAGAACGTATATCTGTTGAGCGAATGATTCTCGTTCCAGGTCAACTGCCGAGCCGCTGCCACTCTTGTATGCCGTCAGCGGTCGATTGAGATCCAGCCGACGCCCCATCTGAACTTCATAAGGGATGAGAAAATCCTTTTTATCGATGGTCTGCGCCATTGCTAACTGCTCATATACATCCCGAGCAGTTACATAAGGGCTCGTTGTTGGAGTCACGGCTTCTGTACCCGCGTTGACTGGCAATCGGTAATTCAATAACTGGGAAATAAGATTAGGCCCCGCCTCCCCAGAATGACTTCGAGCGAGATAAGACTCCGGATTGAGTGTGCTAATTCCGATTAGATTATTTCCAAATAGTTCCAGCAATTCGCCGTTGGAAGCTGCGACAGCCGGCCCGAGATATAGTCCCTTACCAGGCCCATCCAATCCAGACGAAGAATGAAGGAATGGAGGAGCGTTGTATCGAATCAGATCCCAGCTCTCATGTGTGAAGAGATTCTGCATTCGCCGCTTGCCGTAGCTCTCCGAAGAGAAGTACATGGGAGTCTGAGACTGCGCGCCTCCGGAAACATCAACGGACCTTCGGCCCATTTGATCGGGGAACAGATTAACAAGTCGCGATTGGTTCGCTGAGCTGTCAAAATCGTCGGCGCGAAGGAGCGTGACGATGTCGGTGACTGTAAATAACGAATCGTCGGTGGGATTATAAACGTTCGTCTCTGTAGGCTCATTCGCGAGCAGTCGCTCCGCAGAGAGTCCCTTGGAAGGTAATTCCGAAGCCGGCAGAGGTCTGGTTGCAGCCGGAACCGTTCCGTCATCAAGGCTTTTTAACTTTGCGCCAAAAGTACTACCGGTCACTTCCGCATAGTTCAAATATCCAGAAACTATGCTCCCTTGGCCCGTCGGAAGAAGACCCATGGCCGTTGCATAAGTCGACGAACCTTGTATCGAGTGACTGAAAGGCGAAAACTTCGTTCCTACCCCATAGAAATCAACGGGGCTGAAAACCCCATGCACGGCCGGAGTTCCGGCCGGCGCGACTCCAGGCGTACCAATCGGAGATGCTCCACTTCCATTAGAATAGTCATAGTTATTTGTTAGCGTACCAACCCCGCCAATGGTCGTATCAAAGCTTTCTTGTAGCGCTACAGTTGGCTGTCCCGCGCCGGGATTGAGATTTGGCGGATTGGTCAAATTTCCGTTGTCATCAGAACTGGCGACACCAGCTAGATTTCCTGTTGTTCCGGTCCAGCGACCAGGCGCCTGATCACCAGTGTAAAGATTCGTGTATCCTTCAAGTAGCCTTTGATAGGGATCAGGAATGGTCGATGTTCCAGGAACAAACCCCCAAATAGGAGCAGGAGGACGAATACTGGTCAATGAATAAATAGAAGGTCCACCATTGTCTCCCAATATCATGCCATATTGAGGGTTTATCTCGGTCGGTGACGCACCAAGGTTTGATTTATGCTGAATCGTGTAGTTAATTCCGCCTGTAGGCCCCCAATTGTATGCCTTATTTGCCGCTTGAGGCGTTGGAACTTTATATAGATTTCCATGCACATTGAGGTTGATCTTACCATCCATGCCAACAACTTTGAAAGCAAAGAGCGGCTTGACCGCGGAGTCGCCCACTTGGATAACGGGATGACCCAAGTCGACCCAGATTGAATCATTGAGTCCGTCACCTTCAGTATCGACGTCAAGCTCGGAAGGATGATCCCCAATAAACCCACTTCCATCTAAATCGTCCGGCAACCCGTCCTGGCCGGGCTGATTATTGGCAACGGCCCCGATGTAGGCGTCGGACATTTCGCGGAACTTGCCAGCTCTTGGCGAAGTCACTCCTAAAGTTGTGGCATCTCTATCAGCCGCACGCGGCCGAAGAACAAGACCACGAAAATCGGCGGGAGGATTTCCACTTGTCGCGCTTGGATTATAACGCAGCCAAGGAAGCTTGCCGATCAACTCCCTTTGGACAGCGTTTGTCGGATCGTACCCATACTGCGTAAGCGTATTCACTCCATCGGCTACTTGAGCAATGATCCCCGGTCGATGAAATGAAGGGATAAGAATCCGTCCATCGGCTCGCTCCATCGCCAAGAACATATTGTTGATGTCTGGATAGTCGTAGTCTTCGTCGGCGCCAAACCAGTGATTACCGGTCATAGCAGTCCACTTGCCAGTAGTATCTACGTAAGTAAACCGCTCTGGATCAATACTTCCCCCGGTTGCCGCTCTCGTAATAACACCGGGACTTGGCAAGAAGGCATCATACTCGGTATAGTTCATTGGGAAGAGTGGCAACCAATAGCTGGCCGACGAGGCGACAGGGCCAAAGGGATTGAGTAGTATTTGCTTCCAATCGGTGGAATAAGGATTTGACACCTGCGGATAGTTCGTCGGCGCTCTAGGCATCAATCGTGAAGGAACATTCATGAAGGCCAGTTGAGCGGCGATTTCGCGATTGGTGAGATGGAGGTTGAGCTTTGACAATCCCGATGTTCCATCGACTTCCAAATTCGTCGTAACACCAATTCCCGGCGTGAATCCACGATCTGCGACGGGACTCATCGTAAAATCAATCTTTCGGGGTGCAAATATCCCTGTGCCATTGTAGACTTTCTGATAATCAAGTGCATCCAGTCGATGGTCATAGGGGGACGCAGCGGGATTGATATTCAAAAGATTTTGGAGGTCGCCTTTCTTCAATCGTAATTCCGCGCCATCCGCTTGAACAGTCAACTTTCCGGCCGAATCGAAACCATATCTGGTCGGACTCCCATACATGTCGCGGAGGAGGCTATGGCCGCGGATAGCAGATTGACGGTTACGGGTGTCATAAACGAGCTGGTTGAGAGCGTACCGAAACAAGACATTCACTTGGGCATCGCGCACGGTGAGCGCGCTGCTGCCATATTGCTCCAGTCGTTTGAAGTTGCCAGCCGCGGTTGCTTGAGTTCGCGAAATGCTTGCTAAGGTGATGGCGACGATCGTGAATAACGTCAGCATTCCCAGTGCTAAGATAAGCACGATTCCTCGCCGATCAGTCAGCTGACGCGTAATTCTCACAGGTTGCATCTCTCCGCCCTCCTCACAAGCAATACGGCGACGACTTCTCGTCATCCAATAGCGATCTTCGTCAAAGATACGCGACTCATGTCCCATTCCTCGCGGCTACGGAACGGGAAATGCAAAACACTCTTACTTGAACCGATGCACAATCTGAAACTCACGAGTCAAACCCGTGCGCGGCTCCCAAATCCGAATCGTTATCTGCACCCCCCGCACCGGGCGGTCATAGGGGGGAAGAAAAGCATTCGAAACTGGATTAGGTGGAGTGACAAAGTTATTCGCGAAGAATTCCGGTCGATACTCAGGCGCCCACGTGTCATAAACCGATCGGAGTGGCTGATAGTTCCCCGGATCATAAAAGGCATAACTAGCCTCCCGACGACCCGTCGACGCCCATCGCGCGGGCGTTTGCAGTCCCCAAGGCACGTACCTGGGAATTGAAGCGGATGAGGGCGGAAAAACACTACCACTCGGAATCGATACAAACGACAGATCCTGAAAACAACGCGGAAATCCCACGCTGGGGTTGGCAAAGAATTCGGTCGCCAACATGTAACCTAAATCCAGGAAGTCCGGCTGAACAATTGCAGGTGACAGTGGGGCACCTAAACTGGGATCGGACCATGGCCGTGAAGGATTACCAACTAGTATTCCGGGCCGATAAAACGTCGAAGCCCCAATGACTTTACCAAAGATGTCGTAGGTCGTATCGAACGGCGCCAATGTCGAAGTGCGGTCCCCTGGCCAGTTCATTGGATCAGGCGAGGCCGTCAACAGTCCCGTCAACGTATTGACATCTGCTGCAATGGAGCCGCCGGGCGGAACTGGGGGAGTGGGAGCATAGAGCCCTTGAACAATGTCATCATTCAATACTTTCACATCGAACGACAACACATTAGTAAGCAAAACATCCGCATCATTCCGCCTAGCTGATGACGGCGGTGCCGGTGGATTAATGAAATTCGTGTTATTCAGATCAAGGGACGATGGATGACCGGAACTTATCAAGGGGCTATAGGCTGAATCGTACGGTGCGGTAGTTGGTCCGGTCCAATTATTGCCTATCATCGTGGACTCGAAGAGTGTTGGACGGCCATGCCATGCCAATGGTTTGCCCGACGGAGTCGGTCCGGGCACATACATACGGGCCGCACCGGACGCGATTTGTGGATGGTCATATCCGGGTACAGCCGAATCGGGAGAAAGCAGAAGTGGCGATCCAGCAGGAGGAAGAGTTGCGGCGGGGATGGGAGGGAACAGCCACTGCATTCCGTAACGATTCTGTCGAAGACGAACAGTGACCGGGTCGTTAAAGCGGAAACTATAGTAACTAAGATTTCCGAAATCTCGATTACCTGATGCAATCGGATCTCTGGTGGAATCATAGCCGTAATATGCAGACACATCATAATTGTGATAATAGGATGGATTATAATAAGCGAGATTCGAAGAATTCAGCGAGGGGTTAAGATCAGGATACAATGTTGCAGCCCGAAGCAAATCGTTCAATGCTGATGCCGTTCTCCCACCACCGGTTGCGGCCAGAGTCCCATAGCCGCCCGTCGTGAGCCTCTTCTCCACCTGATTCCTCTGCTGCGGGGAAAGCAACAACAATTCTCGCCGGTAGAGAGTGTATGTGGCGGGGGTTTGGATCCTACCGTCATCGGAGCCTAGAGCTGGTCGGCTGATCTCGGCGACGCTGTAGGGACGATTCGGGCGAAGGAAGTAGGCCACTTCGGCATAGGGACTGGTGAAGATGCCGTTGTCTGGCTGATCGAAGCGTGAGCCGGGATCGAGGTCGCTGTCGAGAATACTTCCGATGGGGACTTTGCCATACATGATGTTCTCGGGCGAATTCCCGGTGAGTTTGACGGTGAACGCAATCACGTCATCGACATCGACTTCAACGGGCAGGCCTCGCTCGTCAACTCCTTGGCGATACATCGTTGTAGGTGAAGCAGCCCCGGTATATCCGGGTGGCAGTGGAGTAAATGCTGTTATTCTCGCCTGGATCGCCTGCACGAATGTCTTGAGTGTTGGGTCCGTTATTTTTGAAGCGGCGTTGGCGTCGCTCAAATAGTACGGCGGGCTGGCGGGCATATTCTCTTCAATGGTGAAGTAGCCGGCGGACGGAATCTGGTCCGCGGCGGAGAACGCTTTCCCGAGCGAAACATTGTCGCCGACGTACACGAACTCCAAATCGCGGCGAATCTTTGTGATGGCCCCTTGCACGGAACGGTCGATTTCGGAAGTTCCTCGTGCGACGCGGACGGCATCGTTGCCGGCGGCGAAGAGGGTCGCGAAGAGCGTCAACATGAAGACGGTGAGCGCGACGGAGACGAGAAGCTCCACGAGGGTAAAGCCTCCTCGCCTCGCACTCAGGTTATTGTATCCAGTTCTCATGTTAACCTCACGAACTTCTGCACGTTTCATCGTTCGTACTCAAACACTTCACGCAGACCGTCAAAGATGATCACGGGAAAATAGAAGGAATAATTCGCTACCGGAATTCCCTGCACATGCGACTGTGACACGTTTGTTTCGTCATCGAAATTTGAAGGTACGTCGTTTCCATAGCAATCAAATATCGGCCATGTAGGCACCGCGGGATACAGATCAATGCCTCGCTCATCTTGGTCCGATTGGGCACCTGTCAGTCCACTTGTTGGATTTTGATAGTGGAGTGGATAGCCAATAGCCGGTCTTGCGAGAGTGACCTGCACATAAACCCGATTCGTACTGGTATCCATCTGTGGTTCAGTCACATCGGTCACTTGATGAAAGGAATATGATCGACGATAAATTCTCTTCACCAGATAGCTTTTATTGTTGGGCATCTTCCGAGCCAGATCGGCTGGAATCGAATTGGAATATTGTCCGGTGATGGCACTACACGATCCCTGAAGTACGTCACTGGCTGAACTGCGGCTCACGGATGCTTCGCACAGCCATGTTCCAATGTTGATCGTAGGGGCGGCTCCGTAAGCAGTTGGCCACGAAAGGGTCGCTCGACGACTGCCATTGTAAAAGCAGCCTTCGATCACCGTATAAGGTTGTTGCAAATTGCGTCGATAGAAGCACATGATCGAGACTTTGCCGCGAAATTCGCGATCATTCGGGTTTGGACGTGCCACGGAGCCGACTCGCAGTGGATCGGTCACCAGTTTCCGCTGAAACATCGCTGCCCACGTATACTCGTAGGACCGGCTCGCCGTCGCGCGAACGGGATTAGTGATCGTCGGAGCTCCACCTCCCACGCCGATCCCCACGTAGTAGTTCTGAACGACCAAGGGGTTAGTGCCGGTCAAATAATCACTTCCCGAGGGATTCTGCAACTGGCCGGCCGTCTCCGTGGAATACTGCACGTCATAGAGCGAGGAGAACCATCGTGTTTTGACTAGTTCTCGATCAAGTGGAGGGTTCGGAAATGCTGTCGTCGAAATAGTCGGCGGAAGTAATGTCATTTCTGACAAGGAAAGCACAGCAATGTCGCAATAAGGTGTTGGTACACCCGCTCCCAGAATAGCGCTATAGTATGGGAACAATCCTGGCACTGCGCTCCCATCGGCTCGTAATGGCGTCGTTCCGATGGAGATGCGTGGCACACCTGATGGAAACAACAACGTTGATGTATCCATCATTCCGAACTGATTGGACAACTGATCGTACAGCCAGGGGTCGAGCAACACGGGATAACTGTAATCGAAACCAGCAGATGCATCAGTCACAGAGCACATACCGGAAGGGGCGTTAACCAAGCTCTCACTTCCTGTGATTGAAAACAATAAATTCTGCGTCCACATGGGGAGGGTAACGTCGGGAATCGTCGCTGGCGTGATGCTTCGATTTGGGCTTGGAAGAGATATGGAATTCACACTTGCCCAATACGCCCAACGATCACTTGGAATGACATTTCCGCCGGAAGCATCCATCCATCCCCCAGCTCCGGGTGCATAGGGAATAAACGCGAGCGGATTTCGGTAAGCATCGTCAAATGCTAGCGTGCCGTTGATAGCAATGTAGTTGTCATAGATCGGCCAATCGACAATGCCGGGGTCGTTGGCCATACGTTTGATTTCGAAAGTATTGATGGCATTGGCGGCGATGATGGTGGTACGGGTGTCTAGAGTGGCGTTGCGGATACGGCTGATGCCAACGGGAAAGAGCGCAACGACGCTGGTGAGGCCGACGCTCAGCACGACCACCGCGACTAGCACTTCCGCGAGCGAAGCACCTCGTCTATTCGTCATCATCCTTTTCATGATCACCTGATCTTTTCGTTAACAACTCTGTGTTTTCGATTCACAAACCTTCGCACCTAACATTACACGGCAAACTCGACCCTGCTATTCATTGACTCCGACGTTGTTGATGATGTTCTGGTAATAGTCATTCCAGTCAAAGAACCCGTCGCCACCAGCAGTGGTACCGCCACCTGCATTTCCACTCGCTTTTGTCTCTGTTAGTACGTCTTGGAGTACAGGTTTGAAGGTTCCTACGACGCCTGTTCTAGTCATAATCGCCACTAGCGAATTCGAAGACGAACTGTTAGTTGTCAACTGTTTTCGGTACAGCGTATTTTGCTGAGGATTAGTCGGCGCTCCGTCTTGGGCAACGTAATTTGTATTAGGCTCAACAATCACGCCTGTTTCGTCACGCAACCAAAGCACAATTCGTTCGTCGACAGCAGCCGCCCCAATGACATTCCGTTGTGGACTGAACATTATGTCGTATCCGAAGTCGATTTGGGCCCCCGGCCTTAAGAGGGTAATAGTCGACATCCTTGGCTTTAGTCTGGTGAGCCGTTCAGACTGATCACCAATTGATAGAGTCACTGGTGAAATTGGAGAAATGGACTGCGGCGCTGCCGGTGTTGGCAATTGCCCCAGGTCGATGACGATGCCCGTCGGAAGAACTAAGGGCTCAACACCTTCGAGCGGAACCGGAGGCCTGGAGATTTCGATGCCAACGCCTGAACCGAGCAGATTGCCATTGTCGAAACCAGGGATCGGGGTTGGCAGAGGCTCATCAAGCACTAGTAGTGTCCGATCGGTTCCAAAAGTTCGGCTATTCAATGCAGGTGTATCCGGAAAATAACTGAATGATCGAAACGGCCCCGAGCTACCAATTCTCAATACACCTCTAATAACTGCATACCTAGGAAAAGGTGGCCCTGTATCGGCGTACCGTGAAAGAGTTATCTCTGCACGTTGCTGAGATTGAAGCAACGCGTTGACAAATTGCCGATCGTAGGGAATCTCCACCGTGTCGAAAAAAGATCGCCCTTTATTAAATGGTCCGCCAGATGCTGTGCTGAGATAGTTGCTGACTACTGCTCCGCCGTTCAAGCTGCCGCCTGGGGCAATGGGGTCGGCTTCGCGGATGAGTATGATCTGGCGAACGAGTTCGGGATTGTCGGCGTCGGGGATGAGGCGAATGCCGCGTGGTCGGTTGTCGAGGGCGGCTCGTTCGCGGGCGGCAGTGAGAAATCCTTGAACACTGCCTGATGCGTCACGCAAACGATCGCCGCGAATAACGCTTAGAATCGTCGGGATGGCGATGGCCGCCAGCAGGATCATGATGCCGAGCACGGTGAGCAACTCGACGAGCGTCATACCGGCCCGGGGGTGACGCCCCGTGCAGATTGTCGATCGAGCATTTCTTGTAAAACGTTTGGAGAGCATCATTGCTTGACCCCCTCCTGTAAGTCGATCGAGAAGACGTTGTCGTTGAAGTACGGCCGTTTGGTGACGTCATCCTCCACACGTCCACACCGCATGCCAATGTGAATTTGCGGATAAGTGACGCCGACGGTTCCACCTGCGTTCGGCGTTTCCGATTTCAGGTCGTACATTCCGAATTGGCCATCCGAGCCCGCTGAGACGACGAGCGAACGGAAGGGATAGCTGCGCGGAATGGCTGCGTTATGTTCGTTGCGATTGTTGACGGCGTTGTAATCGATCGCATCGGCGGCGGTATCGAGTGGTGGCGTAAGCGATGTCGGAATGACCCCGTGCTCATAACTGTATGCCCCGTGCAATCGGCCGAAGAGACATTCGAAGATGTCTTTCACATTCGCGGTTAACGAGCCGATTGACCCGGTTGTCGTCGAACCAAACCAAGTGGGATCGACATTGTAAAGAAGGTTATTCGGATCGAGTGAATTGCTCCCTACGATCGTGTCGGCAACTCCATCACCGGTGACGTCACCTGGCTTGCCGACGCCTTTGTACTGCTGAGTGACCTCGATGAAGTAAGCGAAGGTATCCGTCGACCATCGATAGAACTTGATCGGTTTTCCCCAGCTATCAACGATTTCCCAAAGTCCATCGCCATCCGTGTCCTTGATGAATTGAGAAGGAAGTTCGTCGATGATGGATGGAGTGCCGCCAGCCTTATCGGCAAGGATGAGGTAAAGACACTCGGCACTTTCGGTCTCGGGATCGTGTGCGGATACCGGGTTGTTGTTCGCGAGAAGACGACCATTCACGAGCGGGACAGTTGACCAAGTTCCGTTGTACCCTCGATGGGCAGTATCTCCGAATTCGCCAGATTTAGTTATCTGGCCGGAACCTAGCAAATAAGCGATAAAAATACTTTGATGGCTCGGATAAGAACTGAGCACGGGAGCCAGTGCGGACCCCTGAGTAGTGTTTGAGGGAATCAAGAATGCAGATATCACCGGCAAAAAATTGGTGGAATTGGCGCTCTGAAGTGCATTACGAATGTTATCGGCTGACTGCGGCAGCACCATCTCCGAAAAGCTCTGAGGAAATGCCGATCTCATCATGTCCATACGAGCAATAATCCCGGCGCGCTGTCCGGTCGCGGTTGACGGAGAAAATGGATTGCCATCTATATGTCCCGCGAAGTACCGGTAGTTATCGATAGGCATGTTCGCTTGAGTGTCGGTCATGAACTTCTGCATCTTCTCGTCGAGTGCGGCTTGAATCTGGGCGAGAAGGACTTTGGTCGCGCTGTTGCGAGACATGGTGATGGCCGTGCGAGATGCCACGGCGGCTAGACCGGCGAGAATGATCAGGATCGTCATAACGATCAAGATCTCGATAAGCGTGAATCCACGTCGCCGTCTGCTCTTGTCCACAATCATCACCCTTTCGGCTGCTGCCAGAACTCTCATCACATTCCCGTCTAGAATGATCGGGAAAATCAACTACTTCTGCTGCTGCGTAACAAACTCACCGACTGGCGTACCACCTGCGAAATTGGCGATGTTGTCAGCGTTTTCATTCCAGCCACTCCCCTGATAATCAAGCTGCGATCCTCCTGCTCCATATTGGTTGTCCGGACCAGGAAGAATTATCTGGTAAGTCTTCGGGTTATAGCACTGAATGACCGAGCCTGCGGCTCGAAGTGCGACTGTATTAGGTGGCACCGGACCGAGGCTAGCCGCATTACGTGAATAGGGATTGGGTTCAAGACTTTGATGTGACGCCGGATTTGTCGTATCGTTTGTCGCTTGAGTTACGACCGGCCACACCAACTGAAAGTAGATCTCATCAGTTCCCGGTCCCGCAGAAATGGGCTCAGGAATATTCAGATCGTCTGGGCGGTAGCCTCTACCCTCATAGGCGCTGAAATACGCAATGGGAAGGGGCTTGCTCGAATCGGCGCCGATCACCTTATAGCTCGGTAGGCGTCCCAGTAAATTTTGCGAGCGATCTCCAGGAATGAATCCATTTGGATAGAAATCGGTAACGGGAACGGAACCGGAGGTATAAGACTGTTCGCAATTCCGAGCACCAGTGTCGATCAGTTCCGGATAGTCAATTCTTAAATACAAACGACCTACATCAAAGTTGTAGAGCGATTGAACGCGGGTCATTGTTTGCGGAGTGCTTGAATCAGCAACGCGACTTGGATTGGTTTGATCGTCGGTAAAGCCATGAAGAATGTATTCGTTCGCTCCACGCCGCTCCGCAATACCACCCAAGAAGAATACCAGGCACTGATCACCTTCAAGATCATACTGAGCATTCGGATCTGGGCCGGCGGCGCTGTCGAGATACCAGAAAAACGCTGATGTGGGCTGTTCCACTGTAAGAGTAGTGTCAGCGGTCCTTGCTCTAATGGGGAGTTTGATACTCGGCCAAATACGGCGAAGATAAGCAACGCTATGTGCGTCGAACGCATTATCTAACGCATAGCTATTGCCCACCGGAGTTGTTCCAGCCCGGTAATTCCTCAGTCGAATTCTGCTTGGCGGATAGATGCCATACTTCATCTTGAAGTTAGTTAGCGCCAAGTCGATCTGCGTTAGCTCCGCGACCTGCTGAGCTCTCACTACTTGTCGACGAACGAGGATGACCGCGCCGAGCAACATGCCGGAGAGAAGAAGGATGATGACCATCACGATTAAAAGCTCGATCAGCGTGAAACCCCGGCGAGTGCTCGTGGGGTAAACACCCTGTAAACCGAGTCGCGATTGATACTGCCTCATCACTTCCAATCCTTCCTTTCAAACGCCGGGCATCGGCTTCCATCAGGCAATGGACGTACTTTCCACGTCCACGCCCATCAAGCGTGTTTTTGCCGTCCGCAGCCACCATGAGACGCGGACCTCAAACTGTCACAGGGAGAGAGAACGGCTTCTTATTCCGTTCTCCACTCGGCAAAGGCAGTCTGTTCGACTGCTTGCCGTGCTCACTCGGAAGAGTCTCCGCCCGAGACTTCCGCGTTTTCTCCCCAACCCTTTTCGTTTCGCAGCCCCTCGTCGCGATCACTCGCGGGATGCCGAAGGCAGAAGATGTTGTCTTCTGATTTCCGGCCCTCTTGTTGCTGCGCAACCCGGACAAGCAAGTTGTCCGGGCCACCTGATTTTGATCGCGGTTCCTCACGGGAACCGCTTGGTTGTTCCTTACTTTCCACCGCTCAGCGAGTTAATCAGCTTGATCAGCGGAAGGAAGAGTGCGATGACGATGAAGCCGATCATAAAGCCGAGGAAGATAACCAGGAGCGGCTGAATGAGGCTCACCATACTACTGACCATGACGTCTACTTCTTCGTCGTAGTTGTCTGCCACTTTGAAGAGCATCGAGTCGAGATCGCCGGTCTCTTCACCGACGTCGATCATGTTGACGACGATGTCGCTCACGGTCTTTGTTTCTTTCAGCGGCGCCGCGATCGATTCACCTTCACGAATCGAGTCATGCACCTTCTGATACGCTTTTTCGTAGATCGCGTTCTGTGACGTATCACGGCAAATGATGATTGATTCGAGAATCGGCACGCCGGAAGCGATCAGCGTTCCGAGCGTCCGCATCGTTCGAGCGATGATGACGAGCCGGGTCAGCTTGCCGAAAATCGGGAAACGAAGCCAAAGCCAATCGAGCGCGTACTGACCTCGCTTAAACTTCTTGATGAGTTTGAGCATGATCCAATAGGTGAAGAAGATCGCGATCGGTGCCCACCAATACGACGCCATGAAATTGCTCGACTTGATGAGGAGCATGGTCATCGCGGGGAGTTCGACGCCGAAGTCGCTGAAGATCTTTTGGAACTGGGGCACGATCCAAATGAGGATGAACGTCAAGATGCCGAACGCGATGAGCATGACCGCGATCGGATAGACCATCGCACCGGTCACTTTACGTTTGAGGGTCTGAGCCTTTTCTTTGAATTCAGACAATCGCTGAAGAATGACTTCAAGCGCACCACCCGCTTCACCGGCTTTCACCATGTTGACGTAAAGGTTATCGAACGTCTTCGGATGCTTGCGAAGAGCATCGCTGAGCGTCACACCGCTTTCGATATCCTCGATCACGTCTCCCAAGACGTTCTTCAGCGGCCCGGGTTTTGCCTGCGAGTCGAGGATTTTGAGACTGCGAACGACGGGAAGGCCGGCGTCTTGCAGCGTCGAAAGCTGACGCGTGAAAAGGGTGAGCTGCTTGGCTTTCACGCCACCGAGCGAGAAGGTCTTCTTCCGCTTCGGTCCCCCCTTCTTCGCACCGGCGGTCTTCTTCGGCTTCTTCTTTCCGCGCTCGGAAAGCTTGGTGAGGTAGTATCCCTTCTGCCGAATTTTGGCGTGCGCATCTTCTGCGGTCGGCGCCTCGATGGTGTCCTTAATGACCGTTCCGGTCTGATCCATCGCTTCGAACTGGAAGATTGGCATGGTCTATCCTCGCCGATCGAAAGAGAGCAACTCGCTCCCCTTCCCTCCTAACCTTGTTCCGTTCCGTCCCATCCTTGGACAGCGGCCGGCCCTCATTCATGAGAGCCAGACCTTTTTCCGTGGCACCCGGTCGCGGGCGGATGCCGAGTCTGTTTCGAGTCGTCATCGACGACCAGGCCTTTCGGCCGTCGTCAACGACTGATCCCTACTTGAGATCGTCGTCAACGACTGATCCCTACTTGAGATCGTCGTCAACGACTGATCCCTACTTGAGATCGTCGTCAACGACTGAGTCTTATTTGAGATCGTCGTCAACGACTGATCCCTACTTGAGATCGTCGTCAACGACTGAGTCTTATTTGAGATCGTCGTCAACGACTGATCCCTACTTGAGATCGTCGTCAACGACGGTCTCGCGAACGATTTCCTCGAGGGTTGTCATCCCCTCAAAGATCGCGTTGAGCCCTGATTCACGGAGCGTGCTCATGCCGAGTTTCTTACCGGCGGCCGCAAGCTGATCGCGCGTCGCGCCGTCGAGAATCATCTGGCGAATTTCATCATTGATTTCGAAGAGCTCGAAGATGCCGCCGCGTCCCTTGAATCCGGTCTGATTACACTTCTCGCAACCGGCTCCCTGGTAGAACTTCTTACCGCGAGCATTGTCCGGGTTTAGGCCGAGCTCCATCATCTGTTCCAAGCTCGGTTCATACGGCTTGCGGCAATTCACGCAAATCTTGCGGACGAGCCGCTGAGCCAAGATCCCTTCCAGCGTCGCGGTCAAAAGGAAGGGAGGAACTCCCATATCCATGAGACGCGTCACCGACGCCGGGGCATCGTTCGTGTGGAGCGTGCTGAACACGAGGTGACCCGTGAGCGCACTTTGCACGGCAATCTGTGCGGTCTCGAAATCTCGAATCTCGCCGACGAGAATCACATCGGGATCTTGACGAAGCACGGCGCGAAGGATCGAGGCGAACGTCACGCCGATATCCGAATTCACCGGTGCCTGGATGATGCCGTCGATGTCGTACTCGATCGGGTCTTCCGACGTGATGATCTTCATTTCGATCGTGTTCAGCGCGTTGAGCGCTGAATACAGCGTGGTCGTTTTGCCGGAACCGGTTGGGCCGGTGACGAGCACGATGCCGTGCGGCTTCTCGATCATCAGCTTGAACTTCGAGAGAACCTGCGGGGGCATGCAGATATTGGCCAGGTCGAGTTTCACGACCGAGCGATCGAGAATTCGCATGACGATCGCTTCGCCAAACATCGTCGGTAGGACCGATACTCGAAGGTCGACTGGATTTCCACCGACCGTCAGCTCGATACGACCGTCTTGCGGAATGCGGCGTTCGGCGATGTCGAGGTTCGCCATGACTTTAATACGGCTCGAGATCGCGGCCGAGAGATGCCGGGGTGGAGGAACGAGTTCCATCATCACGCCGTCCGCACGGTAACGCATGCGGAATTCATCTTCGAATGGCTCGAGGTGAATATCGCTCGCGCGATCGCGAATGGCCATCAACAAGACCATGTTGATCAGCTTGCGGACAGGAGCGGCATCGGCCATTTCTTCAAGGCTGTCGAGATCGATCGAACCGGTTCGACCGATCTTGGCGGCGCTCAGCTCTTCGTCCGTTTCCATGCCACGGACGATATCCTCGATCGATTCGCCCTTCCCCGCCTTCACATAGGTCGCGGAGATGGCGGCTTCGACTTCGGACTCGGCAGCGACCACCGCATGCACATCGCTGACGCTGCACATGTTGCGGACGTCATCAAGAGCCGCGAGATTGCTGGGGTCCGCCATCGCGATGGTGAGGATCCCATCCTCATAACCAACCGGGAAGATCTTGTAGAGCTCGCACATCGTCTGCGGGACTTTGTCGATCGCCTCGGTGGGGACCTTCAAGTCGTCTGGATTCAGCGTGATCGTCCGCATCCCTTGCTGTTCGGCAAGAGCCTGCGTGAGCTCTTCATTCTTAATGATGCCGAGCTGAATGGCGGTCTGACCAAACTTCAGGCCGATCTCTTCCTGCTTCTGCCGAATGACGGTGAATTGATCGTCGGTGATGAGGCCGAGGTCGATCATGACCTGACCGATCTTCTTGTGTCCACCGACGCGAGGACGCGAACCCTTGATGCCGGGCCCTGAAGGAGTGGCGCCACCACCATCGCCGGCACTGGGAGGAGCAGCCCCTCCGGTTCCGGGATCGATCGGACGGGGCTTCTTCTTCAGTCCCCCCGCGAATTTACTTGGTGCTTTCGCCACAGTTCCACCTTCAGTTAATCAGAAACTAGGAGCCTTCCCCTCGGGCTCCTTCCCTCGCTTCACGCCTCTCACTTCTTGGGAGGCATCGGCCGCTTGGGCTTGGGCCGTACGTCTTCCTCCTCTTCGAAATCGTCCTCTTCCTCATCATCCTCTTCGCCGAGACCTTCCTCCGCCGCCTCGATACGCTGACGAACTTCGTTCGACTTGATCGCCTTGCGGATGGCGTCGTCCTTGTCGATCAGTCCCTGCTTCCAGAGGTCGTAAAGACTGTCATCCATCAGACGCATGCCGTGCTTCTTGCCGGTTTGGATGTCTGACGTGATTCGGTACGTCTTGTTTTCTCGAATCAGGTTCGCGATAGCGGGGGTCACGATCAGTAATTCGTACGACGCGACGAGCCCCTTCGGCTTTCGGGGGAGAAGCGTTTGGCTAAGAACGCCAATCAGGGCGACCGAAAGCTGGGTGCGAATCTGATCCTGTTGTTCCTTCGGGAAGACGTCGATGATTCGGTTGACCGTACCTTCGGCACTGTTGGTGTGGAGCGTGCCGAAGACGATGTGACCCGTTTCAGCCGCCGTGATCGCGGCACTGATCGTATCGAGGTCTCGCATTTCGCCGACGAGGATGATGTCGGGGTCCATTCGGAGAGCACGGCGAATCGCTTCCGGGAAGCTCGGCACGTCGATGCCGATCTCACGCTGATTCACCGTCGAGCGCTTGTGCTTGTGATAGTACTCGATCGGGTCTTCGATCGTGATGATATGGTGATCAACTGTTTCGTTCAGGAAGTTAATCATGCTCGCGAGGCTGGTCGACTTTCCCGAGCCGGTCGGGCCGGTGACGAGGAAGAGACCGCGAGGCCGCTCGATGCATTCCCGGATGGCGGGGGGAAGACCGAGCTCTTCGAACGTGAGAAACTTGTATGGAATACGCCGGAGCACCATGCCGATATTGCCGCGCTGCTTGAAGACCGCGACACGGAAGCGCGCCTGTTCACCAAACGCGAATCCAAAGTCGGTTCCACCCACTTCCTGAAGTTCCGTCTGACACCGTTCGGGAGTGATCGATTTCATCAACTGAGTCGTATCGTCGGCTTCGAGATTGGGGGTCTCGAGACGGCGCATGTGCCCGTCG
>JAIEPU010000022.1 GCA_019748235.1 bacterium
CATCGGTTCCGTGCCGTGTCAGAATCTCCCGAAATCGCTCAACGAAATCTCCGAGCCGTTCCGGCGCGACGGCCGTGTCTTCAACGAACGTTTGCGGCTTCTGAGATCCCGGCAACGAAAGTAGGAGTGGCAGCGCGGTCTTCCGAATGCTCCAGATTCGCTCGCATTGAGCCGTGTCCGTTGTGAAGGTCACATGCTCTAGCCGATGCCCTGCGATTGCTTCCCTCAACTCCGCGAACGACCGATCGATTTCTGTCGGATCATCCGACAGATACTCGACGATGAAGATTGCCTCGGGAGCTCCGACCAGGAAATCGAGATACTTTCGATATTCAGGGCTTCGCCGCGCCAGGTCGAGAACCAGTTCGTCGATCAACTCGACGGCGGAAGGATTCGTGGCGAGAATGGGAACGAGCGTCTTCATCGCATCCGCGACCGAATTGAATTCAATCAGTGCGATTCCGCGCTCGGTCGACAGAGGAATGATCGAAAGAGTTGCCTCCGTGACCGTCGCGAGGGTCCCCTCACTTCCCACGATTAGTTTCGCGAGATTGAAGTCCGCCGGAGGAAGCATGGCATCCAGGTTGTATCCGCTGACACGTCGAAAGACTTTGGGAAACCGGCGGTCGATCTCAGCGGCGTTATCTCGCGTCAAGCTGTAAACCGCGCGGTAGATGTCGCCTTCTCGACTGAGTTGCGCGAGCTTTCGCTGAAGCGTGATGGCATCGCACGCCTCGAATCGCGTGCGCGAACCATCAGAGATCACGACATCAAGGGAGCGGATGTTGTCGACCGTACGGCCGTAACGGATGGACCGGGCACCGGCAGAATTGTTACCGATCATCCCGCCGATATTCGCTCGATCAATGGTCGCGACATCTGGTCCGAATTGGAAGCCAAGAGGCTTGAGACGACGATTCAGTTGTCCAAGCACGCAGCCCGGTTGGACGCGAACGCTTTGTCCTTCAAGGTCAAGATCGACGACTCGATCGAGATATTTCGAGCAATCGATGACAAGTCCCGCTCCGATCGGTTGCCCCGAGAGGCTGGTCCCGCCCCCTCGCGGAATAATGGGTACTTGCTGTTCGAGTGCTATGGCCACCGTTGTCGCCAGCGCATCGACCGTACGCGGGACGGCGACCCCGAGCGGCCGGATCTGATAGATACTGGCATCGGTGCTGTAGATGGCGCGCGAACCGCCGTCGAACCTGATTTCGCCGTCAACATGACGTTCGAGCGTCGCGCGGAGTGCTTCCCGTTTGAGTTCGGACCAGTCGACGTCAGCTCGCGATTCACCCGTGCTTTTTACGATCATGAATCCTCTCGATCCGTCGCGGGGAGGTTCACCGCAAACATTGTAACCTCCCCGGCATCGGACAGCAGAAGTCGTTTTCTCGCAATCGTTCAGCGGTTCGACATTCTCTGGAGCGGCTGAAGCATTTTCATTGGACTAGGACCCACTCTCGTTGTGACCGCCGCTTTGGAATATCGTTAACGAGCGGCCGAGCCTCCAAACTTAATATGGGCAGGGGTCGGACCATGTTGGCTGACCACTCCTCGCCCTGGATTTGCCGCGAGATGCCTTAGAATTCGGAAGACCGTCTCGACGTCTTCCGGTTGTCCAATCGCGGTGGCGATCTGCGCGGCAGGACGAGGTTCGGGATTTGAATGAATAGCCTTGAGTACTTTTTGTTGGATGTCTAGCACCGTCGCGGCCGCCTTCTTTCCTGCTTCCACGCCCGGCTGATGATAGGCATTCACGTTGACGAGCTCTCCATAAAGTCCGACCGCTCGCTCAAACAGGGCGATAAGCGCTCCCACGCTTGATGGACTGACTTCATCGATCGTGATCGTGATCGAGTCTCGTCCGTTCTCATAGAGAGCACGGCGAGTCCCCTGAAAGAAACCACTCAGGTAGTCTCCTGCGGTCACGTTTGGTTCCACTTCGAGCGGGCTCCCTCCATCGGAGAGGACTTCGATAAACGTGATGAAGAAGTTGTTCAGGCCGTCCCGAAGTTGTTGGACGTAAGCATGTTGATCCGTCGAGCCTTTGTTCCCGTAGACCGCGATTCCTTGAAAGACTTCCTTTCCATCTCGATCGAGTGTCTTGCCAAGGGATTCCATCACCAACTGCTGCAAGTAACGGCTGAAGAGTTCGAGGCGATCCTTGTAAGGAAGCAAGACCATGTCCTTCGCGCCTCGTCCCTCCCCGACGCAGTACCACATCATCGCCAGCAGAGCAGCGGGGTTAGCACTTGCCACTGGCTCTCGCGTCAATCGATCCATCGCGGCCGCGCCGTTCAGGAGTTCTGACACGTCGATCCCTTGCAGAGCGGCGGGAAGAAGTCCCACGGCGGACGTTTCCGATGTACGCCCTCCGACCCAATCCCACATCGGAAAACGAGTGATCCAGTTATCTTTGACGGCAACCTTGTCGAGTTTGCTCCCCTCTTGTGTGATCGCGACGGCGTGCCGGCCGAAGTCGAGGCCGGCCTCTTGATACGCCTGCTCGACGAGGAGCATGCCATTCCGCGTTTCAGGTGTTCCGCCCGACTTCGAAATGACGATCGTGATGGTGCGGTCCAGTACTTCGCGGAGGGGAGCTAACGTCCGCTGAATGCCGTCCGGATCGGTGTTGTCCAGAAAGTGAGGTGTGATCGGATCACTAACGCTTCCGAGTGCACGAGCAACGAATTGAGGTCCGAGGCACGACCCACCGATGCCGACGACGATCAAGTGCTCGAAAGGCCCCCCAGCGCCACGGATTTGTCCCTGATGAACGGCGGAAACGAAGTCTTTGATCGCGGCGAGTGTCTGCGTAATTTCTCTGGTCAGTTCAGGCGACGGCGCGAGCTCAGGGGCCCGAAGCCAGTAATGGCCCACCATTCGGTCTTCGTCCGGATTGGCGATTGCTCCCTTCTCGAGAGCTTTCATCGCCTCGAGCGCCTTCTTGATCCGTGGCGTCATAGTGGTAATAAATGTATTGTCGAACCGGACACGGCTGATATCCAAGCCGAAACCGAGTTCCTCGTTCCAATAGGTTGTTTCGCAATAACGATCCCAGAGCTCTTTCGACATTTCCTTGTCCCGCCTCGTGTCATTGGCGACCAGTTTAGCCTACGCCTTGCATCGTACAGACTCACTCGGCAATCCGGAAACGACGAGCCGTGGATCACTCGAAAAACTTTTCGTTGGATCGCTCTGCCGGTGGTGATTTTTCCTCGAGTCCGTTGGCTCAACGGCTCAATTCCGCAATGGAGGGTCTTATTTACAGTGGTTCCTCAGGGGGGACTTGCTGGATAATGAGGGTGGCTTCAGGCGATTACAATGAACAGAGGCAATCGTGTGGGGAAATACTTCTACAAGGCCGCGGATTGTGCCAAGCACCAGATCTTTCCGGGTGTCACGATCGAAACGAGCTGGCTTGAACGGGTCATGACAAGCATTGTCACTTTTGAGCCACATTCCGTTGTCGAGGAACATTCCCATCCCCATGAGCAAATGGGGATCATTGTCTCGGGGCAAGTCGAGTTTACGATTGGAGGAGAGACCGCCACGCTGGGGCCGGGAGATTTGTATCGTATCCCCGGTAATATTCGTCACCGAGTGGTGGCGCTAGGGGGAACGGCCGTGGCGTTCGATGTCTTCTCTCCGGTGCGAGAAGATTACAAGTGAAGAGTCACCGGAACCAGTAAGTGTTAGAAGAAAGGAAAATGCGCTATCGACGCATCGCTCGAAGAGAGAATACTCACCTACATCAGGCAAGAGAGCTATCAACCGATCAAGCCAAAAGCATTGGCTCGCAAGCTCAACGTGAAATACGACCAGACGCCTGAATATCGCGAAGTTCTTCGCGAAATGGTCCGCCGAGGTCAAATCGAATTCGGCAAAGCACGAGTCGTTCAATTACCTACCCAACGGGGAGAACTGGTCGGCACCTTCCAGGCCATCCGCAAAGGGGGCGGTTTCGTCAAACCGAAGCCGGGACAGGGAAAGCAAGTTCCCGATATTTACATTCCCCCGACAAGCACGATGGATGCCGCCACCGGTGACAAAGTGCTTGTCACCATCCTTCGGCGCTCGCGAGGGACCGATCGTGGGCCGATGGGTCGCATCGTTGAGATCATCGAAAGAGCCTCGCAAGAGTTTGTCGGTACCTACTTCGTGAAGGGGGAAGAAGCATTCGTTCAAGTCGACGGGACGGTCTTTCACGAACCCATCTATGTCGGCGATCCGGGTGTCAAGGGAGCAAAGGCAGGCGACAAGGTCGTCTTTGAAATGCTTCGCTTTCCTTCGGCCGAGATGTTCGGCGAAGGAGTCATCAGTGAAATTCTCGGTCAGCGCGGGGATCCGGATGCTGATCTGAAGGCCATCATCAGGCAATTCAAGATTCCGGATACGTTCTCGGAGCAAGCTCTCGCCGAGGCGAGGCAAGAGGCGAGACGATTTGAGGAATCGCCACCCGATCCAAGCCGTCGCGACTTGGCGGACCTGCTTATCATCACGATCGATCCAGCCGACGCTCGTGACTTCGATGATGCGGTAAACGTGCAGCAAGACGAACGGGGCCATTGGCATCTCGGTGTGCACATTGCCGATGTTGCGGAATTCGTGAAGCCAGGAACTTCACTCGACGGTGAAGCCCGCGCGCGGGGAACCTCGGTTTACTTGCCCGGAAAAGTCATTCCGATGCTCCCCGAACTCTTGTCGAATGGATTGGCCAGCCTTCAGGAGGATAGGCCTCGTTACACGAAGTCAGTCTTCATCGAGTTTGACCCGGATGGGCGAATCACCGCCGTCGAGTTCGCCAATTCGATGATTCGCGTCAATAAGAGGCTCCATTATGAGCACGTGCAGGAGTTCTTTGATGACCCGACGGCTCGTCCGCACAATATGTCGGAAGCCGTCGCCTCCGCGCTGACTCGAATGCGTAAGCTTGCTGATATTCTGAGGGAACGCCGACGAAGGCGTGGTTTCATTGAACTGGCAATGCCCGAAGCCCGAGTGGTGATCGACACCGACGGTCATGTCGCGGGAGCGGCATACACCGTTCAAGATGAATCGCATCGGGTCATCGAAGAGTTCATGCTGACGGCGAACGAAGCGGTCGCGCAAAAGCTCGAGGATGAGGATCTGTCATTTCTTCGTCGCGTTCATGAGAACCCAGATCCCATTAAGCTCCATGCCTTCGCTGAATTCGTCAGGTCTCTCGGATTTGAAATCGAGGACGAGAACAGCCGTTTCGAACTGCAGCGGATCGCGAAAGAAGTCCAGGGAAAGCCGGAACAGACTTCGGTTCATTATGCACTTCTGCGGAGCATGAAAGAGGCCATTTACAGTCCCGAAGATGCGGGGCACTTCGCGTTGGCGAGCCCGTGCTATTGCCATTTCACGTCGCCGATCCGGCGCTATCCTGACTTGACGATCCATCGCATGCTCGACAGCTTGATCCGGCGCGGCAAGGCAGGATACGAGTATTCCAATCTGCTCGTGCTTGGGGAACATTGCTCCTTCACGGAACGTCGGGCCGCAAAGGCGGAGCGAGAACTCGTCAAAGTAAAGATATTGGAGTACTTGAAGGATAAAGTCGGCCAGAAGCTCGACATGACGATTACCGGTGTTGAGGAATTCGGATTCTTCGCCCAAGCTAAAACGCTTCCGGCCGAGGGACTCGTCCATATCCGAACGATGTCGGACGATTACTACGTCCACGACGACGTCACGCACACGCTCACGGGAAGTCGTTCGGGGAAGCAGTACCGCTTAGGAATGACGGTCCGGTGCGTCATCGCGAAGGTCGATCTTGATCATCGACAGCTTGACCTTCGCCTTAGCGATGACCAACCGGCACCTCCTCCGATGGCGGAGACACGACGCAAAAGGCCGACGCGCGAAAAGAAACACGCACCGAATAAGTCCCGTGTGAGGCGTCCTCCTCCGAAGGCTTCCAAGGGGAAGAAGAAACGCCGCAAGTAGCTGCTGACATCATGAAGTGAATCGATCAATTCTTGGAATCGAACATGCCTGATTTCACGCTTGAAGATATCGCGAAGATGATCGACCACTCCCTCCTGCAGCCAAAGCTGACGGATACGGAATTAGCGGAGGGATGTATGCTCGCAAGCGAGTGGAAGGTCGCGAGCGTTTGCATCAAGCCTTATGCCGTCCGGCTGGCCGCGAGTCTTCTCGTCGGTTCGGGCGTTGCGGTCGGAACGGTGATCGGTTTTCCGCACGGCGGGAACACGACCTCGACTAAAATGTTCGAGGTCGAGCAATCCGTTCGTGACAAGGCGACGGAACTCGACATGGTGGTCAACATCGGCAAGGTTCTCTCGGGCGAATGGGCCTTCGTCAGAAACGATATCGCGGCCGTCGTCGATTTGGCGAAGGGGGCGAACGCGCTGGTGAAGGTGATCTTCGAGAATTCGATGATCGCCGATGAGCACAAGATTCGCCTGTGCGAGATCTGTTCCGAAGTCGGTGCCGCGTTCGTCAAAACGTCAACTGGTTACGGCGACGGCGGCGCGACCGATCACGATTTGAGATTGATGCGTAAGCACTCCGCACCTTCGGTGCAAGTTAAAGCAGCGGGGGGCGTCCGGACGCTGGATCGATTACTCGAAGTCAGGTCGCTCGGCGTGACACGTGTGGGCGCCACTGCGACGAAAGCGATTCTTGAAGAGACAACGCGCCGACTCGGTCTCTAACTTCAACCGAGCAAGATCACCAGGTTATCGCGGTGAATCGCCTCGGCGTAGCCGGCATGCCCCAGAAGTTCTGGAATGTCGCTCGTCGGGCGTCCGACAATGCGTCTTGCCTCCAAGCTCTTGTAGTTGGTGAGACCCCGTGCAAAGACTTCCCCATTGGTGGTTGCGATCGAGACGACGTCTCCTTTGTCAAACTCTCCATCGACTCTCAGAATGCCGACCGGGAGGAGACTTCCTCCTTTTGCAGTGAGTGCTTTTTTCGCCCCGTCATCCACGACATAGACGCCTCGTGGGCGGACGGAATAGCCGATCCATCGCTTCCACGAGGTCAAGCTCTCTCCGCGCGCGGGAAACAGCGTTCCCACCTTCTCGCCGCCGAGGATCTTTCGAAGGACGTTGGGTGTGCGGCCGTTCGCGATCCAAACCGATTCGCCCGCCGTCGTCGCGATTTTTGCCGCATCGAGCTTCGACGTCATTCCCCCCGTGCCGAAGCCACTCTTCGTGGCATGAGCCAGCCCGAGCACGTCTTCGTTCAGATCAAGCACCACGTCAACAAGCTCAGCCTTCCCGCTTTGGAAGTCGCCACGGTAGAGTCCGTCGACGATTGAAAGAATCACAAGTAGGGGAGCGCGTAATAGATTCGTCACCAAGGCGGCGAGCCGATCATTGTCGCCGAATCGCATTTCATCGGTGCTGACGGTATCGTTCTCGTTGATGATCGGGACGGCGTCCCATTGAAAGAGCTGATGAATCGTGTTGCGGACATTGAGATAGCGCGTACGGTTGTCGAAGTCCTCGGCGGTGACAAGAATCTGTGCCGCATGAAATCCATGCGTTTGAAATGTTTGATCGTACGCTCGGATGAGGTCGGCTTGCCCCACCGCCGCCGCCGCCTGAAGTTCGGGCAATGTCGTAGGACGGCTGGGAAGCTTAAGCTTGCCGACACCCGAGCCGACGGCTCCCGAACTGACGATGGCAACTTCCTTCCCTGCTTCGCGGAGCGAGGCGACTTGCTCTCCAAGATGGGCGAGATGATCTCGATCCAAAGTTCCGTCATCGCGGCTCAGAACGTTCGTTCCAATCTTGATGACGACAAGCGGGGCGGATTGAACGATTTCCTGACGAACGAGATCAAGCATGGTGGCGATTAGCGTTCTCGCGATCCTTCGACATTCCCACTAAGGCTGAGACTTAATCTCCACGTCCCGAACGGCGTGGTAATCGAACAGCGACAAGTCGCCATCAGCGGGAATGTAGGCTGCCGCTCCACCCTGACACATCAGCGCTTTCGGATCCCGAACTAGGATTTCCTCGCCGGTCGAAAGCTCGATGGTGAACGGACAGAACGGTTCGCGGTGAACATACTCCTCAATAGTGCGCTGGAATTCCTGTTTGTTCATAGTTTCCCCCTGGTGGCCGGACCTGCTTTCAACGGTCTCGCAAGTCAAAGTAAGGGGAGACCCATGCACGTCCGGATTTTCCCACTCTTACCCTATTTGGGCAAGGGTGACTCACTGCTTGTTGACATAGTCGGCGGGTGAATCCTTATTTTGACGCTTCAAATGCTTATTGGCAATAGTGTTACGAGGCTCTCCGGTGAATTTGGGGCACAAGATAGGTTGCCAAGAAAACAAATGACCCTCCGACGGCGCGCCGGAGGGTCACTTGTGTTTGGCTTGGTCTCTACCCAGGGACTTGGGGAGCCTTGGAGAGAGCCATCAGCATAGCCCGTCCTTTTAGGTCGGGGCTTGTCGCCAGCCAGGCGACGGGTGTCATCCCACTAGCCACGCTACCGGCCAACGGGTCCAAGCGGACGTAACGAGCACTTTCGCGCTCGGGAATTTTCTTTCACGACGATTTTCTTCGTCCCCAAGCTACGGGGGACGTTCAGGGAAAACCGGTCGCGTTTGGAGTCATGGACGGTTGGGTCAAAAAGTCGAACGGGTCAAGTAGTCTCTTGGCCCGTTCCACGAGGGACGACAGCTCATCCCGCTTTGGTCATTGGATCAGCAAGTGCTGATCATTGGGCTTTGCGATGCGGCTAACCTGGCTTCCATGCAGGAGAACCGCCGGTTTTTGTCCGGGGAGGTGCCTCAGAATCCCTTCCTATACCTCTCCGCGTGTAGTCATCGACGCATTGATGGATCACGGCTTAATGAAAGTTCGATGAGGGCCCGTTTTCGGAGATGGGACGTCCGAATAGTCGGGTGACGGGGGATGGTCAGAGGAGATTTATCGAGCATAAGGATGGGGCTGATTGACTCACGGGTCGCTTGAGCAGGGGGGCTTGCATAAATTACATCTGCACGCGTTGAGTTGGGCTTCATCAGGGAGGTGGCTTCGTTGTATATCCCGGCGACCAAGGAAGAACGTCAGCAAATGCTCGCTCGAATCGGCATTGAGTCGATTGACGAGCTCTTCGAGTCCATTCCCGCGGAAAACCGTCTCCAATCTTTGTTGAACTTACCGCGCGGACTGTCTGAATACGAACTGACGCATCACCTGACGTCGTTGTCGAGGAAAAACCAGCCGGCGGGAGAAGCAGTCTGCTTCCTCGGTGGAGGTTGTTACGACCATTTCGTTCCGGCGGTCGTTGATGTCATCTCATCTCGTTCAGAGTACTACACGGCGTACACTCCTTATCAACCGGAAGTGAGCCAGGGAACGCTGCAAACTTCGTTCGAATTCCAGACGATGATCTGCGAACTGACGGGACTCGATGTTTCGAATGCCAGTCTTTACGAAGGAGCGACGGCTGCCGTCGAGGGGATTAATCTGGCGATTGGAGCTACCGGACGGACGAAAAGGGTAATCATTTCGGAGGCAGTGAACCCCGAATATCGACAGACGATAGCGACCTATTTTGCCAATCTTCCGACGGAAATCGTCACCATCCCCGCTCCGGCGGGGAAGACGGACCTCGCCGCGCTCGAGGCGGCTCTCGATGACCAGACGGCCGGTATCTTGATTCAAAGTCCTAACTTTTTCGGCATTATTGAGCCGGTCGAAGAATTTGCCACCCTGGCGAAAGAAAAGGGCGCGCTCACGATTCAGGCGTTTGATCCACTTTCCCTTGGCCTTCTCCGGCGTCCGGGTCATCTGGGGGTCGATGTCGCTATCGCGGAGGGACAGGGACTCGGCACGCCGATGAGTTACGGCGGCCCTTTCCTCGGACTCTTCGCCTGCCGCATTGACCAGGTGCGTCGCGTTCCAGGACGCATCGTCGGTGAAACACTCGATCGGAATGGAAACCGCTGCTTCGTCCTGACTCTGCAAACGCGCGAGCAGCACATTCGTCGAGAGAAGGCGACGAGCAACATCTGTACGAACCAAGGGCTCCTCGCCTTGCGTGCGGCCGTCTATCTCGCTCTCATGGGGCCGCAGGGAATGAAGGAAGTGAGCGAGCTCTGCTGGCACAAGGCTCATTACGCGGCAGACCAACTTAGCAATATCCCCGGCATCAAACTTCGATTCGACGCACCGTTCTTCAAGGAGTTTGTGATCGAAGTTCAGGGCTCCGCGCAAAAGTACGTCGACGAATTGCTCGCTCGCGGCTTTCACGCGGGTATACCGCTCGCGAAGTGGTATCCCAAGGAGGAGAACTCACTCCTCGTTGCGGTCACCGAAAAACGGACGAAAGAAGAAATCGATGCTCTCGTCGCGGCATGGCGTGACATCCTAACGGCACGATAAATCGATGCCTCTTAGTCAACAAACAATCGAATGAGGGGGGCATGTTCACGCTCGCGTGAACATGAAGCTACAACATGTCGACAGGTATTCGCTCGATTGCACATACGAACTGCGATAAACCCTCATGTCCACGCAAGCGTGAGACATGGCACCCGTTCTGCACAGGATAAACCAAGCGTTTGCTTTAGAAAATAATCGAGTGCGGGTGCCGCAGTGAGAGTCCCATGTTCACGACCGCGTGAACATGAATCTACCGTTCCCAATCATGGATGACTACTTGCCGAAGTACGCGGGCTCTGCCCCTTTTTTCCATTTGATGTTACAGCCGATGCTAGGTCGTTGTTCACCGGCCACCGGTTTCCCTTCCAATGCTGAATCGAGCGCGGAGCGAAGATCATCACCTGTCACTGGCTGTCCATTTCCTGGACGGCTTGCATCCATCTGCCCTCGATAAACGAGTCGGCGGTTCTTATCGAACACATAAAAGTCCGGCGTGCAAGCAGCCTTGTATTTCTTCGCGACCTCTTGCGATTCGTCGTAAAGGTAAGGAAATGTGTAGCCAGCATTCTTCGCCTCTTTGGCCATTTGCTCGGGGGAATCATCCGGGTGAGTGCTGATATCGTTCGAACTGATCGCCACGACGGCGGCTCCCTTCGCTTGGTACTCCTTCGCGAGAGAAGCAAATCCCTCTTGTACATGCTTTACGAAAGGGCAGTGATTACAGACGAACGCCACCAGGAGCGCCTTCGAATCAGCGAAGTCGGAGAGACCCACCGTTTTGCCATCGACGTTAGGTAATCGGAAGTCTGGGGCAGGGGTTCCTAGCTCCAGCATCGTCGAGGGGGTGAGTGCCATCGTTTTCCTCTCCTTTCGCGTGAATTCGGAACTTCTACTGCGAATAATGATCATCAGGCCCGCGCGAGCGACGTCACGTGTCGCGGGACGAGCCTAAATTATACGGAAGATCGCTCTACTTCGAGACGCCCTCCACCGTCCATCGTTGGAGAGCAACTCGGCTCGCAGGACGAGGATCTGCGTCGGACTCATTGAACTTTTGGCGGTTATATTTCGTATGATGTTTTGTCGGCGAGGTCCAACGTATCAGCGAAGATCTTACCGGCTCCGATTGATGACATGATTGATCCCACAGGAGGGGACGAATGAAACGTTCGATCATGGGGTGTTTGGCTTTGGCAATCGCCGGCATCGGCATTAGCTGCACGAATTCTCACGCTCCTCCGAAGGATGGCAGGGTGCATGTCCTCTGCTCCTTTTTTCCGATGTACATCTTCACCAAAAACGTGGTGGGTGATGTGAAGGACACCTCCGTCGAAATGATGTTGCCGGCCCAAGCCGGTTGTCCTCACGACTATGACCTGACCCCTGAGGACGTCAAGAAGATCGCTAAGGCCGATCTCTACATCATGAATGGAGACGGGCTCGAATCATTCGGCGAGAAGCAAGTCAAAGCCGCGAACTCGAAGGTCGAGATCGTTGACACTTCGGCGGGGGTCGAGCATTTTCATCACGGCGAAGGTGCCGAGGAGCATGATCATGACCATGCTCACGAAGGGAAGAAAGATGCCGACCACGAACACGATCATGAAAACGAAGGACACGATCACGCCCACGACGACCATGATCACAAACACGAAGCGCATGAGCACGACCATGATCATGGACATGACCACGGCCACTCTCACGAAGGTGGGATCAATCCACACTTCTTCTCAAGTCCCAAACGCGCGGCGACTCAGGTCCAGAATATCTGCAATGCCCTCGTAAAAGCGGATCCGAAGCATGCACAGGCTTACCAGGAGAATGCCGCCGCCTACATCGCGAAATTGAACGCATTGGACAAGGAATTTCAGGAAGCTTCCAAGAAGTTTCGGCGGAGTGAAATCGTCACGATGCACGAAGTGTTTGACTACCTGGCGGCGGATTGCGGCCTGAAGATTGCCGGATCCATTTATTCGGCTCCCGGCGTGGAGCCTTCTTCCGCGGAGATTCGCCAACTCGTTCAGAAGATCAAGGATTCAAAGGCAGCCGCCGTTTTTACGGAGCCGCAGTATCCTTCGCGGCTGGGTGAGACCATTGGCAAGGAAACCGGTATTCCCGTCGAGACCCTGGACCCCGTCGCAAGCGGTCCGGTCGATCCGCCGAACGACTATTACGAAAAGAAGATGCATGAAAATCTTGACACACTGAGTCGTGTTCTCAAGCGACCGGAATAGCACCTCAGGCCACGGCTGGCGGGTCTGTTGAAGCCTTATCCTCAATCAAGCACTCGCGCGCTGGGCGATCGCGGATACGACTTGCCCTTGCTGCGTATGCTTAAGAATCGCGGGCTCATCGCTTGGCAGAAAGCGAATGTTGACGTCGCGTTGCGGGAAGGCGATCCCGATCTCCGCTTTATCGAATTCATCCTTAATCTGCATGTTGATCTGATGACGGGTGGTCGACGTGTGATCCACATTGTCGACATGCGCATACACGGTGAAGTTGAGCATGTTGTCCGCGAACCGCTCAAACACGACACGGGGGGGCGGATCCGCCAGCACATGCGGATGGCGGCGAGTGATGTTGAGTAGGACTTGTTCCGCCTTGTGCGGATCGGCATCGTAGGCGACTCCCACTTCGATCGCGATGCGGATGACACGGTCGGTAAGCGTCCAGTTCATCACACGACCGGTGATGAATTCCTTATTTGGAACGATCAACTCTTTTCGGCTCGAATCAGTGATCGTCGTGGCTCGCATCTGAATATGCGATACCGTGCCAGTCATATCCGCGACCGTGACGACATCGCCGATACGAATCGGTCGCTCCGCCAACAGGATCAGGCCCGAGACGAAGTTGGCGACGATCTCTTGCAAGCCGAAACCGAGACCGACCGTAAAGGCCGCCGCAAGCCACTGAATGCTACTCCATTCGATTCCGAGTTGGTTCGAACATGCGAGTAATCCCACAATACTGATCACGTACCTTGCCACGGTCGTCAGCGCGAATTTCGCTCCCGCATCGAGAGGTAATCGGGCAAGAATCGCCACCTCGAGCAGACCAGGCACGTTCTTGGCGGCGGCGATCGTGATCGACCCGATCAATAAAACCACCGCGAACGTGCGGAGCGTGACGGGCGAAGTCGACTCCTTTCGGACCAGATGCGTGGTTTGAGTTTCAACATCCTTTTGTGTTTCCCAAACGTACTCGGTCTTGGACCAGAACGTGAATCGCTCGAGTGCCCGAAGGGCGGGGATGATGTCTGACCAGATAAAAAGAAGCCCGACGAGAACCGTCACGCCGACGAGCATGCTTTGCAGACGGCGTGTCTGTGCATTGACCACAGACAGATCCATGGCCGCTTCTTTCAGCACGACTTGTTCCGTGTTGCCGTCGATCTGCGTATTCTCGATCTCGCGTCTCTTCTTTGCCTGATTAATTGCGAGTTGCCCACGAACGGCGTACAGCCACCGCAGAACCAATGAATTGAAGGCAACGATCGTCACTACTAGGGCGAGCGTCGCCAGGAGACGATCATTAATCATCAGGGCGCTGTCGATGTAGCCGAAGCCTGCCATGCCGGCGAGCGTCACGGGAAGAAGGACGGCAGCCGGAAACCAAATCCAACGAAGTCGTACGGTCCAACTATTCGCGGTTGCACCCATCAAGCTTTCCGCGACTCCCTTGCTGTGATGAAGGGTTCGATAGAGGAAAAATGAAAGGGCGAGCATATCCACAATGAAGAGTAGCCGGACCATGGCATCGCGAGCCGGAGTTGACGCATCCGCCTGGAGGACGGTGGTCATGAGAGCGAGCGGCAAAATGAACAGGGACAGCCAGCGGAGATTACGGCGCAAGACGGCGACACTCGCGGCTCGCCAGCGAAAATGAGTCGTCGCCAAGCCGCTGGGCCGGCAGGCTTGTCGCAGAAAATCGATGAGGAAGATGATCGCCGCGAGTGACTGAAGCGCTGTCGCCACGGCGAGGACCTGAATCGTCTCTGTCGAACGAAGGATCTGGTAACCCAATAGATAAAGAGCGAGCGGGAATAAACCGGCCATGGCTACCGTAAGACCGAACGTCACCACGGTCAAATGAGGAGTCGTGACGTAATTCTTACTGACGTGCTCGCTCATCTTCCGAAGTCTTCGTCGGAAGATAGGACGTGCAATGATCACCAGGAAAGCCAGGGCCCCAGTGGCAATATAAAATGCCGGCGTCTTGATAAAATCACGCGCGACGACGTCCCATGTCGCCAACCAGCGATTTGGGTTGATGAGATCCCTTGCCCCTTCGGCCAAAACGAAGATGTCCTGACTTCCCAGCGGACCGGCGTCCTTGACCCAGAGCATTTGCTCCGCGAGATACGATCGGAATTCGTTGCTTTCTTTGATCAACTCTCCCGCGCTGGTGATTAATTCGGATACTTCGTCTAGCAGCTTGTCGTATGCATGGGCGGCGGCTCGATAGAGTTCCCGTTGCGTTTCCAGATGGCCCCGAAGGATCTCTTCCTGCGCGAGGCGTTCCTTCGATTTCTCCCCTGGCGCGCTTCCGAGAATCTGATTAATCCTCGCGTCGATGTTATCGAGTGAGTGAAGACCATCGTTGATCTCGATGACGCGGAGGGCTAATTCACTGGTCGCTTCGTTCGCCCATTCGATTCGTCGGAGCCAAGGACGGGGATCGGGGAGGGACTCTTTCGCGGTTCGCATCATCGAGTGCACGGCGACATTGGGGCCCGCGATCGAAATGCGCTCCTTCGTTCTCTTTTGATCGTTCTCAATCTTTTTTCTAAGTTCGACGATTTCGGCGAGCCGGGTCGTGATGCGCGATTGTCGTCGCTTGAAAGTATCGGTGTTGTTGTAATCGCTCGCGATCAGGCGATTCTGATTGATGACCTCTTCAATTCTCTTGTCAGAACTCGCAGCCGCGAGCAGTGCCTTTCGTGCCAGCTCTTTTTGCTGGATTTCCTCGAGGTGATTCACCCGCTGGTTGTAAGCGGCTACCTTCTTGTCGAGCAAGTTCGCATAGCGGGTCTCGTAATCCCGTCGTTTCGCGATAAGCGTCCCCATGTTCTGCGCAATGCTTCGCTCAGACTCGGCCGCCGCGAGATCAGCCTCGAGTCCCTTCAATCTTGCTTCGAGCAGGATCTGCTTCGCGTCGACCAGTTCCGGAGCATCATTCCCCGCTGCCGGCCGAGACAGCTCCTGACGAAGGTTCTCAATCTTTTCGTTGATCGTGGCGATCGTCTGCGGCAGCTCCGCCAAGAGCTTCGGACGTCGATCCATCTTTGCGGAAAGGTCGTCAATCGTCTTCCGTGACTTGATGATGTCGGCTTGGACCGAAGCGAGTTGTCCATACAGTTGATCGAGCGGAACCGTCGTCGAGATCTCATCCGGATCCGACGGAAGCTCTTTCATCCGTCGATCAAGTTCCGCAATGTCGCTCGGTGCACGCTCGAGTGCCTGTCGATTCGACTCGGCCTGTCTGGTTCGCTCCACCGCCCGCTGTAATTCTTTGGCGGCCGCTTCATAGGTCTGGATGATCGCAGCGCGGACATCGTCAGGAATATTCTGAGCTTTCTTGATCCCGTCGATCTGTGCCTGGACAGCTTCGGACGTCAATGGCACGTCATTGTCAGGGGTGACGGTCGCGTTATCGGCGGGCGATGCTTGATCCTGGGCATGGCCAAGATCGGCAGAGGCGAGAAGAAGTGTCAAAGCCCAGAGAACAAGAACAGGGCACTCGCTTGTCATTCGGCTCGTCGTCATTGTTTTCACATCCCAGGTGTTTGTAGCGCGGGGCCCGCTGTAACGGCTCCTTTCGTTTGCTGCAACCCATGACACACGCCTGATTCCGAATAAAACGTCCTACAGCGTTAAAGTGGGGGCCTCAGAGAGGCTGCGAAAACATTTTGGCTCGTAAGGATTTGTAAGCCATTTGCCGGGTGACTTAGTTAATGTGAATACATGTTCTTCATCTTGACTCGTTTGCCCATTCCACAGCAAAGAGGAGAGAAGAGCATCCTTTCATCGGATGCCTGAGTTGATCGGACGGCTGGTTCATTGGGTCGGCGAGATCCCTCGATAGGTTCTTGTCCACCATTAACTCTGACTTGGTAGGAACAACATGCCACCAAAGGTTCTGATTTGTCCCAAGGTTCTCGATCACACGGCAGGCGAACATTTTGATGTGCTCGTGCAAGCCGGCTTTTCCGTCCGCTATGCCAAGCCAGTCCGGGACTTGATGACGGCCGAAGAGTTGTGCGGCAATCTGAATAACATTGATGCAGTCATCGCCGGGAGCGAACCTTACACCGCTCAGGTGCTCGCCAAGTTCCCGCAAATCCGGGTCATTTCTCGTGTAGGGGTTGGATACGACTCCGTTGACGTTGAGGCAGCCACGCGCCAGGGGACGGCCGTGTGCATCACGCCTGGCACGAATCACGACTCGGTGGCCGAACTCACGTTGATGTTCTTGCTGGCAATCGCGAAGCGGGTGATTCCTTCGCACGCGATGATCGTTGCCGGCGGGTTCGATCGAAAGATGACCCGGCCGCTCCGCGGGCAGACACTCGGCCTTGTCGGCTACGGGCGGATCGGACGTACCGTCGCCAAACATGCCATCGGCCTTGGGATGAATGTGTTGGCCTATGATCCGTTTTTGACAGCGGGCACTGAAGAAGGGGTCACCGTCTCGTCGCTCGATGATGTGATCGCTCATAGTGACTTTATTTCGCTGCATGCTCCACTCACGCCAGAGACGCGTCATATCATTCGCCGCGAAACGATCGCGCGGATGAAGCAAGGGGTTGTGCTCGTCAATACCGCGCGTGGACCGCTCATCGACGAAGCCGCATTGGCGGAGGCACTCACGAATGGACAGGTGAGCGCGGCGGGTCTCGACGTTTTCGAGAAAGAACCACCGCCGGCCGGTTCCCCCATACTTTCCGCTCCGAACGTGGTCTTTACTCCTCACGTCGGAGGAATCGACGAGGAAGGCGTTCGGCAAATGGCGGTAATGGCATGCAAAAGCGTGGTTGATCTCTTCCAGGGGCGATGGCCCGCGGAACGAATCGTCAATGCTGAGGCGCTACCTGACTGGCGTTGGTCAATGGAACCGGCTTCAACCTAAGAGTCTTGGGTCAGAGAGAAATTCCGTCGGATTTCACCGTTGAAATTAACGGCTGCGAATTCGCTAGACAGTGAGTGATTCTTTCGGCTCGCTCACCATTGTGTTTCGAACTCAGTCGAAATACGATGCCATCGGGCGATGTGAATTCTGTTAACGCAGTAATGAGGATTACCGATATCGAGGCCCAGGTTCCAGAATCGAACGGTTGAACTTCTCATCCGACGATTGCATCGGCTCGAACAAACGTACTGACGAAGGAGAATGCGAATGCCGCGAGGGAAGACATACAACAACGCGGTTCAGGCCATCGGCGATACACCGATGATTCACATCAACAAGCTGGTGCCTGCCGAACACGGTTCCGTCTTCGTCAAGTGCGAATTCTTTAATCCACTTAACAGTGTGAAAGATCGAATCGGCGCTGCCATGATCGAGGCAGGGGAGCGCGATGGTAAGATCACTCCCGATACCCACATCATCGAGCCGACGAGCGGTAACACAGGGATTGCGCTCGCATTCGTCTGTGCGACGAAGGGTTATCGCCTCACGTTAACGATGCCTGAGTCGATGTCGGTCGAACGGCGAGCTTTGCTACGGTCGCTCGGCGCGAATTTGGTGCTGACCCCCGCACCCGAAGGGATGCGAGGGGCAATTGCCAAAGCGCATGAACTCGTTGAGAGGGATTCGTCGGCATGGATCCCGCAACAGTTCGACAACCCCGCAAATCCCGCCATTCACGAAAAGACGACGGGCCCTGAAATCTGGGAAGACACGCACGGAGAGATCGACGCGATCGTCGCGGGGGTCGGGACCGGCGGTACGATCACCGGCGTTGGGCGGTACATCAAACCTCGACGCTCCACATTTAAGGTCATCGCCGTCGAACCGAAGGATTCGCCGGTCATCAGCGGTGGAAAACCTGGGCCGCACAAGATTCAAGGAATCGGTGCGGGCTTCGTGCCGAAAAATCTTGATACCTCTCTCGTGGACGAGGTGATTCAGGTTTCGAACGATGAGGCGTTCGATTGGGCCCGTCGGATGTCAAAGCTCGAAGGACTCGCGGTCGGGATTTCCAGCGGTGCGAATCTGGCCGCCGCCGCTCAACTTGCGGCTCGTCCGGAGTTCCGTGGTAAGAAAATTGTCACGATTGCCGCCAGCCTCGCGGAACGTTATTTGTCGACTCCGCTCTTCGAAGGGTATCGTGACTAAGTCAGTTGCCGCAGGAGATAATTAAACACACACCGACTCGCAGAGGGCATGTCGCGCTCTGCGAGTCTTTTTGTTCACACTCTGAAAAACCTTTAGGTCACGTAGCCATCTGCGTGACATGAGCGTGGCAGCGACGTCAGAGTACTGCCGGAAATGACATTCCACGATTACTATTGTTGAGGAAGCTTCCATTCGTTTTCTACTCGCCTCAAGGCTGATTGCTTGGTGACGGCAGCAACTTCCAGCGGACCGTAGACGTGGGGAAAGAGATGTCCCACGCCGGGATCTTCGTACTTCAGTTCAGACGTCAGCTTCGACTCATCGAGCGTCAATAGCAGGAGCTGTTCTCCTCGGTCCTCATTGAAGAAGAGATTCGCGACTTCAACCAGCTTTTCCGGCTCGCGCGTGCAATGGACGAAGCCCTCGGTCGTCAGGCTCGCAGGGCGATAGAGACCATCCTTTGTGAGTGACTTCCAATCCGATTCCCAAACGAGATGATAGATCGCCATCGTGGTGCTCCTGATTCGAAACAAACCGTTCAAGAAATGAACAGGACACTCCTCCTATTCGCGAAGAGAAGTGTCCCATTGACTATAGAAGATTTGTCATCGACCCTTAGTAGACCGAATCGGCAAGCGACACGGTCGTTCGGATCGGCCGAGGAACGCGAGGCTTCGCGGCCACGACAGGTCGAGGATTGGCTCTGCGTCGTTTGACCGCTTCAAAGCAAATCACCGCGAGAGTACGGCCCACGGCCGATGCCACGAAGACGACGGCATATGCGTACACGGGATCGGAAAGCTTCATCAACAATACGCCAATCATCGAACCAGCCGCGGTGGCCGTCACGTGACCCGCATTGAAGAGAGTCAGCATGTCTGTCCGCTTCGTCGCAGGAATGGCTTCGAACAAGACGAGGAACATTCCGAGCTCATAAGCCGCCCAGGCCGTTCCCGAAATAATCTGGATCGTGAGCAAGTACCAAAAATTGCTCGAGAAAGTCCAAAACACGGGGAGTGGCATGATGCCGATGCTCGCCAACGTAAAGAGTCGCCAGATTCCTATCCTTCGTGCGATTCCCCCGAGAAACGACAGCGCGACGATCTTCGCGAAGTACGCCGTCGCCATGACGACCAAGTATTCGCCGTACGAAAGCTGAATTCTCACCAGCATGTACGCGTTGAAGAACGGTCCCGAGATATAGACGCTTGCCTGCACCACCAAAAGGAAGATGATCAGCGAATTGGCGGGAAACGCCATCAACTCTTTAAAGGTGACCAGGAACGGCGCCGGTTTCTCGTGTTCGAGCGGCACCGAAGGTTCTCGCTGCGAGGCGAGCGCGATCGCGGAGAAGGCTCGACTGATCGCCGCCACTCCGAAGACGACCGCGAAGGTTGGAAGTAGCCAGTCGCTCTTCGCGGAATAGTTAAGGGCAAGTCCACCCCCGATAATGCCCGCCATCAGAGCGGCTTGATTGAGCCTGGTCCGCCGGGCGAAATAGCCGGCACGTAGCCGCGCCGGAACGAGGGTATCGATCCATGTGTTCCATGCAGGTCCCGTGGCGAGACCCGTTCCCCAATACAGTGATGCGAAGGTAAAGAGAAGCCACGCGGGGATATGACCCGCCCAGGCACCCATCGCGAGAAAAAGGAGCGAGAGGGCTTGCCCCGCCGCCATTCCCACGACCCACGCGCGGCGCGAGCGAACTAAGTGTGCTCCCTTGGGAGCAATGAGTTGCAACAGCCCGCCGGCCATCATTGGAAGAGTCGAGATCAGTCCAGAAAGAATCTCGCCGACACCCGCCGCAAGTGCAAATGCGGGTATGTACGTTTCACCGAGTCCAACCATGCTGCCATGGCCGACCGCATCGATCGTTGATGCTGCAAGATCTGTCCGCGCGTAACGGGCACGCGGCACTTTTCGGAGCACGTTTTCCATCCTTGGCAAGGCGGTCCGCGATGCGTCAGCAAATCGCGGTCTTGCCTGAAATAATTCCGAGGGAATCTCTGTACCGAGTCGGCGTCGTGACGAAAAATCCCTGCCATATCACCGTGAGAGGCGCCCTTCCTGGCGACTAAAAAAGCCTAGCTCTCAGGGAGAATAACGGGACGATTCGTGCGACATTCCTTTGCCGCTCGGGTTGTGAGACTTCTTTTGACGGAGCTCATTGGTTGCCGGGACGCGGTCGCAGCACTTCCATCCGCACGGACTGCTCCGTACGGTTTTTGCACTTACCGCTCACGACATCAACGAGGCCCATCGGTTGGTTTCGGTTCGCCCTATAAAGGCGACTTCGAAATTGGAATAGAGGATTCTAGCGCGGATAACGTTCAAAAATCGTTAATCCCTTACGAAGACCGATGAAAATCAAAGCATCCAGTCTGCTTCATTTCTTCGGACGTCCAAGTGGTTGAGAAAGTTCGAGAAACACATCCACGCCGCAAGGCCGTTCATATCCGCGAATTGAGGGGGAAGATAACGGGGCATGGTTACCAAACCTTCATCCACGAGATAGGCGAGGACCTGGATGTCCTCAAGCGTCGTCTTGCCGGCGAAGAGGAGGGGTATCAACTTGACCTTCCCCTTGCGGACGGCCAATTCGATGAATTGATAGAGCAGTACGAAACCCTTAGTGTACGAAAGATCCTTAGTGAAAGGGCCGCTGGTGGGGGTGCTTCCCCGGAATACGCGGGCTGTCTGGTCGTAAGCGGTCGAGTCATCGAATCCTTGATCGCGGAAGAATTGGAAGACATCCAGAAACGTCGCCCCCTGTTCCGCTAATTGAACCGCTCGGATTCGATTCGTCACCCGGTGGATACGCTGTCGATGACATGAGAAGGTGATCACCTCCATGAACATCGCCAAGCCTTCTTGAGTGATGGTTGAGGAGGGGGGGCCCTTACTTAGGAAGGTGCATACCTGCTGCGCCATGCCGTTGAACGTGGTGGCGACGTGAACCCATCCTTCGTGTACTTCTAAAAGACGCAAGTCCCGGTCGTTGAAGAAACAATCTTTGCGGAGCTTGATGTAATCACTCCCCGCCGCGGAGTCAGCCACGATCCCATCGCTGACGATGACCCGAACACGCCGTTCCGGATCGTGAAAATACTGGTCGAGCCGAGACTGCAGGATCTGCACCGAATCCTCACAAGGAATGGTGCGCGGTTCTTCCTGGCCAAGTTCATGACGATCGAATGCCTGCAACATTTCGGCAAGCAAATCGCCCAGGTGAGAGACTGTCGGATCTCCCTCGTGAAAAACATCACTGGATGAGCCGTAGAGCTCACTGGAGATCTCGACAAAATCCTGCGTGCCGCGCGATTCGAGCATGTTGACGACCGAGCGGTACTCATGGCACATTCGTCGCATGATCTTGCCGATCGGATTGAATTGCCCGAGCTTGGATTGGATATCTCGCTCGAGTGCCAGGAACTCGCGCCGCTTCTCGGTGGGATTAAAGGCAAGGGGCCGGGCTTCGTAGTACTTTTCGTCAACGGGGGGCTGTTCGGTACAGCCCGAGGCGAAAAATGCCTCACGTATCGAATCGTCCCATTTGATGGCGTCGAGGATGCGGATGGGGCGCTGTGCCTCCACCAGACGATCCGAGAGTTCACGTATGACGTCTTTGTTCCACATCCCTTCTTAAGTTACAGAGAAGATCGAATTCGCGTCCCGCGAAAACAGCCCGTGACCAGTAGTATTTACCAGGAAAATTTGTCGCACGGCTCATAGACCTGTCGCGTCGACCGCCGGATCGAGAACCCCGAGCAGGGATCTTCGTGGAGGATTCCAGTGAACTCCGTCCCGTTTAAGTCACAATCAACGATATCGACATCGCTCGCCGGGCTCGTAAAAACGGGGCGTCGGGACAATTCGTCCATTCAGGGAAGGGGCGACGCGAGTTCCGTTTCAATTCTTTGGAGCCATCAGTCATGGGTGTGTTCAAGAGCTACGACATTCGCGGGACTTATCCGGACCAGATCGACGAGACTTTGGCTCGAAAGATCGGCGTTTCGCTCGGTCGATACTTCAGCAATCTCGATCGAAACAAGGGGAAGGGGGCCCTGAAAATCGTCGTCGGTCGCGACATGCGAACGATGGCTCCCTCGGTCACCAAGTCACTCATCGAGGGGCTGACCTCCGCGGGACACAATGTCGTCAATCTCGGGATGGTGACGACTCCCTGTCAGTACTTCGCCATCCAACATCAAGGGGCGGACGCGGGGATCATGGTGACTGCGTCCCATAACCCGCCGCAGTACATCGGCTTCAAAGTCAGCCGTGAACTAGCGATTCCGATCAGTTACGATTCTGGTCTCAACGAGGTCGAAAAGCAGATCGACGCCCCGATCGAACCAGGCATCAAGCCCGGAACGGTCACCGATCTCGACATCGACGAGACCTATCTCGACTTCCTCGTCGGCCTTGGAAAGAACTTGAAGCCCATCCGCATCGCGGCTGATGCATCGAACGGAATGGCGGGCAAGTATCTTGAGCGGCTCTTCGATCGGTTGCCGTGTGAACTCGTCGGTATCTTCCTCGATCCGGACGGCCGTTTTCCCAACCACGAAGCTGATCCCTTGAAGCCGGAGAATCTTCGCGACGTACAGAAGCTTGTCCAAGAGAAGAAGGCAGCCATCGGATTTTGTTATGACGGCGATGCCGACCGCGTGGCGATCGTCGATGAGAAGGGAGAACTTGTCGGCTGCGATCTGATCACGGCCCTGATCGGCGAGAATCTCGTGAAGGATCATCCGGGGGGGATTGTGACATATGCTCTCCGCTCGAGCCGCATCGTGAAGGAAG
>JAIEPU010000298.1 GCA_019748235.1 bacterium
TCAACGAATGCGGGGGAAAGTGGCTTCGCCCGGCTCACCGCATAATCGACCCACACCATGATGCTTTCACCGTCGGCCACGATGAAGTCATCGACGGTGTCACGCAGCGTGTAGTGCATGGTGAAGGATTTTTCGCCGATCCGAATGACATGCGTCGTTACTCGAACGGTGCCGGGATATTTCAATTGACGACGAAAATTCAAATTCGCGGAGACCATGCCGGGTCCATCGAGGGGCCCCTCTCTGAAGTCAGTGATGTTGAGTGCTTCAAAGTAGGCCATTCGCCCAGATTCAGCGAACTGAAAGAAAACGATATTGTTAACGTGCCCGAGTGCATCAAGATCTCCCCAGCGGATCTGTTGCTCAATCGTCACACCGGAATGATCATCGGCCATCTCGTTTCGTCTCTCCCCGCTCTTGCAATCAGGATTTAATCCGTCCTGACGGATCGTGCATTTGGAACCTACCTTTACTTTTGAAAGATGGTTCCGACAAGACCTGTCGCAACGTGCGTTCTACCGGAATGGAATAGTTTGAACGAAATGGGTCCGGAAGGGCAAGAGATGAGATTTCTGTTTCAGTGCGGTTCTTCCCTTAGTCCGACTGTTCGACCTCTGTTCCTGCTCTTGTCGAAAGAGCTTTTAGCATATCAAGCGCTATCTGATCGTTGACGAATCGAACCGATCCATCGGCGAAAGCAAAATTTGCCCCACCGGGATGACTACTTCCATAGGCTGACACTCGAAACTCAACGTATGTTTGAAATTGGTTGAACGAATCTGCCGGCGGGGTTTTCCCTGCACGCTGCGCGTAGGTGAATCCGAGCCGATAATTGATCGGCTGAGACGCGCTCATCGTCACATGTCCCACCATCTTTCGACTCGTCGAAGCCCCCCACCATCCCCACTCATCGAGCGGTTCTCCCCAGCCGGCATCGTTGAACGTCTGATAGTTTGGATCGACGTGCGAGCGTTCTCCAAAGAGTATCGTGTGACTGACCCCATCCGTGACGTCGCGAGGACGCGTCGGCACCTGATAAGCAACCGGCTCCGAAGCTTCTCCCGTCGTGTGGAAGATTCCATCTGCTGTCGATTGAGTAGGGAAATAAGATTTCGTTCCTCCGTTTCCGCCATAGCTTGCAAGTGCATAGTGCCAATCACGGCTCGCCATCACGATGGGATTTCGTTTGATGCGATCGGAAGGACAAATCAAAAGCGGCAGTACAAAGGCTGTGTTCGAGCGATTCCCCTTATTCGCGTTGTTGATGGGATCGATGTAGTCCCAGGTGGTGAGAGCATTCTGATTCTCGATATACGGAAGCAAATAGGCAAAGAGAGGAATGCCGCGATATGCCACCGAGGAGTTGAAGAACCACTGCTCAACGCCGGGGGGAAAGTGCTCCTTAGCAACGACAAAGCTTTCCGTCGCAATCGCGACTTGCCTGAGTTGACTGGCACATTCCGTTCGGCGAGCAGTTTCTCGCACCGCTTGGAGTGCGGGGACGATAATCGCGAAGAGTGCGCCGATCACTGCGATCACAATAAGCAATTCAAGAAGCGAAAAGCCGCGACGAGGTATTGTACTCTCCATCGCGGCGTTCGACTTCATCTATCACATCCTTGCTCAAAGCGGATTAGTTCATCCTTCGCGACCGAGACACCCGAAGCCAAACGCCGCCTAATAAACCCATCGTGCCAAGCATCGCGATCGATGACGCCTCGGGGATAGCAGTGTACGAGATGACCAACGACGGTTGAGGCGACGATTCGCTACTGTTGAAACGTTTGGCGGTTTGCCCCTTGGATTCATCACCAATAATGATCCATCCAAAATTCGTTGATGGATTGTTCAACCATGACTGCACGTCTGCGAGCAACTGAGAGTTGTTGGCGGATGTCCAGGAGAAAAGCTGACCGGCGCCGAGGTCATCGAAGATCGTCGCGGAACCGCTGACGGTAGAACTGAAGTCTCCACCAGGATTGATCCAAGCGGTGCTTGCGGTGGGGTTCGCCACATTGAAGAATGTGTACAGCCACGTAGCATCTCCTTCCTTTGCGAGATCCCCTTGCCCACCATTCTGAAACGATGCCCCTTCCCCCCAGTCGCCCAGAAGACGATGAAGGTACACCACTGGATCACCGTTAAGACCCATCACATCGCGCATGGTCAATGTCACGCTGGTGATGATTGAACCAGCAGGAATCGAGTTGGCGACGTCAAATTCGACGAGGCCGCGGCGAATGCTAATGGTGGCCGGCCCCTGTCCGTCCTGATTCGTTCTACCGATAAAAATATCCCCTTGCCCGTTGCTCCGCTGAAGGAGTGGGTCCGATTGCTGAATCAGCGTGTTATCCTTCACAGGATTCAGCGTTACCACGGCGGCATTCAACGACGGGGGGACGACGAGGAAAACGAGTCCGATCCAGAAGAGGTAGGTTCGATACATGGCAGGGACTTTCATTTTCGAGGATGCTGGCAAGATCTCACAAGCCTAGTAGAATAGGCATAATCGTAGCAATAGGATGATACGATGGTATCAAACGACGATCAACTGAATTCCATCCGTCGCAAAAGGATGGCTGCGGGGTGGTCACAACAAGAGTTGGCCGATCGGACAGGACTATCCCGCGCGGGGATTAGCGCGATCGAGTCTGGGCGATTGGCCCCCTCGGTTCATGCAGCTTTGGCTTTGGCTCGCGCCCTTCAGTCCACTGTTGAGGAACTCTTTGGAGGGACGCCGGAATCGACCGAATCGGTCGAGTGGGGAATCGCTCCCAATACTCCCCGCCCCCGATACTGGTACGCCAACATCGGTAGTGAAACACTTTCGTACCCCATTGCGGAGGATTCAACCCAACTCGACTGGCATGACGCAGTCTACGATCCCGTTCAGATCGAGAGTCCTGATCCGGAATTGGCCGATCGAACATTGGTGGTGGCCGGATGCGATCCGTCTGCTCATTTATTAGCGGCCGAGTACCACCGGCAGTTTCAATTTCGAATGATCGTCCTTCGCCGGAACAGTCGAGAGTCGCTTCAATTACTCACGGCCGGAAAGGTCCATGTCGCGGGGATGCATTTCGGCCGATCAGAAGAGAAATCCGCGAACCGAAAAGCGGCGCGTGAGAGTCTTGGCAAGAAGTGCTCCCTCATTCGAGTTGCCAAATGGGAAGAAGGTGTAGCCGTCAGTCCTGCGCTTGAATCGTCAAGTATCTCATCTCTCCTTCGAAGGCGCGCACGATGGATCGGCCGTGAAGAGGGATCGGGCGCTCGTCAACTTCAAGAAGAAGTTCTCGGCTCACGTCCCGCCCCCAGACGAATGGCGTTGGATCATCGAATGATGGCGGCTTGTATCAAGGCGGGTTGGGGAGACGCCGGTGCCTGCGTTCGCCTTTGCAGCGAAGAAGCGGGTCTTCATTTCATCAGTCTTCACGCGAAGCACTACGATTTTTGTTTCCGCGATGAAATGTCAGCGGATCCACGCGTATCGGCACTGCTTGCCACTCTTCGGTCGCGACGTTTTCGATCAAAGCTTGCCGAGTTGCCTGGCTATCACACCGAACAGACCGGGGAGTTGATTTGAATGATGAATCGCCTGCTTCCGTGCCTGATCTCTATCTCCGTCTGCCTCGAACTCGTCGGCTGTTCCAGTTCCTCCAGCGAACCAACCTCGGCCAGCTTGCGAGGAACCACTGTAAGATGTGCGGTCATCGGCGGGATGATGGACACGGGACTTTGGCAGGGAATCAGCGAGCGATTCAAGAACGAAACGGGAATCAACGTCGAGGTCGTCGCTGCTGGTCCGAAGCACGTCATCTCTGGACCTTTCCGCCGTGGCGAAGCGGATCTAATCACGATGCACGCATCGGACACCATCATTAATCTTGTAGCGGACGGGTATGGAATCAATCCGCAGCCCTGGGCGAGAAATGATCAGTTGCTTGTCGGACCGAAGTCAGATCCTGCCCAGATCAAAGGAATGACAGACGCCGTCGCAGCTCTCAAGCGAATCATCGAGACGAAATCAAAGCTACTCGTTCACCAAAGCCTTGGAACGAACGAAGTGCTTCACGACCTTTTAGCGGAGGGTGACCTCGCACTTGATCCCGATGCTACGATTTCGCTCCCAATCGATCGACATCGTCAACTCCTTGAGCGTGCGGCACAAGAGCAAGCCTACACCATCGTGGGGCGAATCCCTTTTCTGAATGGAAAGATTCGTAACGACGGACTCGAAATCATGGTAGCGGGTGACTCACGAATGCGCAGACCTTATCTCGTCGTCACGCGCGTTCTGAGCAAGCCTCCGACCCGAGAAGAACTAGCCGCTCAAGAATTGGCTGAGTTTCTGCGGCTGCCAGAGACCCAATCCTGGATCGCGGAATACGGCAAGGGAACCTATGACGATCAGCCCCTTTTCTTCCCGGTGACCGTTCCATCCGAAAAATAGATTTTCCGCTCGTTAAGGAAGTCGTCGCCGATCTGGCCGTGTCATTTTGCCTCATCAATCGGATAGCCACGCCAAACCCACTGCAACGCGTTGGGAAGCGTTTGGCGTTTCACGCTCCAATCACAGTGAACCGCATTGCGGGCGAAGACGAACTGGTAATCGTATCCCTTCGCGGCAAGAACTTTTGCCATGTTCTCATTGGCAAGTACCCAATCATGCATGTCGTCCCGCATGTTGTTCGGGTTGAGTAAGTCACGATCACTCACTTCCATCCAAATCCGGAGAGGCTTTTTCGGGCTATCTGCAATCAGGTTCTTGTGAAAGCCCCATGCTCCGTACGGCGTCTCTTCGTTGTACGGCCACTGCTGATTCACATACGTACCTGAATAGGTCAGAACGCGATGGTAGAGATCGGGACGATACCACGCCATGATGAGCGCACATGAACCTCCGGAGCTACAACCCATCGTCGCCCTGCCTTCAGGATCCTTCGTCAGCTTCACTTGGCATTTTGATTCGACGAGAGGAAGAACCTCTGATTCCACAAACTCTGCATACTTTCCTGACATGGTGTCATATTCCAGACCGCGCTGACTCCCTTGCGCGTCGCCACTCCCATTGCCGATGGAAATAGCGATCATCACCGGAAGCTTTTTCTTCGCGATCAAATTATAGAGGGCGACGAAAAGGAGCTTATCCGGCCCGTCGGCTCCCACGATAAAGGGTGCCACCGTGCCTGGAACATATTGTTTGGGGACATACACCGCGACGCGACGGGTATAAGGCTTCGGGTGACTTGTCGTGACAATAAGTTTTGCTGGATTATTTGGGTCGGGTGTGCCGAATGTATTCGGCTCGCGAGCGATGCCAGGATAGATCTTGCTCTCTTTCGACTCCATCGTCAGTTCATGGATGGTTCCCTGCGGGATGCCCTGTTGGATGGTCATGTCTTCCGATGCTCGATGGTTGGGCCCGATGATAAAGTTGCCGTTCGCATCAATCGGGGGAACTTCCCCATCGGGAAGTTCCTTTGCTTCCACGAATCCCGGAGACCTAGGATCACGGGCAGGTGGCGTCGGTCGATCCGCAGCCGATGCGATGGCCGACATCAAGAGCAACGTCGTTAACGTGACTTGGTCATGGCGTGAGATCATTTTCATTCTGCAACCTTGAAGGGATGATGTGGATTCGATCCGCTAAGGTTAGCAGCATCAAGCCATCAATCCCAGAGAAGAGAATGAGGAGGGATCGATCGACCGAAAAGCCAATCAGGATGTCCCGATCGGAGGTCCAAACGCCAAACGGTACGCAGGGAAATTCTCTTCCCTTCCTTGAAACCCTTTGTCAGAATGACGGTAATTGTAATCTGATTACATTTTTGGCCGTCGACGAGGTGTTAGGCGAATTCGGTCATACATACGGCTTGATTGCAAAACTTTTGGAAGTCTATTTCCAGAAATGCATTATGGCGATTTATCTCCCCAACGAAAGGTGACAACATGCGAGCACCAAATCTCTTCTTCTGCGTCGCCGGAACCACCGTGCTGATGTTTTGTGGGACAGAAAGCGCCGTCGGTGCCGAGCCTCTCACCTTTTACGGCTTCGACAAACAATCTCACTCGGCAGCCGCTCAGGAAGGAATGGAAGAGATCTTTTCGGGCCGTTGTTTTCACGCGGGTGTTCCCCTTCGAGCCGCATTCGCCACATCCATAGGCCCGCCGGAGAACACGCCGAAGGAAGATCTCGGATATAACCCAGCAACGCCCGAGGGTCGCTTTTACATGACGGGGGCCCTCCCTTCCCCCAAGGGACGCAAATCAGGAATGATGGTTGGGTTACCTCTCGGCGCGAGTGTGTCGAATCGAAATGGAGTGGCGCTCGTCAACGCTAACTGCTTCGAATGTCACGCCGGCGTGGTGAACGGCCAAGTCGTGGCGGGGCTCGGGAATTCCCATCTCGACCAAGCCAGCGGCATCGGAAATGCCAAGCAAGTGTTGGCTCGGAAAGATGCGATTCTCTCAAGCTTGAAGTCAGAGGCGGAGCGAAAGGAATTCAGCGAATTCTTCGACCATGTTCGATCAGCGAGCATGCCCTTTCAGTTCGCGAAGTCGCGCGGCGATAATCTCGGCCCTTATGCCGTCTGGCGGTTGGGATCGCGGCTTGCCGATCCCATTAAGACAGGAATGATCGTCAGCCAGGAGCAAACGGCACTTGAAAAACTCATTGATTCCGTGGAGCTTCCGACGGTGGACCCCATGCCGTGGTGGTTGATGAAGTACAAGAAGAAGGATTACTGGTACGGCGATGCCGCCCCTGATGATGCCTCTCACTTCGGATTCAACTTCACAACCGCTCATCCCGAGATCAATGAATCGCGAGCCGAGCATGTGAAATCGGTGGCGAAAGCTCTCGCCTTTGCGCGCGACACCCAATCCCCTCCGTTTCCGGGCAAGCTCGACCCCGCTTTGGTTCAAACGGGGGCAGACCTCTTTCATGGTCGAACCGCTCCTCTTAAGAAGGAGGGATTCGTCACATGCAAGAATTGTCATGGCACCTACTCGAGGAAAGAGACCGCGAGCGATCTGAGCGTTCCGGGTTCATGGAAGGTCGACTATCATTCATCGGAAACGCTTCGAGATGTGAAAACGGATGATGCCTACAACACGACGCTGCAAAAGTTTAAGCCTATTGCCGATCACATCAATCAGACGAAGGAGTACTTCGCCGCTCAAGGTACGCCCGACTTGGCCCCTTATGTCACCGTTCCGGAAAAACGAGGATACATCGCCCCTCCTCTTGTCGGCGTGTGGGCATCAGCTCCCTATTTTCACAACGGTTCCGTTCCAACTCTTGAGACGGTTCTCGATTCAAGCAAACGCCCCACGCTCTGGTCGCGAAACAATACTGATCCCCATGCTTACAATCTCATTCAAGTCGGAATGGTTTACGAAGTAGTGGACCCGGCGAAATTACAGCCCCTTCCCGCAGATGCGAACCCTCGGTCGACGACGGTGATCAATAGGCACTCCATTTATGACACACGCACCTTCGGCCGACATAACACCGGACATACGTTTGGAGACTCACTCTCATCAAACGAACGAGCCGCGATCATCGAGTTTCTGAAGAGTCTTTCCGGTCCCGACATGTGAACCATTTGCAGGATGAGAGTGCCGCCACCCGCAAAGAAACGAGTCGGCACTTGCATTCCCCCCGACAGAAATTTGCCTTTTGCGTCAGAAATGATTCAGATGGTTTGATTCATCGAACAACCAACGGGTCCATGTGACGCATGATTTCGATCATCCTTGATTCGATTCGTCGTTCTTTTGCGAGCCTTGAATCGCCCAAATCGTTGGGCCGGCCAAAGCAGATCGTCCGCGGATCGATCGCCGGAGCTGTTTGGATTGTTCTTGCGTCTCTTGCGATGGCAGATGAACGGCCTTCATCGTCTGATCAGCTTTCGTTTCGGATTCTTCCAACGGGTCAGATGCCCGCGGACCAACGACGAACGCAATCGCGAACGATCATCAGCGGTCATCGCTTCACGCCTCCCACCAGTATCGATGAATGGAATCAACGACGCGAAGAAGTGCGCACACGTATTTTAGTCGCAAACGGACTGTGGCCGACGCCCAATCGTCCCGCGGTGCAGGCGATCATTCATGGGAAGATCGAAAAGAATGGCTACTCGATTGAAAAGGTCTACTTCGAAAGCCTGCCCGGTCACTTCGTATGCGGGAATCTCTATCGACCTCTTCATGCGAAAGGAAAGAGGCCGGCAGTCCTTTTTCCGCACGGTCATTTCGGCAATGGTCGGCTCTATGAAGCCCCTCCAGATGAGGTAACAAAACAGATCGCGGGAGGGGGGGAATCATTCGAACAGAATGCTCGATACCCAACCCAAGCTGTTCTCATCACGCTGGCGCGTCACGGCTATGTCGTGTTTCAGCATGACATGGTGGGACGAGGTGACAGCCAAGCGATCGCACATGCCAAAGGTTTTGATGATGCCGAGGGACTCCTTCGACTTCAAAGCGCGATGGGACTGCAAACGTGGAACAGTCTTCGCGCACTCGATTTCCTGTGCGGCTTGGAAGAAGTTGACGTCAAACGTGTCGGTGTGACAGGGCCGAGCGGAGGAGGAACTCAAACGATTCTCCTTTGTGCGATTGACGATCGACCCGCCTGCGCGTTTCCGGCCGTCATGGTTTCGGAATCCATGCAGGGAGGCTGCGCATGTGAAAACGCACCAGTCCTTCGTATCGGTGGTGGGAATGTGGAGATCGCCGCTCTCTTCGCTCCGAAGCCTCTCGGAATGACGAATGCCAATGATTGGACGCTCCACTTCGAAAAGAAGAGCTTTCCCGATCTACAATCGCTCTACCGTTTGTATTCGAAGCCTGAGAATGTTCAGGTTCGACGCTTCCCGCAATTCAAACACAATTTCAATCAAGTCAGTCGCGAAGTGATGTACGCGTGGATGAACGAACATCTCGCACGAGAAAGTGAAGCGATCAAGGAAGAGCCCATCGACCCGGTGTTGCCTGCTCAACTATCGGTCTTTGATCAACTGCACCGTGTCGAATGGTCGCCGATTGAAAAGCTGCGCGTCACGCAAACGGATTTGGCCGAAAAGCAACTGCGCGAACTCGAACCCCAAACGGTCGATGACCTGCATCGATTGCAAAATGTGTTGAATCGTGCTCTTCATGCAATGACGGCCACCAAGTTCCCTTCCGCGAATGAACTGGACGTTCGAATCCTGGGGCAAGTGCCGAAAGAAGAGTACCATTTCGAACGTATGGTCCTCTCACACACGATCAGTCAAGAGCTATTTGCAAACGAGTCAGTCCCGGCGGGATGTTTTCTCCCCGCAAAATGGAATGGCGATCGAATGGTGGTGTGGGTTGACCCACGGGGACATGAGGGCTTACTCGATGAATCGAAAACGGTTCCGCGAAAGGAAGTTCTCGACTTCCTTCGAGACGGAGTTGCCGTGCTCAGCCCTGACGTTCTTCTCACCGGTGAATTTCTCGCGCGCGAGAGGGTCGCCGTCTATCCGAAGGTTTCGATGGAGAATCCCAGATTCACCCTCACGTACAACCGCAGCATCATGGCGCAGCGCGTTCATGACGTCTTGTCGGCCGTTGGATGCGCAAAGTTTCATTACCACGCCCGAACCATTGACTTGATCGGATTCGCGGAGGCAGGCCCCTGGGTCATTCTCGCGCGTGCACTCGCGGGAGAAAGCGTTCGCCGAACAGCAGCAGACGTGAATCATTTTAGCTTCACCTCGATCACCGATCGAAGTGATCCATCGTTGCTTCCGGGAGCATTGAAGTACGGAGATCTGCTGGGGCTCGCCCGCTTAATCGCACCTGCGGAATTGTTTCTTCAGAACGCGGGAGCAGCCTCCACCGGAAGATTGAAGGCATTGACGACTGCGTATGCGCTCTTCCAATCCAACGACCGCTTGCGAGTCTCGAAAGAAAATGATCCACTCGCGACCATTTTTGAGTGGCTGAATCGGCCTGAATGATTGCGAAAAAGGAATGATTGACGACTCGAAAGAGTCCTTTTAGACTACGGCCTGCGGGAACATTGCTAAGACTGCCTACCCCAGTCTCGACTTGATATCTATCCATCCATAGGTCGCACCATGCCGTTCGTCCATCGAGTCCTCATCGCATGCCTTGTTGCATCGCCCCTTTTCCACCTGACTGCTGCGAACGCTCAGACGACCGCCGACATCAAAATCATGAGCTTCAATATCAGGCAGGATAATGGAGATATTGGAAATCGAGCGAGCGGTAATGGTTGGTACCCTCTCCTCGGAAACAACGGGGGGCGAAAGGATCGCGCTCTGTCAGTTATTTCAAACTACAATCCCGACCTGCTTGGGGTCGAAGAGATGTTGCCGAACCAATATGCCGATCTCGCGGGATCGACGGCACTGGCGGGCTATGGGTATTTCGGGCAGGGACGAAACGGAGGAGATGCCGGAGAGCGATGCGGGATTTTCTACAAGTTATCTCGATTCACGGAGTTGAACGAAGGAGAGTTCTGGCTCAGCACGACACCAACGATCCCAGGTACGACGTTCGTTGGCAATGGTAGCGATACCGGCAATCCACGGATGGCGAATTGGATGATTTTGCAAGACAATCAGTCGCATCAATCCTACTTCATTTTAAACACCCATTGGTCACTCGATTCATTGGCCGAGTTGCAATCCGCGAACTTGATTCGACAGCAGATCAAATTGCTCGCAGGCGACCTCACTCTCATCGTTATGGGGGATTTCAATTCAACGCTCGCGAATAGTTCTCTCAAGACATTGATTGGGACAAATGATCCCACAGGTTTTCAGTTAAAGGACTCTTTTCGAGCGGTCTATCCAACCGTGGGAGCCAACGAGGCGACCTACCATAATTTCACGGGGAGCACGAGCGGATCGGCCATTGACCATATTTTCTTTTCGCCGAATGACTTCAATGCAACCGCTGCGGACATCGTTCACACAGTATTTGCGAACAATAAGTATCCGTCAGATCATTTTCCCATCACCACAACCCTCCGAGTCGCTGTCGTTCCCGAGGTTTCGACTGTGGTGATGGTGGGGATTATCGTCATGACATTGATCATGACGAAGTGCCATCGAACACGACTCACGGGTTAATTATTTCACGAGAGAGGCCGTCGCAGGTTCCGGCACTCGCGTTCCGTTTGGGTCCACCGAGGGAACAGTTGCTGTCCCTGTCGCCACCGGATAATCAGCTAAGATTTTCTTCCGAATCCATTCCGCCTGATGATCGTCCCCCAAGATGATCCCTGCTTTCACAAACTCATTGACGATAATTCGGGATGCTTCGTTTCCGCATATATTCCCGGTCGCAAGGTTTGGGTCGGCCATATCCGAGAGAGCATGAATGCAATTAATCGCCGGCTGAACGTCAAAGCGGCGAGATCGGCGATCGACGGCTTTGTAAAGAATCGATTGGTTGGATTCGGCACTCTCCAAATTGAAGTAGCGAGTTTTGGCCTTCTCGTATCCAGCATCTGATACACGATAGGGTCCCCACGCCATTACCTTGAGTCCGTCTTCCGACGCTCGTGTAAGAGACTCCTGAAGCGACCAATTCTGGCCCGGTTCGGGCGCCGCTAAAATCCGAACACCGTAAGGCGCGGCCCAACTGATTGTGAACTCTTCATCAATCTTATCGCCGGATACTTGCACAAAAGTAGCGAATGAATGAGTCAATTTCGGCGCGGGAGCAAAGCCGTCCGGCACATCCTGCCAAGAGAACACAATCACATAATGATTACTCGACAGCACCGCCGTGAGAAACATGATACTGAGCATGATGGCGACTCCTTTTTTGCGACACTTCCCACCGAAGTGGAGATCGCAAGTGGCATGCCGATGGATTGATTCAGTTGATGAGAGCTGCTTGCCAAGAGACCGGCACATGTTTCGCAATTCTGACTACTCATTTTCGGCACTGGCGGGAACCAGGCTGATCGCCTGAAGACCAACTTTCAGACATGAGCCCGTAAGATCCCTAGCGAGTGTTTCAAAAGAGGCGCGTCAGTAAAACGGTGGGTCATTTGAATGACGCGCCCAATAGTCCCATCAAAACCGAACGTCGATTCACGCCATGCCGAGGTTAATGAAAGCTTCGAATGAACATCTGGTATGATTGATGCAAATGACTCCTTTGAAGGACGAAGTATTCGCGCAATGAGAGGACGATTCAAGCAAGGATGGCGGTACGAGTTGAAAGCGACGAAGTGAGATGGGACTTCGGGAATATCAACGTAAGAGAGACTTCCGTAAGACATCCGAACCCCGCGGTCGTCTTCAACGGACGGGTAAGAAACTTTCCTACCTGATTCAAAAACATGCAGCCTCTCATCTTCATTATGACTTCCGCCTTGAATCCGATGGCGTGTTGTTGAGCTGGGCGGTTCCAAAGGGACCAAGTCTTAGCCCTTCTCAAAAGCGGTTGGCAGTACATGTCGAGGATCACCCGATTGAATACGGCACCTTTGAGGGAACGATTCCTGAGGGAGAATATGGGGGTGGTACCGTTATGCTTTGGGATCGCGGAACTTGGGAACCAATCGATGATCCGAAAGTAGGTATGAGAATCGGTCGACTCGAATTCACGATTCATGGCGAGAAACTTCACGGACGATGGATGTTGGTCCGACGCGGGGGAAAGAGCAGCGGGAATACCGAGCATAACTGGTTTCTTTTCAAAATCGACGATGAATATGCCGACAAGCGGAAAGACATCACGAAGACCGAACCATTAAGCGTCGCGACGGGAAGAGATCTCAAAGAAATCGCGGCAAATGGAAAGGTTTGGAAATCGAATCGATCGAACCATGTGTCGACCCGGAACGCGGACCCAACTTCGTCAAAAGCAAAAGTCGCTTCAAATTCTAAACCGAAAGCTTCACCTTCGTCTGGTAAGAGAAAGAAATCGGATCAATCTTCCACCGTCAGCAATACACTCACCGAAATGCTCGAAGATGCAGGTGCCCCGAAAGGAAGAATGCCTGTTCGACAAGAGGTACAATTCGCCAAACTGGCGAAAGAGGCCCCCGACGGAGATGAATGGCTGCACGAAGTCAAATTCGACGGATACCGAATGCTTTGCCGCATCGCGAATTCGAAAGCACGATTCATCAGCCGGAATGGACACGATTGGACCAAGCGATTTCCGGAACTCGCAACGGCCGCTGCGGATTTTCCCGTCGAAGAAGCAATGTTTGACGGTGAGGTGGTAGCGGTTGACGAAAGTGGACTTTCCCACTTCCAAATGTTGCAGAATGTTTTTCAGACCGGTCAGACCGAGAAGCTTCTCTACTACGTTTTCGATCTTCTTTATCTCAATGGTCACAACCTGAAAGATCTACCGCTGGAAAAGCGTAAGTCGATCATCGAGACCTTATTCAAAAGCCGAGTTCCCGCCGCGATCCGATACAGCGAACATCTGGATGGGTCAGGCGAATCGATTTTCAAGGAAGCATGCCGTCAACATTGGGAAGGCATTATTTCCAAGCGGCGTGGGAGCTCGTATCGCCCAGGGCGTGGACTTGATTGGATCAAGGTGAAATGCTCGGAGAGAGCGGAATTTGTCATTGGAGGTTACACGGCCCCCGGTGGAAGCCGCGAGCATTTTGGAGCCCTTTTACTCGGTTATCATGATTCCACGGGGAAGCTCATTCATGCCGGCCGGGTAGGAACCGGATTCAACGAGATGACATTGAAAAGCCTCCACGCTAAGCTTCGACGCCTTGATCGTGCCACATCTCCCTTCGAACACTTTCCAGAGAAGCATGCGGAAGCAAGAGGAGTGCAATGGGTCAAACCGGAACTTGTTGCCGAGATCAACTTCTCTAATTGGACTGAGGACGGCTTACTGCGTCACCCCGTGTTCCAAGGACTTCGAGAAGACAAGAAGGCGCGCGACGTCATTTATGATATTCCGATTTCAATCGCTGAAATCCGGCAGTTGGAGAGGAAGCCTCCAAAGCGAGGAGCGAAGAGATGAAACGTGCTTCGAGGAAGAAAGAAGTCGCCGTTGGTTCCGAGGAGACATCTTCCTTCCAACGGAGCGGGGTCGAGTTGACGCATCCGGATAAAGTTCTCTATCCAAAGCAGGGAATTTCCAAACGAGATCTTGCGAACTACTATGCGAGTGTTTCGGATTGGATCTTGCCGCATGTGGTCGGTCGCCCCTTAGCTCTGGTTCGGTGTCCAATGGGAGAATCGAAGCCCTGCTTTTTCCAAAAGCATCCTGGTGAACATCCCTCGCCCTATATCGGCCAAGTCGATGTTTCTCGAGAGGGTGAACCAGAGATGCATGTAGCCATCAACAATGAAGCAGGATTGATGGCCCTCGTTCAAATGGGAGTGCTTGAAATCCACACATGGGGCTGCCATCTGAAAAACTTGGAAAAGCCTGACCGGCTGATTTTCGATCTCGATCCCGATCCAGCGGTCAAATGGGACGCCGTGATCAGCGCGGCCTATGCCATTCGAGAATTCCTTGAAGAGCTTGGACTCGCTTCATTCTTAAAAACAACTGGAGGAAAAGGGCTTCATCTTGTCATTCCGATTCAGCCCCGAGTGGAATGGGAAGAGGCGAAGGAGTTTTGTCATTCCATTGCCTCTGCAATCGTTCAAGCGTCACCGAATAAATTCGTTGCAACGATGAGCAAAGCCGCGCGAAGAGGGAAAATCTTCGTGGACTACCTTCGAAATGGTCGCGGCGCGACCTCTGTTGCCCCCTATTCCACACGAGCAAAGCCTGATGCCCCGGTCAGTACGCCGATTGCTTGGGAGGAATTGAATCCGCGGCTTCACTCCACTTCCTTCACCGTTTTGAATCTTCCTGGGCGATTGAAGAAACTTAAAGCGGATCCGTGGGAGGAAATGCTGAACGTTAAACAAAGCATTACCAAGCAGATGAAAACATTTCTCGAAAAGGCGTCGATATCATCTCGCGAAGCATGAATGGATAGACGACGCAACTCAGGTTGATCATCAAGGAGTTGGGGGAAATCCCGAAAAAATGATCTACTTCTCGAAATCACCCATGCTTGTCATCGAAACGATCAAATCTGATCTAACCTTCGAAAGTGGGAACGCTCGATCGCGTAGGTCTGAAATACGATACGAGTCGTCTCCGAGACATACCTCGTAAACAATGGAATAATCGCTCTTATATCGAAGGACAGGACGATGCTTTTGTCCGGATCTCAGTCGCACGATATGAATCGGATACTCGTTCTCGATGACGATCCAACAATCGTCCAACTCGTCGCCCGGCTCCTCAAGGGCGAAGGATATTCATGCACCACCTGCTGTGATTCCCGCGAAGCGATTTCTCTGTTACACAGCACTTCGTTTGCGCTCGTTATTAGCGATATTGCCATGCCTGGAATCCAGGGCTTCAACCTCCTCGAATTTATCAATGCTCATTTTCCTCACATCGGCGTCATCTTCATCACCGGTTCCGATGATCGGAACACCGCCATTCAAGCGCTGAAGATGGGGGCGTTCGGCTATCTCATTAAACCATTCAATGTCGATGAAATGATCATCAATGTGGTCAATGCCCTGGAACGACGTCGACTTCGAATCCAAGCGAAGAGCTATCAAGAGCGGTTGGAAAAGGAAATTCACGAGCAGGTATTAAGCGTTCGTTCTCGCGAAGAAGAAATTGCTTGGCGTCTGGTCGCCGCCTCCGAATACCGCGACAACGAGACTGGGGCACACGTGCGTCGAATTGGCATGCTGAGCGAAATTCTTGCCCGCGCACTTGGTTGGAATCAGCAGCAACTCGACGACATTCGTCTGGCTGCCGCGATGCACGATATTGGAAAGATCGGCGTGCCAGATCATATTCTGCTGAAGCCGGGTCGACTGACATCTGATGAATTTGGCATCATGAAGCGGCACACCGTGATCGGCGCCGATATTCTGGGCCGATCTGGAATTCCGCTTCTAAACATGGCACGGGATATCGCGCTTTCGCATCACGAAAAGTGGGATGGAACCGGCTATCCTTACCAAATCAAGCGAGACGATATTCCCCTTGCTGCTCGAATCGTCACCATCGCAGACGTCTACGATGCCCTACGAAGTAAGCGACCCTATAAGCCTGCGTTCTCGGAGGAGACGACGGTGGACATTATGATTTCGGAGAGCGAGGAACGTTTCGACCCGAAACTGTTCGATACATTCTTGGCTTTACGAGGCGAATTCAATCGCGTTTACGAGGAGGTTCAAGACGGAGATGTCTCCTACCTCGAATCACTCAGTGGTATGCCCATCGCAGATATGGCGATGACATCCACAGAGTGCGTCGATGGATTGAACAAATCTGCTTCCTCGCCAGCATAAACCACTACATTCAGATGATAACGCGATTGATGCGCGATCATTGAACTATTGCTTCCTCGTTGATCTCGGGGTCAGCTTGTATCCCCGAATGGGCGAAGTGCTGTCGGCTCCCCATCTCGTCTTTCCAAAATAGGCCTTACTGTCGGATTCCATACCTGCCGCCACGTCGATCGTTTGTCCGGTCGATACCGTGGGCTTACCCTTTGGATCTTTCAGGAATCCCGAGTACGTCGAGACGACCTCGACTTCACTACCGTCAGGCGATACCGCGAGTGTAATGGTGTCACTCGTGCCTAGTTTTAAATCTTCGGTGATTTCTGCAACGCCCTTGCGATAGGTGTATTCCGCTTTGTAGTGTTCGCGCTCCTGACCTTTTTCATCGAGCCGTCCATACTGACTTTTGCCGAGGGTCACCTGCTGCTTGAGCACATGACTATCGCCTCCAAGTCCACAGAATCCGTAAAAGGTCTTGCGGAATGCATTATTGGCGAATTCAAATTGCACCTCGCAATCGTCACCGATTTCTACGCCGAAATAACAGTCATCGTCCCGGCTGGGAAGAAAACCAGTTCTGGGATCTTGGTCGACATCCATGTAAGCGTAGAAGTAGCTTCGACCATCGTCGTGGTGCGTCCGACCGACCTTTCCCGCGACACGAGCGTAGTAATAAATGTGATCGTCATCATGCGCGATTTTGAACTCGAGCAAGTCGACATCAGGAACGTAGTCGAGGTAGGGAACAACGTCGCCGCGAGGATCGTCAACGCCAGACACATTTCGCCAGTCTTCAAAGTGACCGTCAATTTTAACGGCGGACACGACTGGATCTGACGACATCGATTGATTGGTCTGCTCCAGCAATACGAGCGACAGACCGTCATCCTTTATCGACTTGGAAAACTCACCCGGAAACGAAAACGTCACGCTTGGCACGTCTTCCTTACTCTCCATTCCCGCGCGATAGGCTGATTCCAGTTGGTAAGTCCCCTTCTTATTGTCGTACGATTCGAGATTCGCATCTTGCCGGCGCGTGACGGTGGGCATCGTCCCCGTCGCAATGACGACGGAACTACCGGGCGACTTTAGCACCAGTGAAGCAACGGGCGACTTCGTCTCGGCCGATGTCGCGACTTCGATCGCGTATTGTCCCCCTACGGCATTTCCCGACGAATCCTTCAGCGCTAACGGAAGAAAATCGAGAGATTCATCCATCACTGGCCCGGTGACGTCAACAGTGTAATAAAGCGCATTTTGTTTTTCGTCGTAGGAAAGGAGTGATGCGTCGATCGGCCACGTGGGTAGATGATCGTGGTGGTTGACATAAAAGTCGTTAGGAGCGAACCGATTCTTTTCATCAATCGTGCCGATCACTCGCTCGCTGTTCTTCGTAAACGCATAAACTGTTTTCTTTCCATCCACCGTCGCGACACGCGCTTCTCGCATATACCGCCGAGCAGGTGATTGTGTGTTCTGAGTCAACGTGGTAACGCAGACATCCGTCGCGATCGGCTTCGCGCCCGCCCTCAAATAAATCAGCGTGTTGGGAGAAGCAGGATCGCCAAGCCAAATCAAATCACTGTTCGGGAACGTCAGCTCAAACATAACCGCCCGACGAACTCCAAGCGACTGCTGGGCGGAATCCGCATACACCGATCCGTGTTCGACAAAAATGGCAACCAAGAGAAGAACGGACCACAAGCAAACACGCAACATACGCTCACATACTCCTCATTCGGCCCGCGATCGCCTCACACGCCGCAAAAATACCCGGCATTCCTACGACCGCAGGCGACAGGTTACGACAGAAGCTCGCGGATTTCCAGCAGATGTGCCTTCCTCTTTGATGAAGAGGGAAAGACTGATCGAATCGATACCCGATCATCATTTGATCTTCTTTGCACCAACGAGGACAAAAAGCGAGAAAAGGCTGCCACACTTCAGCGGACAGCCTCATCCTCAATAGGTCATGATCACCGGATTGATCATCGCGCGGGAGCTAGCCGCGTATGGGAATCCAAATTTCTATGTCCCCCGTCCCGCTTTTCGGATCGAACTCCTCGCCGTATCGTTCGAAACTTGGTGACTCACCGATGTGAACACCGGAATTAGGGAGCCACGTTCCCCAAATCGACTGAATCGTGCTCGGGATTTCCGAAACATGCTTGTCATGCACGAAGACTGCGTACTTTCCTGCGGGGAGTAGCACCGTCGTGAATTCGGCGGGAAGCTCATCTGCCGTACGCACCTCGACCCCCGCGATATAGTCGAATCCCTTCCCAGGGACAAAGTTCCAACAAACGCCGTAACAGACCTTGCCGATCTGTCCCGAAAGTCTGTTCCTGTACGCGCCGAATCGGTCCCATTGTGTGGGAATGTTCACACGGGATTGAAACGTGTATGTTTCGTTCAACCCCGCAATCAAACGTTCCGGCAATTCCTCGAATCTGGGTGTCAGCGATGGAGCAAGCGTACTCATCCCGTTTATCCTTGTTTCTGGATTTCGGTCCGGAGTTTCTCTTCCCGTTCGCGGAGTTCGGGGGTAAATACCTCGCCAAAGTCCTCGGCCTCATAAACTTTTCTGATCTCGATCTCGGAGTCGCTGGTCATCGGATTGGGACATCGCTTGACCCATTCGATCGCTTCTTCCATCGACTTAACGTTCCAAACCCAATAGCCTGCGACGAGTTCATTGGTTTCCGTGAAGGGTCCATTGATGACGAAACGATCCTTCCCAGAGAATCGGACGCGATAGCCTTTTGAACTGGGGTGCAGGCCTTCGCCGACCTCCATGATGCCTGCCTTCACGAGTTCCTCGTTGAACGCCATCATGTCGGACATCAGTTTTTCATCGGGCATTTCGCCTCGTTCCGACTCCGGCGTGGCTTTCACTAATACGATCACTTTCATGGAATGACCTCCTCATCGAGTTATTTTATCGCACGTGTCTTGCATTACTCCACAAGACACTTCGCTCTTCACTCGTTTGTCGAACAAAGACAGCCTCATTCGACAACTCGCGCGAAAACTCTTTCGATATCGTGGGACTCGATGAGGTCAGTCGGATCAAGAAATGAAATCCGGTCCTGTGAATTTTCATCACAAGACCGAATACGAGAAATCGTCGACTAGAGTCTCAACTAACTTCGCCATGGAACAAGGGCTCGAACACGAGCGTCACGTAGATACAAGCCTACCCAGAGAATCGCACCAACGATGACGGGAAAGGCAACGGGGAATGCTGGTCCACCCAATCGAAGATGCGTCCAGAGGGCTCCGCCAAGATAGCCCGTGAGCAGGATAGCGCCGAGAACAGCGGTCTGCGGCAACGCGTAAAGCAAAGTGCAAACCGTGAGCAGCACGCCGAGCCCAGGAATGACCCAAAGTGGAACTTCGATCTGAGGAGACATTTCCATGACCGGCGCGGCCTTCACGATTTTCATGATGCCGTCCATCAGCAGAAACAATGTGGCCAGCGTGGATAGAACTCGTCCCGTCCAGACGACTCCCTTCGACGTTTCGTTCGCGATCATGGTTTATTCCTCTTTGCTCGCAGCAATTTTCCGGTGCATTACAGGCTACTGGGAAGCCCCGTCAATTCCACGACGGGCCGGATCTCCACCGTTCCCTTTTTCGCGCCGGGGATCTGGCTAGCGATCTCGATGGCCTCGTCCAAGTCACGCGCATCGATCATAAAGTATCCACCGAGCTGCTCCCGCGTTTCCGCGAAGGGACCGTCCGTGACGATGCGCTTTCCCTCACGAATCTGAATACTCGTCGCGGTGGACACGGAATGAAGAGGCGATGCTGCAATGAACTTCCCCTTTTCATTCAGTTCATGAGTCAATTTCGTCGAGTCGTGGTAGCACTGTTCTCGCTCGTTCTCGGTCCACGCATCTTCACGGCCATAAATCAGCAACATGTATTTCAAGGGATGACTCCTTGGAACAGTTTGATCGATCTCCGTTTATTTCACCCGATGATAATGTCCCTTCATGAATCGATTCCAGCTTCCATCTTCTAACTGAATCTCAGACGAAAAGATGCGGTGATCCTCGCTGACGATTTCGACGATATCGTGATATTTCGCCATTCTCGTTTGCGTCATATCCGGTCCTTCGGATTCGAGAGTCAGGATCTTTTCCGAAGCGTCGAGCGAGCCTTCGTATAACCAAAGGTGCGTCATCATCGATCCGACGAAGCTTCCCACGAATCTTTTCCGCGTTGGGTCAAAACCGAGTGTAATTATCGTTCGGCCGATCCCGCCACCTGGCATCTCCCCTTCACCTTCACCGATCACCCAGATGTCGCCGAGCGATCGCGTCGTTTCCCGTCCGCCCCACTTCATCGGCGGCTGATCGGGCCCCATCACACACTCGGTCTCATGAGTCCAAGTTCCGACCAGCTTTTGCAGCCACTCATGTTCTCGCTCCGGCTTCACTTCCACGACCTATTCCCCTTTTCCTCGTTCATTGACCCATTCATTCCATGGCTGCTCATCGAGATGACCATTTCAAACAGTTCGATTCTTCACCAGCGCGTTGATCTCTTCATCGGCAGAACGAATTTCGAACGGGCCCATCTTCACGCCCGGATGTTTGGACATGAGGGCAATGGCGTGATTCAAATCGCGTGCTTCGAGGAAAAGGATCCCTCCCACCTGCTCTTTGGTTTCGGAGAAGGGACCATCGGTCACAACCACTTGCGAGTTCTGAAACGATAGGGTGACGGAGTTCCGTGCCGACTGCAGTGCTTCTCCGCCGATGAAATGGCCGCCCCGCCGAAGTTCGTCGTCATAGGCGAAACACTCCTCCATGAACGCCTTCACCCTCTCTTCAGACATTCCCTCCCACTTCGATTCATCCAAATAACCGAAACAAATGAATTTCATCGCACCTACTCCGGGAACCTGGACATCACTGATCCACTCTCTAGTCGAGCGGGAAATCGCTCGTTCGACAATGAAGGGAGAATTATTGCAATTCGTTGATGCGTCTTTCGAGAAACCGGCGCTCCGGCTCCTGCCGAGCGAGCGCAAGTGCTTGCCGGTAAGAAGATATCGCCTCATCCCGGTGACCAAGCCTTCGACAGAGATCCGCCCTGGCCGCGTGAGCCAAGTGATATTGGTTGAGTTCTCCGGTCGCGAGAATGCTCTCGATCAACGGAAGTCCCGCCGCCGGTCCGTCACGCATGGCGACGGCGACGGCCCGGTTGAGTTCCACCACGGGAGACGAACCCATTTGAAGGAGGAGGTCGTATAGGGCGACGATTTGCCCCCAATCGGTCTGGTCGGGGGCGGATGCTGATGCGTGCAATGCCGCAATCCCCGCTTGCACGGCATAAGGTCCCGAGACCCCGGAAGCGAATGCCCGCTCGACGAGCGAATGCCCCTCGGCAATGTGATCACGATTCCATAAAGATCGGTCCTGATCTTCGAGAAGAATGATATCCCCCGCTAATGACGTTCGAGCAGTGCGACGCGACTCCTGCAACAACATCAGCGCAAGCAACCCGATCACTTCACCGTCCGGCATCAGATCGACGATCAATCGTCCCAGGCGAATCGCTTCAGCGGAGAGGTCGGAACGCGTCAACGATTCTCCGGACGACGCGGAGTAGCCTTCATTGAAAACGAGATAGATCACCGCTAACACGGACGCGAGCCGTTCAGGAATGTCCTTGTTCGATGGAACTTGATAGGGGATGCCGGCATCGCGGATCTTCGACTTGCCACGGACAATCCGCTGCGCGATGGTTGAAGGTGAAGTCAAAAATGCGCTCGCGACTTCTTCCGTCGTCAATCCGCAGACTTCGCGAAGCGTCAACGCGATTTGCGTTTCTCGTCCGAGGGCTGGGTGACAACAGGTGAAGATCAGCCGCAGTCGATCGTCTTCGATGCTTTCGTCGTCGATTCCTTGGGGGAGACTCGATGAGTCACCCACTCGCCGAGCGATTTCCTCAAGTGATGCATCGAACCGCGTCCGGCGACGGAGAGTATCGATTGCCTTGAATCGACCGGCAGAGACGAGCCATGCGCGGGGATTATCGGGAACTCCCTCGCTCGACCATTTCTCCACGGCCGAGGCAAACGCATCGTGCATCGCCTCTTCTGCCAGATCGAAATCTCCCACCAATCGTACAAGAGTCGCAAATACTCTCCGCGATTCCCGCCGATAGACGTCGTCAACAATCGTTCGGATATCAGAGGGGGTGGAAGACATAGAAGATTCCAGACGACGATGAAGATCATTACGTGCTGAAGATGATTTCAATTATTCCAGTTTATGAATCGGGGCGGTATCCCTTCATGACGTGACATGTTTAACTTGGAGCAAATGAAGTGGAGATCTTAAGCTGGAAGTCGGGAAATAGGGGTCGTGAGGGAAAGTTTCTCGACAAGATAACTGCTCTCGCAATAATTGCGTCGGTCCGTGGTGACATGATGTTCAATGTTTTACCTGTAAGGTAACCTCACCCCAAAACGATGGAAATAAAAGCTCGCGGCTCAACAGTCAAACACGTCGCGCGGCACACCTGGACGTCACGCTAGGAGCATAGAGATGGGCAAGGGAACGGTTGCGTCACTTTTGGTTGAGACATTGGTGGCGGCGGGGGTGACGCGGGTTTATGGGTTGGCGGGGGATTCGCTGAATGGAATCACCGACGCGATTCGAACGCATAAAGAGATGGATTGGATCCACGTGCGCCACGAAGAGACGGCGGCATTCGCGGCAGGTGCCGATGCCCATCTGACTGGAGAACTTGCCGTCTGCGCGGGAAGCTGTGGCCCGGGCAATCTACATCTCATCAATGGGCTCTTCGATTGTCACCGGAGCCGAGTCCCGGTGCTCGCGATCGCCTCTCACATACCGAGCGCCGAAATCGGCAGCAACTACTTTCAGGAAACTCATCCGGAACAACTCTTTCGCGAGTGCAGCGACTACTGTGAACTCGTCTCCGATCCGGAGCAAATGCCGCGAGTCCTTCAAATCGCCATCCAGTCGGCGCTGAGCCGCCGAAGTGTTTCGGTCATCGTGCTTCCCGGAAACGTTTCATTGAAGCCCGCGGTTCATGCCGCGCCGAAAATGTTGCCGGCAGTCCCAAGGCCGATCATTCGTCCGTCCGATCAGGAGATTGCGGCGCTTGCGTCACTTTTGAACAAGTCGAACAAAGTGACCATCCTGGGTGGCGCCGGATGCGCGAATGCCCACGCGGAACTGATCGATCTCGCGGGCATGCTCAACGCGCCGATCGTTCACGCCATGCGGGGCAAGGAATTCATCGAGTACGATAACCCGTTCGATGTCGGCATGAC
>JAIEPU010000040.1 GCA_019748235.1 bacterium
CAGATCAAGAAAAGCAAAACAGCCACTCGCTGGGAGCGCGAGTGGCTGTTCGATTTTCGGACCTTCGAGCACATGAGCGAACGTAGAGGTCAATCATGGTGCGAAGAAACAGATGCAGGTGTCAATCAAGGTGTCGAACCGTCATCTGCTCGAAAGTCAGCTATTTACTGCTTGGGTTCGGAATCGTTGGGGTGCCCATCTGGGGATAGGCCTTTCATCATGACGCTGCTCATCCTTTTGCGTGAGATGAGCGGTTCTGATGACTCATGGTGCAAAATCGTGGTGCTTATTTCCGAACCCGGCTGCCTCGGCGGACTAAGGGGTCAATCATTGGTGCTATGGGCCGCGAACTTTGGTGTCGAATCAAGGTGTCAAATCGTCGATCGGGGACAAGCGAAGCTGGGTCAGGGAAATCATGGTGTCAATCGTGTTGCGAGTGCTTCAACTCATCCCAGGCAGCGTTCCGTCGTTTGAGTTCCTTTCGTCGTTAGCGGGTCAGTCCGTCGTCCGCTGAAAGGGGATAGAGCAGCGTGCATGCCAGATCGTGCCGTTGACTTCGTGAAATCATCGCTAAGTCACTATCAGCATTGAAGAAAAGAATTTTAGAGGATTAAAAGTCGAGGGTTTTCCAATGGGAGCGGCAATGCCTGAAAGGTAAATCCTTCCATGATTGACATTGCCGGTTGTAACTTTTGCAAAGAGTTTGCCGTCAGCGATGCCGTATTCGGATATTTGGGGTGTTTCAGTCGAGCAGGTTGTTTGAGAGGAATGGGTAGATCGGTTGTTGGGGTTTAAATCGTTCGCGACCCAAGGGGACGTCCGCTCAACCATCGCTGGGTGAATCTTGCACTCGCTTGTCCGGGTTGCCAAGCTACAAGAGAGTCGTTTACCTGGCTCATCCATTAATCCAATAAGGCGGTCAGTCATCGAAAAGGTCTGCTTGAAGAAGAGCGAACTCGAATAAGGGATCTGCTCCATCAGCGCTGCAAGCCTGTCTGATGTCCTGATTCGATTTCAGAGCATAGAAACGAAGCATCACAAGCCCCTCAAACATTTCATCCTGATTGTGGGAGAGGAGCCTAAACATTCGGTGCAAACTGACTTCACCGATTGATCGTCATCGCGCGCTCTTCTCAGTCGCTCGACCGTCCATTGCGGCGGGAATTTCGTTTACCGGTCCACCACCTTCGTCCGAAAATAGCTTTGTCAAGATCGGCAACTCCCAAAGACGCAAGACGCATACGGCCCCAAAGAACGAAAAGCACCAACGAGATCAGCACCGCGCCGTGATTGGGAATGTCGTGAGACTTTGAGGGGCGCGAGGTTAATCAGCCTCGCGCCCCTTCCTATTTCATCCTTCGATCAGGACAGACGGATGATGCGAAAGACGCCGGACGGCTCGCTCCAGAGATGGATCCCCCACGACCTCGTGCCTGACCAGAATGCCCATCCGGTCCGTCAACTCGTACAAGCGATCGGGCCCGAGCACACTCTCCAGGACGATCATGTCGGCATTCGAATCTTCCCCCAGGAGTGTCAAGAGGTCGTCACCATCCCAGCCTTCCATCCGAGCCGAACCGATGCGCGCCATTCGAAGCTCCCGTCGGCGGTCCACATCGATCCGAGTGGGCTTGTCATAGTCCGGCAAAAGATCGAGGTGCCTGAACCCCGCGAGAAAGGTCTCGTCGTGCAAGATCGACTGACCATCCTGCGTGCGTCGTATGAGCAAACGGACTTCGTTTCGGACGGGCAGGCCAAGGTATCGGGGACGCCACGGATCAACCTCGATCGGGCCGGCCGAGAGATCGATCGTCTGATCGTACCCCTCCAGAGAGAAGGACTGGCGAAGGACATTCGCTCCGTTCACGTCGATCAAGATTTCGACCGGCATCGGCGGGCTGCTTGAATGGAGCTGAATCTGAGCGTGAAGAGCATTCGCCTCAGTTGGCTCGTTCCAATTCCATTTCGCGCTCATGACGATCGCAAGGGCGGACTCGACGGAAAGTATGACTTGCCTCCTGATTCCCGCACGATCAAATCCTGACTCGAAATGCAGAATGAGTTCATTGCGAGGCTTGAGCTTGTCCGTAACATCGAAACGATGGGCGTCCCACGTACCGGAAGTCGAGCCTATCTCTTCTCCATTCAACATCACCCGCGCGGAGGGAGTGATTCCTTCCAAGAGCAAAGAGACTTTCTCGTCTGCCTGAAGAGGCGCGACCCATTGAAATGGTCGACGGAGTGAAGTTCCCTGCTCATCCGCGACCGAAATGGTCCCGGGAATGTCGATCGTTCCGATCCATGTATCACCAGGCGGATTCCCCACTTGCCAGGGACCATGAAGTCGAATGATATGCGGGAGCATCTCTTTCCCTTCCTTTAGGAACGATTCTCTGCCGTATGAGGGAGGCTATTGATTCATGCGACATCGAGCGGGTCTCCTTTGTATCGTATGCAAGGAAGAACGAGCCCTCCGTTTCTTCGTTCTCGCCTGCGCGAGTCGTTCTGCCGCAATGTCCTGATAGGAATGAAGGCGAAACGTGTCTCACGTGGGGAATGGCTATGCTGCACTTTCGTCTGCTTTTTTGTTCGCTTCTCACCCTTGCGATCGCTCTTCGAGCGGACGAACCATTTCCTCGCGATCTTGTTGAGTTTAAGCCTTTTCCCGAGAACCCTGTTTTCAAGGGAGAAGGTGCGGGGCATTGGGACGAGAAGATTCGGGAACGCGGCTGGATTCTGCATGAGAACGGGGAATATCGGCTCTGGTTTACCGGTTATGTGAACAAGGTGGGATCCATTCGGCAGCTTGGCTACGCTACCTCGCCCGATGGAATTCATTGGACACGCTTTGCGCAGAATCCGCTGATTCCGATGCGATGGATCGAAGACGTGATGATCGTTCGGGACGGCGAAACGCTTTACATGTTTGCCGAAGGACTCAATGACGAAGCGCAGCTTCTCTCGTCGAAGGATGGGGTTCATTGGACGTCTCTCGGCAAAATGGACGTCAGGCTTTCGAATGGGGAACCGATCTCACCAGGTCCCTTCGGGACGCCGACCGCGTGGAAGGAGATTGACCTCTGGTACTTCTTTTACGAGCGGCGTGATCTCGGAGTCTGGGTGGCGACGTCGAAGGACATGAAGGTATGGACGAATTTGACCGACGAGCCAGTAATCAAACCAGGACCCGAAGAATACGACGCTCGCGCGGTGGCGATGAACCAGATCGTCAAACATGATGGCAAATATTACGCGAGCTATCATGGTCACGGGAAGGAGGGGGTTGGACGCTGGGTTAGTTGTCTGGCATCGTCTCCCGATTTGCGGACGTGGAAGAAATATTCGAACAACCCTCTCTTCCCCGCCGAGAAGAACAAGTCGAGTGCGATCTACGTCCCCGATGGAAAAGGGTATCGGCTGTACACGATGCACGATCGGGTGGAGCTTCACTTGCCGAGTGAAGATAGCCAACCATCAGAGAAGAGGCCCGAGTAACCGCGCGGTATTGTCGGCAAACTTACGAAGCCGAGTTCGCGATTGCCAATCGGAGAGAGACGCGCGGGTCGACTTCGTGATGTATTCCTCTTGAAGCGACCTGAGCCGAGCGGTGAACTCAGCATCGTAGATCGCGAGGGTGATTTCGAAGTTGAGATGAAAACTTCTCGGGTCCAAATTCAGTGAGCCAAACAGACTGAGTTCGTGATCGATCGTAATCGACTTCGTGTGCAAGAGTCCGCCGTCGAATAAGGCGACGTGAATTCCCGCCTCGAGCAAGTCACCAATGAATGCTTGTCCCGCGAGCCCAGTGAGTTTGGAATCGACTTTTTTCGGCAAGATCAGCGTGATGTCGACGCCTCGATGGGCCGCGGTGACCAACGCGGCGATGAGCGTTTCGTCGGGAACGAAGTAGGGGGTGGTGATCATGATGTTGTCGCGGGCGGCGTACAAGCATTGGATGACGACTTGTTCAATTGCTTGTGCGGCGGATGTCGGGCCGGACGGAAGGACTTGCACCGGCGCGTGCCCGACGTTCGGCAAGTCGAGCTTCACCGTTTCCTCCGCCAGGGCCGCGACGCTTTCATGGGATTCCACCACCCAATCGGAAAGAAACGACACTGCTAGTGCTTCCACCACTGGTCCTTGAACGCGGACCATGGCATCGACCCACTCACCGACGCCGGCTGATTGTTTGAAGAAGCGTGGATCAACGAGATTAAAGCTGCCGGTATAGCCAACCTTGCCGTCGATCACGACAACCTTGCGGTGCAGCCGGAGGTCGAAACGAACGAAGAAGGCACGCACGAGGCCGACTTGCAGAGCCGAGATCAACTCAATGCCCCCGTCACGAAGTCGTTTGGCCATTGGGCTGGATAGGAACGGGCGACTTCCCACGTTGTCGAGTAGAACTCGGCAGCGGACGCCTCTTTTCGCGGCCAAGAGTAGCACTTCGGCGATGTCGTCCGCGCGACCTCCATTGCTCCAAATGTAGAACTCGATGTGGATGGTATGCTTCGCCGCGTTGATATCGCGCACCAACGATTCAAAGATCGTGTCGGCTCCGTCCAGAAGCTCAAGACTGTTCCCAGGCAAAGCCGGCATTCCGAACATGGATTTCGAAATGCGGAAGACGTCATCACTGCAGTGTGAGTCAAACTTGGGGGCGGTGATCGCCCGAGCCATGATCGCGCCAAGCCAACGCTCGCGTGGTTCTTCCAGCCGTTTCACCTGAATCGCGCGTTGTTCTCCTAAGCGAAGCTCACCGAAGAGGAGATAAATGATTGCGCCGAACCAGGGAAAGATGAGTACCACGACGATCCAAGCGAGCGAAACACCCACCGCGAGGCGGCGCATGATGATGCGATAGGTAAATCCGAATCCGATGACGACGTCGAGCACCAGGAAGAGAGTTGCCCACCAATGGGTCTGTTCCATGATCTAGTCCTCGGGACGAAAAGATATTCTTTGGCACCAGACGATGTTGGATCATCTCGAGTAAGTCGATTACTCGGTTACTTCTTTGATGTATGAAACTGAGGGGATTGCCCATTCAGACGAATGGACGAACGGGGAGTGATGGATCGCCGGGTGAGTAGAAGTGCGAGCCGGGGGAGTTGGCCCTCCCCCGGAGGCGGACGACGCGTAACTTACTTTTCCGCAGACGCTTTCACATCCTTCGGCACTTCGGGAGCCTTTGGCTTGGCTGCGGGGGATGACTCCCCTTTCAGCTTCTTGATCAGGAAGTCAACGACCTGTGACTCGCCGGACTTCGCGTTCTTCGCATCATCGTGAAGAATGAGAAGCGTGTCGATTCCCTTTTCCTTGGCACGTTCCGCGATGGCGATGGCATGACGGGGGTGATGCACGTAGTGCCCGCGATCCTTTGGCTCTGTATTGGGCTGAGCGGTGAAGAGCGCCACCGGCGCGTCTCCCTCCGAAATGAGATTGATCATGCTCACGTCTTTCATGATCGCGTCGGCTTCGGGTTTGTTCAAATCTTCCGCGGACTTGAACCCATAGAACATCAAGCTTTCAAGTTGGCTTCGATCGACGGGCGATTTGCCGACAATCTGTTCCCAGTCGCGCAGATCGTACGAGGCTTGCGTGTTGAGCGCGCCGACGGCGGAAAGCCGGCTCGATTCACGCAGCACGGGATCATCCGACTTCGGATTGGCTAAGTCGTCATGAAAGGCCAGCCAAAGACTCGTTCCCGCGCCTGCGGACCCACCATAAGCCGCCACCTTGGTGGAATCGATGTTCCATTCCTTTGCTTTCGATCGAATGCACTGAATCGCGCGGGCGGAATCTCGAAGGATGTCTTGTACCGGCGCGTGTGCCCGGAATCGATAGTTGATCGACGCGAACGAAATCCCCTGATCGAGGGCCTTTTGAATGGAGGAGTTCCCCCTGATCTTCGTTTTGTCTCCATTCACGAATCCACCGCCGTGTATGAAGACGATGATGGGAGTCGGCTTGTCGGACGTTGCCTGCCAAACGTCGAGCACGTTTCTTTCGTGCGGACCATACGAGACATTTTCGAACGTTGGCTGCGGCCCCTTCATTGGTGCGTCGGCAGGCTTCTCGGCCGTTTTTCCTTTCGCGGGCTTCTTTGGCTGCTGCGCGCGGAAGGCCTTGGCTTCTTCCGCGGTCAATACGCCGTCGCCGTTCGCATCGGCTTTGGGAAATCGCTCGAGCAGTTTCTGAAGTCGTTCCTCTTGCGTTGGCTTCTCATCAGCAGCGAGCGTGGCTGCGTTGATCGAAACCAGGCCGAGCGCGGCCGACAAAAAGAACCGGTTCATCGAGTTTCGGAATGTCATGAGTTGTTCCCCGAGAAATGGACAGCCGACCCTCGATGTTGAACACCGTCGATGGGGAAGTCTACCGGGAATGAAAACGAAAACGCCGCGGGATTTACCGCGGCGGTGCATGTCTCAGAGAAAGGAAAACCTTTAGCGAGGCGCCTCCGAGGTCTCCTCGGCATGTGATGGATCGATGCGAAAGATACCCAGCGGAATCGTTTCGCCATCCCACTTTTCGCTCGATGCACGAGTCTTTGCTCCGGATGTTCCTTGCAGGCCAAGCCACGGCGAAGGATGATTCATCTCGACGAGCGGAACATCCTTTTTCGTTGCCGGACGATTCGGGGCCGGGCGATCGAGGACGAGAAGGCAGGCCGCCTCCAGATCGTTTGTCATGGGACAGACCTGGACAATTTCCCAGCCGGCCGCGAGGAGCCGACGAAGAGGGTTAGGCATCGCCGGACCGACAGGGTCCACTTCAAAGCTGAAGACACCCTCTTTGCCCGCTTCCAAGCTCGTTTTGACGACGATCGCCTTCTGCATTGGTGGCCCCTGCTCGAGCGATTCGACTGGCTGTAGCATCCGATGAGTTCGTTTGCGTGAAACTCAACGTCGCGAACGGCGCTACAGGGAATCGCGATCCGTGGTCATTGGTCCTTGAGAAGTATCGGCAAATAGGAAAGCTGAGGCTGAAGCCGAATCCGGGCGAAATGCGGTTGCCAGCGAAGTTAAGATCCTCAAAACGGACTGTAGGAAGTAACTTTTTGTACAGTGAGGTGCTCGCGTGGCTGATCCTGCATCCTCTAAATCACCTAGATACCCGGATCACTCGAAGCTTTTGGAGTGGCGTGACGATGCGGGCGAATCGCACCCGGTCCGAACGTCCGCCGATTGGTCGCATCGCCGTCCGCACATCATTCTCGGGATGGAAGAAGCGATGGGGGAGCTCCCGAAGGATCGATGTCCCCTCGATCTGAAGACCCAAGCCACCGCCGAGGCGGAGCACTACACCCGGTACAAGATCGACTATCAGCCGGAGCCTGGGGATCGAGTGCCGGCGTATTTACTCGTCCCAAAGAAGGTGAAAGGGAAAGTGCCGGGAATCATGTGCCTGCATCAGACGGTGCAGATCGGCAAGGATGAACCAGCCGCCCTGGGTGGGAGTGACAATCTGCACTATGCCGACGAACTTGCACGGCGGGGTTATGTCTGCCTCGTTCCCGACTATCCGAGTTTGGGGGAATACAAGTACGACTTCGCGAAAAGCCCGCACCCGAGCGGATCGATTAAGGGAATCTTGAACCACGTTCGGGGCGTCGATCTCCTGGTAAGTCATCCGAATGTCGACCCGGCGCGAATCGGTTCAATAGGCCATTCTCTTGGCGGTCATAACACGATGTTCCTCGGTGCGTTCGATGAGCGAGTGAAGGTGATGGTCTCATGCTGTGGATTCACGGCGGCCTGCCGTTACTACGGCGGAAACATTGATGGTTGGACCGGGCCACGATACATGCCTCGATTGAAGGGGAAAAAGTGCAACGAAGTCCCCTTTGATTTTCATGAGATCGTCGCATCGTTTGCGCCACGAGCATTCTTGGCCGTCGCGCCAATCGACGATGCCAATTTCGACAATCAGGGCGTGCACGAAGTGATGGATGCGGCTCTCCAGGTCTACAAGCTCTTCGATGTGGAAGAGAACTTGCAGGCTCGTTACCCTGACGCGAAGCATGATTTTCCGCCTGCCGACCGAGAGGCGGCTTATGAGTTCATCGATAAACATCTTTCCCATCGACGGCCGGAGTAGAAACGATGTCCCTGACTACATGGACTTCCGAACGGGAAGCAATCTTCAAGCTCGCCCGAACGGATGGTTTAGGTCCGATCAAGCTTCGTCGATTGCTCGATGTCTTCGGATCCGCGGAGATGATTCTCCGCGCTTCGTCGCGTGATCTAATGGCGACCCCTGGCGTGGGAGATACCTTGGCGCGAGCGATTCTCGATCGGTCGAATGATGACAAGATCGAACGGAGCATTGCCGCCATTCATGATGCTGGGGTTCGAGTCATCTTTGAAGACGACGACGAGTATCCCCCCTCTCTGCGCGAGATTTACGATAACCCTGTCTTCCTGACGATTCGTGGTTCCATCGTCCCTACCGACAAGTTGGCGGTGGCGATTGTCGGCTCGCGGCGCTGTACGAGGTATGGACTCGAGCAGGCGGAACGATTCGCTTCGGTTCTCGCCTCGCACGGCATCTCCATCATCAGCGGTCTGGCACGCGGAATCGATGGAGCGGCTCATCGCGGCGCGTTGCAGGCGGGCGGCCGAACGATCGCGGTTCTCGCGTCAGGTCTGTCCAATATCTATCCTCCTGAGCACAAGGATCTGGCCGAGGAAGTCGCATCGCAGGGAGCGGTGGTCAGCGAGGCGCCGATCGATGGGGTTCCCGTCCCTGGCCTCTTTCCGCAGCGAAACCGCGTGATCAGCGGTATGAGCCTGGGCGTACTAGTCGTGGAAGCCGCCGAGCGGAGTGGCGCTCTTTCGACCGCCCATCATGCCGTGGAACAGAACCGAGACGTCTTCGCGATACCGGGACGCCTTACCGACAACGCGAGCAAAGGAACGAATAAGCTGCTCCGCCAGGGGGCGATCTTCGTGACGTGTCCCGAGGATATTTTGGAGCACTTGGGGCCGGTGGAAGTTTCGTTGCCAACACCTTCGGGCGAAACGCAAACAACCCTCTTTGCCGAGCCGGCGATGCCGACGGGGCTGGGTGAGGTAGAAGTGAAGATCTGGAATGCTCTCGCCGGCGATGAAATTCCGCTCGACTTAGTCGTGGAAAGGACGGGGCTCGATACGTCGACGATCTCTGCCACTCTCCTCACGATGGAGCTTCGTCGACTGATCGACCGACTTCCCGGAAGTCTCTTCCGCCGTCGCGCGAGTTAGACGATTTTTCATTCTCTCTTCCCGACGCGTCCGCTTCGCGCTAAACTACGACCACAACAAGGGAGATGGATCTTTCATGGATGGTCATTCGGTTCTTGTCGGCGACTGCATTGTGAAGCTTGCGAAGATGGAAGCGGGATCGGTCGATCTCGCGTTCGCCGACCCTCCCTTCAACATCGGTTACAGCTACGACGTCTATAAGGACAAGAAGGATCGCCAAAGCTACCTCGATTGGAGTAGGCAATGGATGGAAGCGATCTCGCGCGTCCTGAAATCAACCGGCACCTTTTGGCTTGCGATCGGTGATGAATACGCCGCGGAGCTTAAACTCATCGCGCAGGACGAACTCGGGCTGACCTGTCGAAGCTGGGTGATCTGGTACTACACATTTGGCGTGAACTGTAAGCGGAAGTTCAGCCGAAGCCATGCCCATCTCTTTCACTTCGTGAAGGACGCGAACAATTTCACGTTCAACATCGATGACATTTTGGTCCCGTCGGCGCGGATGACGACCTATGCTGATCGACGTGCCAATCCAAAAGGACGATTGCCGGACGATACCTGGGTCCTTCGGCCGCAAGACTTGCTCGACGGTTGGCATCCAGAGGATGACACGTGGTATTTCCCACGCGTGGCTGGAACATTCAAAGAACGGCAAGGCTTTCACGGATGCCAGATGCCCGAGCAGCTTTTAGGGCGAATCATCCTCGTCAGTTCCAATCGAGGTGAGCTTGTGCTCGATCCATTCGCGGGATCGGGAACGACGCTTGCCGTCGCGAAGAAACTGGGCCGATCTTGCAAAGGTTTCGAACTATCTCCCGACTACGCCCGCGCCGTCAAAAGCCGTCTACAAGGGATCAAGGTGGGTGATCCTCTCTCCGGCGCGGTGGACCCCGTCACTAGCGCTCCGGTAACTGCGAAAGGAAGATCGAGAATCACAAGGAAGTCACGGCAGATCGCGAAGACAAGTTGATGGCGGAAGACGTTTGACTAACTAGCGGTGTATGTGCCTGGGTCTTCTGACCCAGCTCGGATGATTCATTTGATGATGCTGGGTCGGAAACGACCCAGCCTACCGAGGACAAACGCGACTTGCTGACGTGAAAGCAAGTGCTGGAATCCCATTCGCGGCGAGTCTGGGATTCCAACACGCCTCCTCTACGATCCGTCCCTCTTAACCCTTGCTTCCTTTAGGTGGGAGGAACTTGGAGAGCTTGCCGTGTGGGCCATTGAGCTGATAGCCGATCCACCGCTTGAGGAAACTCGTGACGGCGGCATGCTCTAGTTCCTTTTTGGAGGTGGCGTCCTTGGTGGGAACCAGCTCGAAGAAGCAGAACGCCATCTCGTCAGTTGTGCCCTCGCCCCACGCCACCGGCTTGGGAGGCATGTTCGGGTTCGCGGGGTTATCGGCTGAATTGTCGAAGACGGCGGTCAGTTCGAGTTTCGTATCCTTCGGTAAGAAGACCGGCTTCGTGTAGTAGTAATTCTCCTGCCAATTGAAGTCCCAATTCTTGATGTAGACGAGTTCCTTTTTCGTTCCATCCGGAAGGGTGGCGGTGACTTTCAGTTCTTTGCCGATCAAGTGCATGTGAGGACGTGCCGAGATGATCTCGATATCTTCAGGCACGTACATTGTTTCCCCGACCGTGAAATTCGCCGCGTTCGCGGGAATCTTCGAGGCGAGGAACGGCACATTCTGAAGCATGGGAACCGCTTCCGGAGGAGTGATCGCGATGTCGCGCACGAGTCTCTTTGGCTCTTCCTTCGCTAGGTAGAGTCCGACCTTCGTTTGATCGATTTCCGTCTTCCCAGACTTGTGATAGTGCATTTGAAGAACGATGCGTGAGCCCTTCGGAATGATGCGCACGGCACCCGGAGGAAGAGGTGTCGAAACGTTTCCTGGAGCCCAACCACCAAGCATTCCGGTGGCGACGAAGCCCGGAAAGCCGCCGCTAGTGATGTAGCCGGGGCTCGGGTCGGCAGCGTCCAGTTTTTCGCTCACGCCGTGAGGATCGAGGAAGACGATGACGTGATGGTCGACGCGTGGATTCCCCGCATTGATTTCGATGGCATTGATATAGACGTCTTTGTCGAAGTTCGTCGGAATGACGAAGTGCCGATATTCATCAGGCCCTTCCGCTGCGAGTTCGTACGGCTCGAGCATTTGCAAAACAACATCCGGTTTGCCGAGCTTCCATCCCTCCACGACTTTCAACGGCTCGGGCATGTCGGAGTCGTTCCCTTTCGGACAACCCGCCTTCACCCACGAGGAGATGATTCCAATCTCTTGATCCGTCATTCGGCGAGCGTTTTGAAAATCGCCGTGTCCCTCGACGAGCTTCCAAGGAGGCATGCTCTTATTCTCAGTGAAGGTCACCAGATCATCCTTCCAAAGAACCGCATCGTCGTAATTGGTCAAGGAAAAGGGACCGATCCCACCGTCCCGGTGACATTCTTGACAATGCTTCTTGAGCACGACCGCCACGTCTCGCGTGAAATTGACCGAGGATGAATCGGGCGTTGATGAAGCGTGTGAAGCCATGACAATCGGACAGCCGATCGCTTCCGTCACATAAGGATCAACAGCTTGATCCTTCGAAAGCTTCGTGAGCACATCTTCAAGATCGTGAACGTGGAAGACTTGCTTGGGAGCACCGCCCCGGCGTGGATATCGGTCATCAATACGGCCGCGATAGACCGCTTTCTTTGCGCTATTGAACACAATGACTTCGGGGCAATGTGTAATTCCGAGCGACGTCGCGAGGTGAGCGCTCGGATCGCGGACCACGGGAATCGTGATGCCATATCGAATTCGATGTTGTTCGATTTTCTTGAACGGCTGTCCTTCGTTGGGATCAACACCGATGAATTCGATCCCTTTATCGGCGTATTCCTTCGCTAGACGATTGACCGTCGGGAGATAGCCGTTGGAAAGGGGGCATTCGGTCGAAATGAAGATGAGGACCGTTCCTTTTCGTCCCGCGGCCTTTTCGAGATCAAGTGTTTGGCCGATGCTGGTGATCATCTCTCCCGCCGGTGCGGCGATCTGGTCGAGCTTTGTCGCGGCGACATCCTTATTCGCCGACTCCGACGCAGGGAGCCCCGCCGAAATCGTGGCGACCATTGCTGCCAATGCATACGAGATCATGATGACCTTCCTTCAATCGCTCTCAGCACTTGAGATGAACAATGGGTCTCGTGACTTCAGCAGCGATGTTCTTCGAACCGGCTATTTCTTACCGGCTGGAATTCCATCGAGCCTGAGGACGGGAAACTCGGGAGCGTGATGCCCCGAGTGTTCGTAGAGATCCGTCTCTTGAGTTTTCTGGTCCGCGAGCAGAAACTCGACGCGGCGAACGGCGAGCTTGTCAACGAGTTCGGTCCAAACGAGCGTCATGCGGACGATGACGCCGCTGTCAGGCTGCGACCAGAACTCGATCCGTTCGGGGAGTAGTGGGCGAAAGCCACTCCGTTTCACGGCACGAACGTGTTGGAGAACCTGGCCGTCCACAAACTCCTGCGCTGAATGATCCGATGCGAGCGTGAGCTCGTAATCCCGCTCGATCGTGTCGAGCACTCGCGTGATATTCAGCATGGGAATCGGCATGCTTGCCAAATCCTCAAGCCTCTCCTGCATGCGATCGACATCTTTGGTGACGATTGCAGGTCCGATTCGAGGAACGAACCAAGCTTCATCGCCGTTGATCCCGAGCCATGCGGAGACGTCGAGCGGACCGGCCAAATGGAGAGCCAAGCGATCATCACCCCGCAAGTACAAGTCGGCGTCAAGTGACTTGATCGCCGGCAGATCGAGCTTGATTTGATAGTGCCGATCGATCGGTCGACGAGCTTCGATTCGTGCTTGTTCCACGGCCGCCAGAGCGGAAGGGGTATTGGCTTCGGTGACGAACCAAAGTGAAACGACAGCCGCCAAACCTGCCGCGATGCTAAGACTTGAGATCAGCCAACGCCTGCCGGCCGAGACGACTTTGGTGGCAAGCTGTTTCCGCGAGGAAACGGGACGATCAAGCTGGTAAAGGACGTCGTTGAGCAGCGCCTGATCACCGGCGGGTGGAGGCGACAATGTTCGAATTAAGAGAGCGTTCATCAGCAAGTGATCAGCGATCATTCGGCGATCATCAGCGGAAAGTGAGGAATCAACAGGCTGGGACGAATCATCTGAGTCGATTGAGTCCGAAGCGCGTGCGGCGGCGTCCGTCGAGCGAATCTCATCATCAGGATTCATCGATTCAGCCATCGTCCAATTCCCAATCAACCTCTTGCCTTGTTAACTCTTCACCCTGTTTGTCAGACGGAACTGACTGGCCCAATCTTTCGTTCGATGCATTCAAGGAGGCGTTGCCTGGCACGTTGCAATCGCTTCTTGGTGTTTTCCAGCGTCAACTCCAAACGGTCGGCCAGTGACTGTCCCTTAAGTTCTTCCTTGTATCGGAGTTCAACCGCCGTCCGATACGTCGCGGGCAAATTCGCTAGACACTCCTTCAGGTGGTCCAGCTTTTCGTCAAGCGTGTCTCCCGAGAGTTGCTGAAGCGATTCGAGACGGTAGTCAATCTGTCCCAAAATCACCTCATCACACTGGACGAACCGCCGCGCGTCCTTTCGGTAGTGAGCCAAGACTAGCTTCCCGGCGATTCCCCGAAGCCATGGTCCGAATGGCCTTGTTCGATCGAACGTATCGATGATCCGCCACGCGGTGAGCATCGTCTCTTGAAATAGGTCATCCACCATGGAGGCATCGCGAATGACCGAGCGCAAGTACACCATCAGCATGGGGGCATGCTCACGCGCTAAGATCTCAAAGAGGTCCTTCGAACTTGCTGTCATCACTACCTGAACGGGACTTCACCCGTCTCTTTCATTGCTAATTGCCTTCCACGTGGAGAGTCGGGACATGAAATTATGGGAAAACCGGGATTATCTTCGATCGGCTTGAGAATTTGGGGGCATGCTCCCCATCCCTGGCAGAGCGATTGGCGGAGGGATCGCACCAGAAATGTGATGCTACGGGGGAGAGGCGAATGAAGAAATGAGGCGATCCGCAATCACGAATGACTGCGGATGCCGACGTTTTTGACACGAGGTTCAGAGGGCTAGGCCGCGTGCGCGGGAGTGCCGTTCGGAATTTTCTTGGGGAGTTTGATCGTGAAAGTCGTCCCCTTGCCTACAGTGCTCTCCACGCGAATCCGACCTTGATGCCGGCCGATGATTTCCTTGCAGAGAGAGAGTCCGAGACCCGAACCTCCATGACCTGATTCGTCAGGACCTTGTTTCGTCGAATAGAAGGGCTCGAAGATCCGGGGAAGGTTCTCTGCAGGAATGCCGCATCCGGTGTCTCGGATGAGAATCTCGACGGTGCCGAGCGCGACGTTCTCCTGGACCGCCACGGTCAGTGTTCCCCCTTTTTCCATGGCCTGGCGGGCATTGATGATCAAGTTCAGGATGACCTGTTCGATCTGCGAGGGGACGATCTCGGCCTTGGGGCGATTGCCGAAGTCGCATTGCAGATTGATGAAGTGCTTGCGGAGATCTTTATCACAGACCGTCAAAACTTGTTCGACGAGTTCAGCGACGTCAACCAGTTCAATTTTGCTGCTGCGTCCGCGAGCAAGAGCGAGAACACCCGTGGTGATCTTGCTGGCACGCCGCGCCGAGTCGAGGATTTTCTCGAAACATCGGCGGGCCGCTTCCGATTCGGCAGCGCGTGTTCCGAGCTTCGCCTGATTCAGAATGGTCGTGAGGATGTTGTTGAATTCATGCGTCACGCTAGAGGCAAGTGCCCCCACGTTCGCGAGCCGTTCGAGCGCTTCGAGTTGACGCGCGTCGACGGTCATTTTCGACGAACCGTCCTGAGCAGGAAAGCCAGGAGGCGTCATATGCATCATTCTCCAACTTGGGCACTCGGCTTGGGACGACGGGCAAGAGGGATCTGCTGTGGGCAGTTCCCCTGTAGCTTCATCGCGGAGCCTGGGCTTCGTGCCAATAATTGATCATCTGACGCCAGCAATATCGTCATAACCGGTAAATCTTCTTCATCCGATTTCTAATGATGGGGACTCTCCCGTTCGGAAGGCGGAAATGAGAGAGGTTAGGGATCTTTCAAACATCGATAGAGGTGAAAGAGGGAAAGGTGGGATGATCCGTCAAGAAACAGTTTGGGGAGCGCGCCAGACGTCCGTGACGTCCGACGCGGCTCCCCATGTAAGTTCCGGAGGCTTGGGTCTCCCCAAACTCAAGCCCCCGGATGTTGACAGATTTCGTCGCGGCGCCGAAATCGCGAGTGATTGACCCAGTAACCACTCGCGATCATTTTTGGGCGTCTTTGCCAGTCAAGCCGGCAAAGACGGTCTCCCGCAAAACCAACCGTGGCGAAATCTGTCGCGCCGTTGTCTGCTTTTGTCGGCCGATGCGCACGCGATCCCCCCGGTCCGGACACTGAATGGCGCTTTTGGCCATTCGGTGCGGTTATTCGAGCGAGATCGTCATTGCGTGCGTGTCGCTAGGAGTGGCGGGGGAATATCAGGGTTCAAAGATTACACAAGAGGAAATTGGTTTATTTCCCGTTCGGCCGAGCTCAGCGATTGTTCAGCAGCTTTTGGAGTTCTCTCCCGGTTGCCGTGTCCCGCGTCACGAAGCTGGAGGGGGGGCCGTTCGCAATCACCGTCCCTCCCTCGTCTCCCGCACCTGGGCCCAGTTCAATGAGGTGATCCGCCGATGCAAGGAACTGCATGTTGTGCTCGACGGCAATGATGCTGTGCCCCACCTCAACGAGTGCATTCAGACAGTTCGTCAATCTTTCGACGTCTCTCGGATGGAGTCCCGTTGTTGGTTCCTCCAAGATGAAGAGGCATTGCTTGTTCGACTTCACCGTTAAATACGACGCCAATTTCAATCGCTGGGCTTCTCCACCTGAAAGTGTCGATAGAGGCTGTCCGATCGGAAGGTAATCAAGACCGACGTCTTTGAGGACTTTCAACTTTTGCTGAATGCCGATCTCTCCCCGAAAGAAGCTGAATCCCTCGCGGGCCGAGAGATCGAGCACTTCCACGATCGACAGTCCGCGATACTTCACATCGAGAATGCGTGACTGGTAACGTTGGCCGTGGCATTCGCTGCAAGTGATCCGCGCCTCGGGAAGAAACTGCATGTCGAAGCGAAGATAGCCGGTCCCTTCACAGACTTCACATCGTCCTCCGGCACGATTGAAACTGAAATCACCCGCCGAGAGGCCGCGAATCTTGGCCTCCGCGGACCCGGCGAACAATGTGCGAATGTCATCGAAGAACTTTAAATAGGTGGCCGCGTTTCCTCGCGACGTACGGCCGATGGATTCATCATCCACCAACACGACTTCGTCGATCGAGTCGCCCCCCGTTAGAGATTGATAGCGGCCGAGAGGGACATTCTGGTCCCCCAGCCGATGCGCGATCGCTGGATAAAGAGTGTCGATCACGAGGGAGCTTTTGCCCGCTCCGCTGACTCCGGCAACGGCACAGATGCCGTGAAGAGGAAACTCCACGTTTAATTCTTTTAGATTGTGCGTCGTCACTTTCGACAGCTTGAGAGTGCCTCGCATCCGCTTTGAGGAATGATCGGACGAAAGGCGCGTTTGAATGACCCTTTCAATCGATTTGTCACGATCATCGAACTGCTCGGGTGGACCTTCATACAAGATCTCGCCGCCGTCACGTCCCGCGCCCGGGCCTAGTTCGATAATCCAATCCGCCCTATCGAAAAGAGTGCGGTCATGTTCGACCACGACAACTGTGTTGTCCGAATCGCGGAGGGCGATGATCGCATCCAAAAGACGCCGGATATCCATCGGGTGAAGCCCGGCGGTCGGCTCATCCAAAACAAAAAGGGTCTTCGACAAACCCGTTCCCAGCGCCGTCGTGAGGGCGATTCGTTTCGCTTCCCCTGCCGAAAGCGATCGGACGGATCGATCAAAAGTGAGATAGCCCACTCCGACACGAGCGAGGTATTCGACCCGCTGATGAAGTTGATCGAACAAAAGCTTCCCAGTTCGGTGTACTTCGGAACGTCGTGACTGAATGAATTGAAGTGCGTCGATGACGGTCATCTTTTGAATGTCAGCGAAGCTTTTGCCGGCCAGTTGATGCGCAAGCACCTCGGGCCGGAGTCGTTCGCCATGACAAGTCTGGCAAACGCGATAGCTTCGATAACGGTTCAAGAGAATTCGAACCGGCGGCTTGTAGCGCTGTCGCTCCAATTCTTGAAGGAAACCGTCGATGCCGACGAAGCCGACATCGAGCTTACCTTTCCAGAGTATGTTCCGCTGAGCTTCGTCGAGCTCACTGATTCGCTTGTCAATCGGAATGCCAGCCTCAGGTGCGGTGAAGAGAAAACGTTCCAGGTCCTCTCGGTAGCCGGGCGTCGAAAGGGGAGCGATCCCGTGTTCTGCGAGCGAGAGAGCGGGATTCGGGATGATTTTGTCAGGGTCGAAGAAAGGGACATCACCACGTCCTTTGCATGTCGGGCAAGCCGATTCAGGATTTGACCAAAGAAAAATAGAAGGTTCAGGCTCGGGAAACTCGCGATGACACGATGAGCAAATGCGCCTGTCGTAGTATCGCGTCCACTGATTTCCTACAGCGAGGTCGACTTGCCCCTCCGCATGGTCAAATGCGGTTTCGACGGCTTCCGCAAATCGAGACTGCGTCTCAACGGAAATCCTCAGTCGATCGAGGAGGATGCGAATGATTTGGTCGGCGGAAGGATTGGGGGGAACTGCCTCATCGGTTCGATGGACTTGACCATCGATGGCGACGCGGACGAAACCTTCCTCGCGAAGCATGAGCCAGGTTTCGTTCCAGTCCTGGTCTGTGTCGAGCAGAAGAGGAAAGCCGATCGTGACCGACTCATCGGAATAACTTTTCAACATCTCTTCGAAGAGATCGTCGGCGTGCATCGGCCTGACAGGAATATGACACCAGGGGCAAACCGTCGTTGAAACGCGAGCGAACGCAAGACGGAGAAAATCAACGATTCCGGCCGCTTCTCCCATGCTTGAACGACTGAGTCGCCCGGTCTGTTGTTGTCCGACGGCAATGGCGGGAGGGACGTTATCGATCAAGTCAGCGGGAGGTTTGTCGTACTGCGGCAGAAACTGGCGACTGTAGGGGGAAAAGGTATCGATGTATCGGCGCTGACCCTCTGCATGCAGCGTATCGAAGGCGAGACTACTTTTTCCCGACCCGCTGACTCCGGTAATGAGCGTGAGTCCGCCCAGTGGGATCGTGACGTCGATATTCGCAAGGTTGTGGGTTCGCACTCCTTCGAGCCGAATCACTTGTTTTTCCTCGGTGGACACTTTCTGATTCATTGCAGAGACTCATTCTCAATGGAGGTGCTGATAAAGTTGACGCACAAGGCGTGAGGTCGTCAGCACGTTTGCTTGAATTATCTCACCTCGTCCGGATAATACACTCGGGCTTTGGATCGCAACACCGTCGCGATGATTCTGACGGTTCCCAAAGTCTCCATAGTCATCTGGTATCGCTTGGCTTGTTCTATGGCACTTCGCCGCAGATGATTTGTTCGTCTGGCCGAGTTCGGCGCCGGAGAGCATGATCGGATCGAATTCATAGTATCGGCATCGAGTCCGCCTGACGCCAACCTTCAATCGGGAATGATCAAATGCTTCGACGACGCTATCTTTTTCCTCACGTCATCGAACTCAATTATCAGGCGGGGCATCGTCTGGGCGTCAATGCCTACCTCGTGGAGGATGGAGGTGAGTTCATCCTGATTGACGTCGGCTACGAAGACGTTGTCGAAGAGATGATCGACATGATCAGGCGAATGGATTTCAGCCTATCGTCGTGCCGTGGTTTGATCGCGACTCATGCGGATGTGGATCATACGCAGGGGATGAAGCGAGCAGCCGAAGCGCTGAAGGCGCCGATCATGGCTCACCCGTTTGCCGCCCAAGCGATGGAGACTGGCGATCCCGAATTGACCTTTTCCCGCATCAAGGCTCAAGACATCGATATCCCGATGCCCCGAGTGAAGGTCGATCGCAGGCTCGATGAGGGGGACTCGATCAACGTGGGTGATTTGTCGCTGGCGGTCTGGAGTACGCCAGGACATGCGACCGGCCAGCTTTCCTTTAAGCTCGATAACTTGCTCTTTGTAGGGGATAACATCTACAAGGATGGAAGTGTCGGCGTTATCGATGCCCATCATGGATCGAACTTACCCGACTTCATCAAGTCGTTGATTCGAATTAGAGACGATTCCGCAGAGTTTTGGCTTCCCAGCCATGGTCCTGTCTTCCGCCGTGATCCTGATCTCATTCAATCCACCATCGATCGGTTATCGCAGTACCAATACCTGGCGGACTTCGGAACCTGCGCGGTTGGCTGGCCACTCTTGGATGAATGGGAGAAAGATATCACCTCGGGCAAGCTGCCTGACTTCTCTCCAGCGGAGGATGGATCGAGCAGCGCCGAGTCGACCGCGAAGCGAAAGCGAGGCACACGTTTGCCGGGCGCACTTTCCTAGTCACTTTCACGATCAAGAAATGAAGAAGCCGACCTCGTCACGAATGATGCGGTCGGCTTTTCGATTCTTGAATCCGCGATGCACTACTATTTAGTCTTTGCGGGAGCTCGTTTGACCGCAACGGGAGGAATGTTTCCTTCGAACTGAAGGTACGTTTGCCCCCCCTGATCATAAATCGTCACGCGAGGCCGAAAGGCGTGTGAGTGATTGATGGTGTTGTCTGCCTGTTCCCACTTCTGTCCGTTGAGCAACTTGAAGATGGTATGCCCGTTCCATCCCTCGAGACGATCGGTGAGTTGGCTGAAATAAACTTCGGTGTTTCCCGCCATAATGAATCCTCCGGCAAGTTCGGCGACACGGTATCACTTGAAACATAGGACATGAATTGAAAGGTCGCAGACAAAGGGATCGAGGGAATCTCGAATCAAGATTCATCCAAAGTTGCAGCGTTCCTGGTTAACAGTTGGATGAATGGAGCCGCAGCAAACTGAAAACGGATCTGAAACCGTCGATCATCGGTGGGATCCGGCTCCCATATAGGATTGCATGTAAACATCGGTCAGCTGTGGGCTGTACTCGACTTTGATCGGAGAGCCCTTTGGAGCGCTTTTGAATCTCAAATAGGCTTGGCTACCCTGCCTGATCAGAGTGGCCTGCGCGGGAAATGTATAATGGAATGGTAAACTTGCAAAACTATCCGCATACCAACAGCTGTAATCAGTTGATGATGTGCGAACGAAGAACACCCAACGTGGAACGGAATGCCGACCGACACTTTCCATTTTGCAGGATATGATTTGCGTTTGCAATGATGTGAACATCGGACGTTTCTCCCATCGGAGTTCATAAACGATAAACACTAAACGATAGCCCATAAATCGATGTGAAGTGTCGCCGGCACTGAATGCAAAGTTGCCGCGCATCCAATAAAGAGGGCCATCGAGTTTTCACAGTGAAAAACTCGACGGCCCAATGAACGTCCAATGATCGACAGCCCAATTACTTGGCGGCGGCTAAGACGGCGTCGTAATTCGGCTCACTGGCGATCTCGGAAACGTATTCGACGTACTTGACCTTGTCATCCGGACCAACCACAAATACCGCACGGGCCAGGCAGCGGGCGAGAGGCCCGTCGGCAATCAGCACGCCGTACCCTTCTCCGAATGACACATCTCGGTGATCGCTGCCGACCTTCACCCGATCGACTCCTTCAGCGCCGCACCATCGCTTCATGGCAAAGGGAAGATCGGTGCTGACGACCAGAACGTTCACATTCGGGTCGGCCGTTGCCTTCTCGTTGAACTTCTTTGTTTCCAGCGAACAGACAGCGGTGTCAAGCGAGGGGACGCTTACCAGAATGCGGGTCTTGCCGGCCGTCGATGCGAGGGTGATATCGCTCATATCGGCCCCTTGCACCTTGAAGTCAGGGGCCTTGTCTCCCACCTTGAGCTCGGTTCCCTTCACCGTGATCGGGTTTCCCTTGAGGGTGATCTTGGGCATCTCTTCGTCTCCTCTTGTTGTTCTGCATTTCTGAGTCAAGTCATCAAGCGATCGCAGATGATCGTGATGACTCTCGCTATCGCATGGGTCGGTGGGGCAGGTGAGTGATGCTGCCAACGTTCGTGTGATCCCACCCCATGAGACGAGGTGATTGTAGGTAATCCGTACCGGCGGAAAGCTATTTCCAGATGAAAACGGCCAGCAGGAGTTTTGAGGCATCGACCAACGACGGACAACTTATTCTGAATTACGTGGTCGGGCGCCGGCGTGGGGGGAAACATTTTTCGAAGAGGAAGATCCCCAGCAGGACCATTCCGATCGTCACAGGGACGATGAATATCCCTCCGGCGTCGTGGAGTTCCTTGGGAGGAACGAGATGGAATCGCTCTGCCCAGGCGATGAGCGTGATGCGGAGAATGTTACAGCCAATCGCGACGGGGATGGAACTCAGCCCGATCGCGAGTTTTCCGGGCAAGGGATAGTTCGAGATCATCGCGATGGCAGTGCAAACAGCGCCAAAAGAAATGATCATCTGCAGTCCGCTGCATGCGAACGCAACGTTGAGCACGGCATTTTCGAGAGTGATCGACGTCCCTTCGACAAACGCGGGGACGCCGATGGTTTGGAGCAAATAGGTCGACCCCACCGCTCCTATTTGCTGGAGCGGCGTTGCCAAGTGAGATGCCAAGCTGTGAGGTAACGGAATCATAAAGAGGAGAAACGCGACCATCGGCCATGCCCATCCGATGAGCTGCCAACCTCCGCCAATTAAGAGTAGGGCAAATATCGCCGAGACGATCGGGTACTGCTCCAAGGGTCGAATGTAGGTAAGTGTTCCGAAGTAACTGATCGCGAGTGACACCAATAAAATCGCCATTCCAATGATCGGGGCCGGGGTCAATTCCTTAGGGAAAGAGTCGCGACGGCTCCACGCTAAGTAAGCCGCGATCGGAACGACAAAAAAGCCGTGAGAATAGTCGGAAACGCTCCACCAGGTTCCGATCATCGAGAAAAGGACGGATGCGAACGCCCAAAGGAATGCCATCAGGGCTAGGCCGATGAGGGCTCGTTCTTTGTTACAGCTAACAAGGGAGAGCGAATTCTCACCAAGATATCGGGTCATGAAACGCATTTGGGAGTTACCAAAGGCCTCGGTCTTTTCTCAAGGTAAATCATATCTCGCCTTTTGAAGGCATCTCGGACTAAAATCGAACTCGTCCTCGGCATTCCCCTCAGGACTACCATCTTTACGCGGGAAGTTGTTTTCCTTGATCAAGGTGAGAGCCAAAACAGGGATAAATCGTGCGGATCAAACTCGACTATGGACGGACCGGTCTCGAAGTCTCCCTGGCGGGGTTACGAAATGTCTCCATTCTCGATGCCCCCCTTGTCTCGCCTCTTCCGAATCCCGCTGCTTCGATCGAGGAGGTCCTTTCCAATCCGATCGGATCGCAGTCGCTCGCGGAACTTGCGAAAGGCAAGCGAACGGTTTGCATCCTCATTTGCGATATCACGCGACCGGTTCCCAACGAAGCGATTCTGGCACCCCTTTTAAGGACGTTGCATCAATCGGGTATTCGTCAAGAGGATGTCACGATCCTCATTGCAACGGGGCTTCATCGGGCGAGCACTCATGAAGAGATCGTCGAGATGGTTGGTCCGAGCATCGCTCGTAGTTACCGCATCCTCAATCACGATGGAAAGGATCTGGAGACGCACGTGTTCCTCGGGACCACGCCCAGTCATGTGCCTGTCTGGATCGATGCGCGCTATGTGACGGCCGACCTCAAGATCTCGATTGGTTTGATCGAGCCTCATCTAATGGCTGGATTCAGTGGCGGTCGAAAACTCATCTGCCCAGGGATTGCGGGAATCGACACCGTCCGCGCATGGCACAGCCCCAGGTTTCTGGAACATCCACAGGCCGGCTGCGGCATGGTGGATGGAAATCCTGTGCATGAAGAGAACACGCGCATCGCCCAAATGGCCGGGTGCGATTTCATCGTGAACGTCGTCATTAACGGTAATCGGCAGATTACCAGTGTCGTTGCCGGTGACATGATCCAAGCATGGGAGAAAGGAGTCGAGGATTGCCGACGGCAGTTGGGAGTGACGCTTGATGAACCTGCCGATGTGGTCCTTACATCGAGTGCCGGATATCCGCTGGACACCACCTTCTATCAAAGTGTGAAGGGGATGACGGGGGTGCTGCCGATTGTTCGAAAAGGTGGCACGATCATCGTCGCGGCGAGTTTAACAGAAGGGGTCGGCAGTCCCGAGTTCACGCAACTTCTCCACGAGACCGATGATCTAGACGAATTCATGGATCGGATTGCCGACGAACAGTTCTTCATCATGGACCAATGGCAATTGGAAGAGCTGGCGAAAGTTCGAAGGCATTGCAAAGTCAAGATGGTGAGCGATGGTCTTTCGGCGGAGATTTTGTCGAAGTATTTCGTCGACCTTTGTCCGTCGGTAGAGCAGGCACTGGAGCAAGCCCTCGAAGAGTATGGGGAGAATATCAGCGTGGCGGTGGTGCCGAAAGGTCCGTATCTCTTGCCTAGTTTGGCATGAGAGGTTGTTTTCCGTAAGTGACTTTGCTGTTGACTCTTGCGGATAAATCTCTGGTGGGAGAACTACGATCTTTCTCCACAATAGCCCCTTGGCGGGGCAAGCCTCGTTTGCTAGAACATGAGACTTGCAAGATTGCGAAGGATGCCGAGACAACCGGATTCGCAGTCGCTTGCAAGGGGGCTCGCGACCTTAACCGTA
>JAIEPU010000269.1 GCA_019748235.1 bacterium
CCGCATTCGCTGCAACTGCAATAGGTTGTGCTATTCATGAATCCCCAATCCCCGGAGAAGTGCTGATATGCCAATGGGCATATCGTATGCCTTTGAGCATAGGTTAAATGGGGAGCTGAAAATATCAACATCCATTTTGAGAGTCGCGGGAGATTTCGTCAGGTTTGGGGATTTCTCGGAACAACAGAAGAGCTAACGAATGAAGCTTCTCTCGAATTCGCGATTAACCGGACTGAGGCGACAGGTACATCTGAAGTGGTCTATCAACCCAACAATCTGGGGAAAATCAGTTCCAACATAAGTGCCCGAGGTGGGACTCGAACCCACACGCCAGTTACCCGGCTTCGGATTTTAAGTCCGCACGCGGCTAATCTCTTCACGACGTAATCACACCATAACAACGACAAAAACCAAGGAATCGTGCGAGATATTGTCTCGTGCGAATCGCGGAATTTGTGCGAATCATCCTGGGATCGTCCTGGGACAAAATTGACATTTGTAATCGTATCGCAATCTCTCAGAGGGATCGTGATACGATCGGACACGGGCAGGGCGGAGTAGCTACCGCTTTATGCGTCACCCCGACATGCTCCCTTCTCATCCTTGGGGGATTTGTCGGGTGGGCGCTGCCCTTTGAGCAAGGATGAAGCGATGGCGAAAAAGAAGCAGCACGTACCAGTGGAGGAGTCGATCGAGGAACAGCAAGAGCGACAGCGACTCAATCTTTCGATCATTGAGATGCGGCTGACGATCATGCTCAAAGAGGTTACTCCCGAGAATGCACCTGAGAAAATTGCCGCGTTTGAGTCATCGGCGGACATATCGGACGACTACAAGGCATGGATCGTCAATGTGATTCGAGAAATGACCAAAGCACCGAAGCCGTTCCCCATAGATCGAGGGCTCCTGCTCGATATGCGGCGAGAGATGGGTGAACTCGTGAAGGATTCACGGAGGATCAAATACGACCTTGTTCATCCCCCCGTTTCGCTCGCCGACATAAAGGCCGGATTACGAAAACTCATGAGTCATCTATTCGACAACTTCATGCCTTACCTGAATCTCGATGAGCGACGACTTTGGATTACAAGCTACATCATTTTTCAAATTCGATTGCGTTCCCATCGGCATGACTTCGGCGTTTTTATTGATGGCGTTGATGGATTGAACAAGGCATTCAATTCTCTGCTACTTCGGATTGAGGAGGAGATCAACTTACTCGCAGCAAAGGAACAGGTGCGACATCTCGTTGCCGACATGAGGGAGCGACTCAGACACGAAGCGGCGGCGGGCTTAACAGATAAGGACATGAACAGCAAGGGGAGAGCAAAGCAGAAAGCACCACGTGCCCCTGATCAAAATTTCGAACGGAATCAATTCATCTATGAGGAAGCTTTGAAAGTAACACCGTGGAAGCAGATCCAATCGATGTTACGAGACAAGTTTCCCAATGACGACGAAATCACTCATGATCGCGTTCGGCAAATAGCAAGTGAGCATGCTATTAGGCACAGCTTACCCGAGCCACCGCGACGCCAAGGGAAGTAATCATCCCTTCGCTTTACTACGCTTCGCTTCGTTGAGGAAATAACGACCTCTACCCATGCTATCCGTGACGAACGAATTAAGTAATTCGCTTCATCGACGGAGGAAAGCATGGAGAACGATTACGCGACTATCGGTCAACTCCAACGAGAGCTTGGATTGCCCGGCTGGAAGGTTCGCAATGCGGTTGACCGCATGAACGGCATTCCGCGCGCCGGGCTCTATCGACTTGTTCCTCGAAACCGTGTCCCGGAGCTTGAACAGCTCCTAGGGCTTAGCGGAGCTACGAAGTGATCAGCATCAGCCCTGAAGAATTTCGGCCGTTGATTGACGCAGCGGTGCAGGCAGCACTTGACAAGCAAGTCCGTGAGGATGCGATCTTTCGTGGAAGACTCGCATTCAGTGAAACCGAGTTCGCAATGCTCGTGGGTGTCAAGCCGCACACGATCAGAGATGAACGACTTCGGGGGAGGGTTAAGGGAATCAAGGTCGGTAAGAGTTACCGCTATTCGACGGACGAAATCAAACGCTATCTGCGGGGCGAAAGGAAGTGACCTGGCAAATGCGAAAACCGCCCAGGGAAGCAACCCGGGCGGTTTTCCGATTCATGAACTTTCTCAGGACGGAGCAAATGATATTCAACGACTCTCGGGAACTCAAGCCTGATTTCATTGATGACCGGTTGCGTCAAGGTCCGCTTTGGCATCATCAATCCTACATGGGTTGGAAGTGCTTGATTTTCTATAGCCCCGAATCGACATTTCTTTTCTTTGCTGAAGGATGGTCGCACCGCGCCCGGATTTCTGCCGAGACACTAAGCGATCCATATCGATTTCGCGCCGCAATTCTTCATCAAGCCCACTGGTATTTGAGTGATCGCGAACTACACGAGTTCTACGGCCATGACGGCATCCTCCAGGAGCTTCTTCGTATCGCTCGCAGGGAACTGGCGACCGTTCAAGAAGAACAGAGGGACGCCTAATGATTCGCGTCTCGACGGCAGAAGCTTTGGAGCCTCCAAAAGCACTCGACCCATCGATCGTCTTGAATTTACTTCAAGACGTCATGAAGTCTGAGAACGGCTGGGAAGCTCGTTGTCCAGCTCACGATGACAATCGGCAGTCACTCTCCGTCTCCATCGGCGACAATGGCAAGATGCTCTATTACTGCCATGCTGGTTGCAGCATGGATAGCATCTGGAAGAAGCTTGGAATCCCTTACATCCAATTCACCGCGCCGGGCTCAACGCTGGCTCAGTCCAAAGCTCGCAAAAGCCTCGGTAAGGTTCTCGCCTCCTACGACTATTTCGATGAAACCGGAAAGCTCATTTATCAAGTCAGGCGACATGAGCCCAAAGACTTCAGGCAGTATCACGCGACCAATGACGGGAGACTAAAGGCCGGACTTAATGGATGCCGTCGCGTTCTCTACCGCTTCCCCGAATTGCTTGCAGCCCCTCCAACAGAAACAGTCTTCATCGTTGAGGGAGAGAAGGACTGCGACAATCTCCGCTCGCTCGGCTTGATTGCAACGACGAACTCAGGAGGCGCGGAGAAATGGATCGACGACTTCAACGCTCATTTCAAAAATCGAAACGTCGTCATCCTCCCCGATAACGATGAGCCCGGCCGAAAACATGCCTCCAAGATTGCTTCGCGGATTCAAACAATCGCGGCATCGGTCAAGATTATTCAGCTTCCAAGTCTGCCTGCGAAAGGTGACGTGTCAGACTGGATTGCCGCGGGAGGGACAAAGGAGCAGTTGCTCGAGCTTGTTGCGAAATCGCCCACTTGGGAACCTTCAGCAAACGCGACACACGATAATTCAACGAAAACAATCGTCCGCGAGGACAACGATCCTTTCGGCCTCGCTCATGCGTTCATCGATCAGCGCTGCACGAACGAGAATGGAGAACTCTGCCTGCGATATTGGCAGGGCACGTTCTGGAAGTATTCCGATAGCAAGTATCGCGAAATCCCAACATGGGAAATGAGCGCGATCATCAGCGGATTCGTCGAGGCGGAATCGATCAAGATTTGTAGTCAGCAATTGCAACTATGGGATGGGCAGGAAGAAAAGAACCGACCGAAGCCGTTCAAGGTCACGGGTGCTCTCGTCTCGAACGTCGTAAACGCTATCGGCGCTCTCACCAATATCGGCTCGCTCGTCGAACTCAACACATGGCTCGATGGGGTTGAGGGACCGGCTGAATGCATATCGATGCAAAACGGCATCATCGATCTTCAACGACTAATCGCGGGCAAGTCTGATTTTCAAATTCCGCACACATCCAGTTACTTCAGCCCTGTTGTACTTCGCTACCCTTTCGATCCCGAAGCTGATTGCCCGAAATTCCGCGAAGTCATCAGCTTCAACCTCGAGGACGACACCGAGCGAATTCGCCTCATCCAGGAATGGTTCGGCTACTCCCTCACTCGAAATACCGACGCTCAAAAATTCCTCGTGCTTCAAGGAAACGGCAACAACGGCAAAACGGTCATCGCTGCCGCGAATGAAGCAATGCTCGGTTCCGAGAATGTCTCTCACGTTGGGCTCGACGTATTTGGCATTCGCTTCGGCCTCAACCCCACGCTCGGCAAGTTCCTCAACATCGTTGGCGACACAGGTGAGCTCGATCGAGTTGCGGAAGGAGTCATCAAGCAGTTTGTCGGCGGCGAGCGACTCTCGTTCGATCGAAAGAACAAGGAACCAATTGAGGCACTACCGACAGCCCGCCTCCTCATCTGCTGCAATGACCCGCCACGAATCAAGGATCGTTCAGACGGCATCTATCGACGAATGATCATGGTTCCGTTTGAGCGTGCGATCCCAGACGAGCGAAAAGTTCAGGGGATGGATAAGCCCGAATGGTGGACACGATCAGGAGAACTTCCCGGCATATTCAACTGGGCACTCGCTGGACTTGCTCGCCTCATCAAGAACGGCGGAGTCTTCACGATTCCAAAGGTATCGGTCGCGGCGCTCGAAAAATACCGCGATGAGAACAACTCGGCTCGGTCGTTCCTGAAACAGTGTTGTCGGCGAAACCCGGCGTGCAAAGCACCGAAGCCCGCTGTCTTCAGGCTCTATCGCGAATGGTGCCAAGAGCGAAACTGCCATCCCCTTGGACAAGACCCTTTCACGAAAGAGATTTCAAAACTCTTCGGGAAGGTAAAGGACACAAAAGACTTTGATAACGGGAAAAAGGTCAACGCCTACAACGGCATCGAATTAGCCCAGTCAACGGAGGGTTTCGATGATGGTGGGTACTGAATTATTCCGGCCTTTCCGGTCTTTCCGGGGTTCTACTCTCCTACGTACGCGAGGAGAGGTTATTGATAATAAGGGGAAGAATAAGGAAGTAATAGAAGAGGCCGGAAACCCCGGAAACCCCGGACGGAACCCGATCAGCCAGATCGTCTCTCACTTCGACTACCAGGATTCACCGGCTTTATCCTCCCCCGCACCTGAGCCATCACAGCTAGAGCCGATCAATAATTCAGACGAGCACGACGATGAACGCGAAATCATCGAGCAGTCGAAGTACAGTTGCACCCTAATTCGCTTGATCACCGCACCCGCGAATCATGCAGTCGGTATGATCGGCCCGCCTTCACCTATGCTGCTGGTCCGCGGACCGTCCCTTTCGCCAACCTACTGCCGATCGTCTGAGATGCCCGCAGAAGCAAACGAGTGCATGCACATCGCGAAGTGGTTTCCGATCAAAGATCACTGGCGTGGAGGTGGACGATGAGTATCCGCTCCGCTCTCGACTGTCGGCCCCAGGTTCCCATCGATACCCCGCATCGGATAGACAATCCGTTGTGCTCATCTCGCATTACCTATCGTGGCAATGTGTTGCGTCAATCTCTGATCTCATCCCAGAACGATCCCAGAATTACCGCTCTCGGCAACCCTATCGCTGACCTTACCCTGTCACCCTCACTCGCACCGATTTTCCACCACTACCGCGTGGTCGGTCGTGCTCATCCAACGGCTCATCCCATCACCGTTCAACGCAGACCCCTCCAGCTACGTTGCTCAGGCACGCGAGCACCACCGGGCGCACGATCAATCGTCTCGTGAGCTGAATGGCTCAGCGAGGCGCATACACGTTCGGGCGGTTTGGGAGATCGATCAGCAGAAGGAAGGACATGGAACATGGAACCGAAAGCGATCTCAGTGAAGGCGAGATATTGTCGCGACTGCATGAATGCGGCGCGACGAATGCAAGAGCGGTGCATTGCCAACGGCATGACCGAGGACCAGCGTACCCGGCTCGGCAAGGTAAACCTCGAGACGAGCGCGGCGGACGAGTTTGCCCGGCTCGCAGCTGTAGAGGCACCGTTGCAAGGGAGCGACGTCGCGCCACTCCCCGACGTGGAAGGGGACACCCCGCAGGCCATCACCAAGCTTCTCGATGAGGCAGTGAAGGTTCTCCCCCTCGTGACTTCACAGCCGGAATCGATCCTGGCCGGTGACCTTCGGAATGCGGCCCGTCGAACCGAAACCGATGCGAACGACGCACGGCGTGCAATGCAGTTATTCGTGGCTGGCTTGGACTAACCGAGCACGCCGACGACCGAGAAGCAAACCGCGTCCCCAAAGGCATCACGATTTTCAACAACTGGTTTTCACCTTCGAAGGAGAATGAACGAATGGCTCGAAACTATGCCCTCGTGAAACGGCATATCCTGCCGAATCGTGCCGAGTGGATGCGGCAAAATGTGAAGCCCGGCAAGCGGGTTCGCTCGCTCGCCATCGCTTCCGACCCGAATGGCGACAACATCACGGTCGAGGATTTCTGCCGCTGGTGGAACATGCTGTGTTCATCCATGCTCGACCCGGACGCAGGGAATTACGTGTTCTCAAGCGTACCTGGAACTGCTGATGAGCTTCGAATTCGGATGCAGGTTATTGAGGATATTATCAAGAAGCGGACTCGTCAGGCAGAGATGGAAGAGTCGGAACAAATGCAGATGCAACAAGGGAACGCTCCCGCCGGCATCAGCGTTCAGAGTCTTTCTCTGAAGCAGCGGAATGCAATTAAGAGTCTATCCCTTCACACGCAGGCTCTGAAGCTCGCCGAGAGATGCCGGAAGAATCTGCTTCCTTACCGGGCTTTGTCCGAAGCGGACCAAGACGCACGGCAGCGTGCGTTCTGGGGTAAGTAATCAACCCTTCCTGGCCGGTGGGGTTGAGCGCGACCGGTAGTTCAATGACGGCACGTGCTCCCCCACCGGATGGATTTAATCACGGAAGAGACATGACAAAACCAAAGACGACCGAGAGCAATCTGCCGGCGATCCTTCTTTCTCGCGAGGGCCGGTGGTTGCGTCTTCCTCTTTCCGCACTCCCGAGCGAACACGCGACCGTCAAGAAAGTGCTGAATGCCTTTCGTCGGTTGCTCGAGGGGGAAGTTTTGGAGCGTCACAAATCGATCAATGCGAGTCATGCGGCCCTGATTCAAACGGCTTGCCGGTTCGAACAGATGACGAAGATTCTTGAACGAATCATGACGAGGCATTGGGACACATTAGAGCCGCTTGACCAAGCGAGCCTTCTTGATCGAGTCGGCAAGTACAGCCAACAGCGGGACCAAGCGATTACGAAATTGGGTCTCGATGTTTCAAAGAAGCGTGGTCCGAATTGGAACGGCATCGATGCCAAGGTGGTGGGTGATGGATCAACAAACTCTTGAATCGATGGCGACCGATCCGAGCGCATTCCGCAAGCATCTCGTGATCAACACCGAACAAACGAAGTTCGGTGGCGTAATCGAGCCTTGGCAGGATGCCGACTTCCGGGCGATGGATGCGGCATTGCTCGAGGCGGCCGGGCGAAAGCCTTATGACCCCGCGACGATTCGTTACTCGTGGAGCGAACGTCCCCGCGGTCACTCGAAGACTTTCGACGTGGCCACCAACGTGGCATGGTTTCTCATCTTTGCTCGTGGGCCTTACACCGTCATCGTCGCGGCAAGCGATCGAGACCAAGCGAAACTCGTGCGGGATGCTCTGGACAAGATCGTCAAGCTCAACGAGTGGATTGGTGAACTCATCACGGTTCAGAGCTACGACGCCATCGGGCGGAATGGATCAAAGCTCAAGATCATGTCGGCCGACGTTGGCAGCTCATTCGGTGAGGCTCCGCGGCTGGTCATTGTTGACGAAGTTTGTCACTGGCCGGAAGCGACCGGAGAGGAGCTTTGGGGCTCGCTCTTTTCATCGGCCGGTAAGTCGAAAGAGTGTGCCGTTTTCTCGATTAGCAATGCGGGGATGATCGGCACGTGGTCACACAAACTGCGGGAGCGAATCAGGGGCATCCCCTCTTGGCGGTTCTCTCGGCTCGATGGTCCAATGGCGAGTTGGATCACACCGGAGATGTTGAGTGATCAGCAAAAGCTTCTTCTGCCGAAGCAGTACGAACGGCTTTGGCTCAACAATTGGACGGATGCAGAAGGTGACGCGCTCGAGTCAGCATTGATTGATGCGGCATTGCGTGGCGATGTTCCACCGCTCGAGGCACCGGAGAAAGGTTACACGTACGTCTGCGGTCTCGATGTGGGGCTCACCAAGGACGGCACGAGCTTAGCGATCCTCGGCAAGCACCACTCGACGAAACGGCTCAGGCTCGCCCAGGTTCGCACGTGGAAACCAACGAAAGGCAAGTCGATCAGCCTTGAAGAAGTCGAACGAGAACTGATCGAGCTTCATCGTCAGTTTCGATTCGCCAAGATTTTCATCGATCAATGGCAGACGCAACAAATGATCGAGCGACTCAAGGCGCGGATGATCAGTGTCGACGGAGTTTTCGTTAATTCTGCCATGTACGGAAAGATGGCTCGCACGCTGCTCAGCATCTTCGGCGATGGCATGATTCAACTATTCAACCATGTCGAGTTGATTCGTGATCTCCGGGCAATCTCGCTCATCGAAAGCCCTCCAGGAAACATTCGAATCCAATTGCCACACACCGAGAGCGGACATTGTGACACGGCTATGTCACTACTTTTGGCGATGGAGGCAGCGAAAGAGGCGAATACTTTGCCGTACCTCGCAACCCCTATCGCTCGCCCCGGCGTTCTACATGCGGCCTCACCATCACCATTCCCGGTTCCGGTTGATGATGACGTCCAAGGCATTGTGTGGGCCTCGTGGTCTCGTGGCGGTCATCCAGGTTTTCAGAACCAGTAACCTCAACAGAAGGAGCCTTTTCAATGGCAACGACAACGATTGAGAAGAAGGAAGCAGCATCACTCGAATCGATCATGAGCACGATCGATGAACGTTCCGTCGGCTACGAGGAATCGTATCGGCAGTTCGTGTTCGACCTCGTGGAGGGGAAAGCGAAGCTGACGAAGGAGGCGGAAGCCTACGTCATTCGGACCGGCCGCACGCTCGATGTGCTGCGCGCCGATCTTGCGACGTGTCACCAACGATTGGCGGCAGCGAAGCAGTATCAAGAGGCGCAAGCGATCAAGGCGAAAGTCGATGCCGCACACCAAACCTACGGCAAGCTTTTCGACGCGGCACAGAAATTCGAAGACGAACTCGAGAAGCAAAAACAGGCGAAATGGGATGAGGTTGAGCGGTTCAAGGGAGAGATGAAGTCGCTTGAACTGGAATACCAGGAACTCACCCACCCCGCCAATGAGGTGATGGCCGGCACGTACGATCCGAGCTTGGACGAAGAAATTGAGACGAAGGAAGGGGAACTTTCCGAGATGCGTCGGGAACTCTCCCTCGTAGACGATGCGATTCGCGCTCACTCGATCCAGGTTCATGAGCGACGAAGAAATTATCAAGAGCGAAACGTCGGCCGCACGTTCAGCGAAGAAGAACTTGACGCCATCCATCCGCGCGAACTTCCTGCCCACTTGGCGAGGCAGAAACAGGAACTCGAAAAGCGAATCAGTGACACCGAGGGAGAAATCAACTCGCTCCGGGCGTCGAAGTTTGACCTCAAGCAAATGAAGTGGGCGCCGGTGAAATAAGGCCAAGGTTGTCGGCAGTTGAATGAACAACATGACCGAGGGAAGCGAAAATGGCAGTCAACTCTGAAATCGGAGAATTAGCCAAGCTCATTGTGGCATTCGAGTCGAAAGATCAGTCTTTCCATCGAGTGTGTGATATTGCGGAGATGGGATTGAATCTCATTGTGCAGCTACGAGAAATCGCGTTGCGTGGCGATGATTCCGACGCACGGATTGTCGAGATTCGGAATCTCATCTCCGCGAGGGTAGGCAACATGCAAGAGCGGTTGATGCTTCTAAAAAATCGCAGCCGCTCAACGGAATTGCTCGCGAGAACAATCGATCGGCTTTGAGGTAAGTACCGATCCAGAGAAGACGCCCGCGAAGGACGAACGCAAGTGGGTTAAAGCATCAACTAAGGAGCAGGCATCATGCGAACGTTGAAACAGATCGAAGCGGCTGAAAAACGAATCGCGAAGAAGCGCGATCAGATGAACCGCCAGTGGAAGAAGTTCCTCATCGATCGGGACAAGGTGCAAGAGGAGTCTGTGCGGCTCAAGATCGAGAAGGAGAGACTGACCTCGGTGAAGTGAAGACTGGCCCGGATTCGCCGTAAGACCCGTAAGCGTTTACCTCCTGGCCAGCTCACTATCGTCTGAGCGGACAGCCAGAATGACACTGGTCCAAACGTATCCGGGGAATTCGAACGACACAAACAAACTAGACATTTTTGTCTAGTTCAGGGTAAAGTACCGGGATCATGCGGAGAATGCGTTGTTGAAATCGCTGAGAATCCTCACCTCTGACCTGTGCTCATCTTGCAATGGTGCATGCTGTCGAACTACTTATTGTCCCCCGCTGGATTCTTACGGCACCAAGGATCAAAACGGTCTCGAGGACTGGCTCACATCTATCCCTGGCCACCTGCGGGAACGGGTTCGCGAGGCTCACCAAGAATTTGCCAATGGCAAACGCGGTCCTTGCATCTGGCTGACGGAAGATGGGATATGCGAGCATTACGACTACCGTCCAATAGTTTGCCGTCATTTTAAACCAGGTGAAGACGGATGCCTTGAATTCCGGATCGAGGCGGGGATAGATCCGGCTCCTTAGCGGCACTCAAGGCGCGGCGGGATAAGATCGAAGGGAAGAAGGGGGTGAAGTAAAAACTCTTTGGTCAAACATGACCGTTTGATGTTATGTGGCTAACCCACTGTGCTAAACTCATCGTGCAATCCGCCAACTCCTGTGCTTGATGTGGCGATACAAATATTTCAGTTGGAATGTGTCCGTGGCCGCAAGACTTGCTGCTTGATCGTCTTATGCCGAAGCTACAAACAAGCTTATCATTTACATAAACACCGTACTTGTCATGAGCGCCTTTTGATGTGAGTAGTATTGCTTTGAGCTTCTTTACAATCTTCATGGCGCGTTGCTTATCAATCTGTGCCATTATCTTTCTCAGTGGATATAGCTGATCAAGTTAAGAACTGATCTTTTCTTTTCTATCATCGATTTCCCTAACGAGGAATCAGGCATATTCGATAAAATCTCGAAATCGGAAACAAGTGTGTCCTGTAAATTTTCTACCGCCTCAGATTTGGTTTGGCCGGATGCCACCAACTTTGTTCCGGGAACTTGAGCTAGATAAGAATCTAGATCATCATCCTGAGTGATTCTGATTTCAATAGGCCTCTTCAGCCGGAGCTTAGAGGTAAGATCCCCTGTAATATATCTGCTTTCTGCCTCGAACGATGGACCAACGACTGTTACAAACCACCTACTCTTAACATTTCCCAAGGGCGTACCAGAAGCCAAAAAACAGAATTGACCGGACACAGGAAACGACATTCGTGATTCGCCGAATGTATCCATTTGTCTGAGAGTGATTCTCATTGCGTGATCAGGAATTCGTGAAGCAGCAACTGTCATCGTGTTTTCTCAACCGTTGAAACAGTGTCGATTGCGTTTGCAGTCTTTGCGATGATTGTGGCAACCTCAAGGAACTTCTCTTTAGTCATCGCCACCTTGCTAACATAGTTCCCCCGCACGTGACCGAGGTTCTCAAGGGACTTCTTTCTTTCCGCATGACTCATATTCGGAAACGCGGGGGGCGAGACCTCGAAAAACCAAAGTATCACTTCGTGACCGGTCGACTGAACGACGCATTGATTGGCATATGGCGTAGGTAATCCCTCTGGGAAGTAAAACTGCACCGGCAATTCAACAACCGTGGGGCCATCGTCTTCATCGTGGTTGTCTTGGCTCGTTTTCTTCTTTGCCATTTTGATTTCCTCGAATACGAGTCGCTTTTCATATGGCCCTTCCAAATTGATGGGAAGGCCACCCTCAGGCACAATATGGCCGGTTCTTTGCATTCAAAGAATACTATTCGTCAAACCGCTCTGACATGACACAGAAGAGTTGCCCAAATTACCTTGTTCACCGATGTAATGTTCGGAGGAACCAGTCTATCGAGACTATTCTGAGTTATTCAAGCGTCGAATTTACTCAAAATCATTCCGAAAGTCGGAATCGGACTCTATCCCATCTTCGGATTTTTCTTCTTGACTAAGTCCGAATTGTCGATAACGATGACGAACGACCCGAGGAGAGGTTGCAGCCTCCCCCCGAGTCTGACCACAGCACCGACCTGATTGAGAGGACGGCACAATGGCTGACGCCATTTCTACCGGCATTTCCGCCGCTATTCCATACCAAGCCGATCGACTTCTTTTCATGCGGTCAAACGTGCGCGGTCAGTCCTTGGGTATCCACTCGGGCGACTTAGCAGTTCTGCAGCGAAAAGGGGTTAGTGATGGCCACACGTAAGAACTCCACGCCAAAACAGCGTACACCACGAAAGCAACGTCCCACATGCTTTGCGGACGTGTTCCCGATAGCGATGTTCCAGAAGATCGGCTTTCCCATCGCATTCCCCGTCATGCCTCTCGGCGCATTCTGTTGGGCATCGGCACCGGGGAAGTATGACCCAAGTGCGAGATACGAAGTCGATGGCGGAGTTATCACACAAATTCAGCCCAATGGAGTGCGTTTCGAATTTGCTGTTCTAGGTGAAGACATGGCACACCATGAGTTCTCCATCGAGGCGAACTCGGGAGAATCGATCAAAGGTGTTTTTGTTGGCAGCAAACTCGCGATTAATAACCTCAAAACGGCTCAAGCCGCTATTGATGTGGTTGCATCGGAAGCTGTGTCTACCGTGTTGCCGAAAAGCAAGTTGGTTCAATTCTCATGATTAGTAGCCGATGAAACATGCTGGATTCGTACGGCATCCTCTGCCTGTCGTTTGCCAAGAGAAGAGGAAGGGAGATCGGCGAAAGTACAGCTTGGCATCACGGCCTCGGACTCAGTCGGCATCTCGCGGGACGAAGTATGGCTCAAGCTAATCTCGAAAGGCTTCCTCATCGTGCTACTGGATGAGGAAGCAGAAGCAATGACATAGGAAAGCTCAGGGGCATAGATGCCCTGAACTGTTTTGATCAAGTTCCGAAACGTTGGAGAGCACAAAATGTCGGATCATGACTTTGAATCACTCAAAGGGTTCAAACAACTTACCGATTTCACAGCTGCATACGAGTCGATAAGTGCCAAAGAATTCCTAGATTTCTTCGATCAGACACAACCACATTGGAAAAACCACCCCAAAACCCTTTCGAGTCCTAGATGGATTTTCAGGGGTCATGGTAGTAACGAGTGGAAGTTATTACCAACAGCATGGAGAGATGAGTCGGTCGATTGTTTAGATTCATTTGCCCCCAGAAAATCACACATGGACCTTTTGGACACTGGAAACAATCGCAGATGGCAAGATTATCTGCCAACATTTTTAGCGGCTGAGCATAATATCGTTCGAGCTTTCGTAGATCTAGCAGATGAAGTCGGGCATCCGATAGCAGAAGCGGAAAAAATACTTGAGCATAAAAAGATTGATCGGCTTGCCGATGAATCCCCATACAGTCTTGATACATCCTGGGCCCCTTCAATCCCCTTTGCTGTAGCGCAACATCATGGAATTCCAACAAGACTTCTGGACTTTACGAGCAATCCTTATGTTGCAATTTACTTTGCAGCCAGAAGCTGCCGTGATCTTCTGGCCAATGAAAGAATTAACCCGCCATCGCATTTAGAGGTGTGGGCGTGCAATCAACAGAGAATCACGCGAAACCCCATCGATGATGTTAACTCACCACTCCTTTATTATTCTCCACCACGTTATCAGATACCATTTCTTCATGCTCAATCTGGCGGGTTTGTTTACATCAACTCCAGAGTTGCACATCATCATTTTATCAATAAACACAGGTGGCCGTCGTTTGAAGATGCCTTAATGACGTATGGATCAATGGAAGCGATGCCGCCTATAAAGTACCAGTATGGATCGATATTTATTAGGATCTCTGTTCCATCGTCAGAGTGCGAGACACTATTAACAATGTTATGGTCCAAGAGAATTTCAAGGGCACATCTGATGCCTACTTTTGATCATGTCACGGAAACGTTACTGGAGCAGTACCACGGAAAAAAGAGCATTAGATAACCTTGATTGGAGAAGAATGGCCAATGGCTAGCACCTGGGTCTATCAAGACCCCAAGCAAGTCGCCAAGCACGGCGAAAAGAAAGCTTCATGGTACGCGGCATGGATCGACCCGTCAGGCAAGCAGCGTTGCAAGAGCTGCGGCCCAGGTTCACGCGGCAAGCGCGATGCCGAACGACTGGCGGAGAAAGTGCGGTCGGAACTATCGACAGGCACTTACGAGATGAACCGTAGTACCTCGTGGGAGGCATTCCGCAAGGACTACGAGTCGAAAGTCATGGGGAAGATGGGAGCGAGCAACCGGATCGAGACGGAACTCGCGCTCAAGCACTTCGAGCGACACATTAACCCAAAGCGGGTGGCGTCGATCACCACCAAGGACATTGACGAATACATCTCGAAGCGACTGGCGGACGTTCCGAGGGCATGCACGAAGAAGCGGGACGAGAAAGGTACGACCTCGAAGCCAATGAGCCCGGCGACCGTCAATAAGGAATTGCGACATCTCCGGGCAGTCTTCCGCAAGGCTCAGAAGTGGGGACTACTCGCGAAGCTTCCGGAGTTCTCGTTCCTCAAGGTGCCGACGAAGGTTCCCACATTCATCGACCCCGAGGACTTCGCCAGAATCTACGAAGCAACGAAGCACGCGGTCAGACCCGCCGATATGCCATTCTCCCCCGAGGATTGGTGGAAGGGTCTCGTCGTGACAGCTTATATGACCGGCTGGCGAATCTCCGAGATACTTACGCTTCGCTGGGAGGATGTTGACCTCGAAGCGGGAACCGCATTCCTTCGAGCCGAGAATACGAAGGGGCGACGAGAGGAGTTTGTCAGGCTTCATCCCCTCGTCGTGGAACACATGGAAAAGCTTCGAAGCTTCTGGCCAGTCGTGTTCCCGTGGGCTCATGGCGCCGGGGAGACATGGACCGAGTTCCACCGGATTCAAGAGAAAGCGGGCATTCATCCTCGAGGGAAGGACTACTACGGCTTCCACGATCTCAGGCGGGCATTCGCCACCATGAACGCGGACCGGATGACAGCCGACACCCTGCAACGGATCATGCGGCATAAGAGCTACACGACCACACAGCTCTACATCAACATGGCTCGACAGATGAAGAACGCAGCCGAAAACTTGTTCGTCCCAAGCCTCAAGCCATCGAAGGTAAAAGGCTAGAAAACTACCCAAGCCGTTCTGGGATATTCCTGGGACAGCAGAAAGGAGAGTGACCCAGAATCGTCGTAAGTCATTGCCCGAGGTGGGACTCGAACCCACACGCCAGTTACCCGGCTTCGGATTTTAAGTCCGATATGTCTGCCAATTCCATCACTCGGGCTTTTAGTACAAGCACTCCTGCAGGGGAGATTCGTCTCGGCTTACCGCTGAATGAATGTGTTGTTGCCTCTACTTTGGGTTCAGGTAAATGAAGTTCTTTCCTAGACGTCCACCATAATTGCCGGCGGAGATACGAAGCAAGCCGGGTGTATCGGCAGAGGCGGCAAGGGCGGCTTTAGTCGCCTGCTCAAGGGTAGCGAGATCGCGGCCATTGATGACGATCTCTAAGATCGAATTCACCCCCTCCGGCACCGCGCTCGCGTCTCCTAGCTTCGCGCGGAGTGTCGGGCAGTATTTCTCATAGGTACTCGCGATCGAAAAGGAGTACCTGCTTCCAGCCTTTGATCCACTTCCGACGAGTCCGCCGGGAAATGGAGCGATGCAGCCCGGCGTTTGCCGGACGGCTTCGATCGCTTTTTCGCAGGCGTCTAAAGCTGAGTCGACATCCCGTCCCATGAACCAGATATTGTCCCCCATCAAGCCGTCGGCGAAACCGAAGCGGCGATCGAGAATGAATTCGCCGCCGAGGATGGGAATGACCCATACTCGTCTTCCAAACCGCTCATCCCGAAATTGATAGCCGTCCCCAAAGAAAGAGATCTTGCGGCCAAGTTTGAAGTAAGGCTCGGTATCGAGAAGATTGAAGCAGGCGGCTGTTGGAGTCGGCAACACGTTTTGCGAAATGCGGACGAGCATCGAGCGTTCAAGAGCCTTTTCCCGGTCCTTTTTGAAACGCGGGATATGGAATTGAACGATCGCGCCCGGCCTTCCATCGGGAGTGGCGAATGATTCATCACCCCCGGGTCCGACATAACGATCGAGTCCTGCTTCGCAATCGCATAGGATGGTGCTTGATGCATTTCCCGTGCAAGCTTGAACGGCGTCATCCAATCGTCGACGGTCACGCGCGGTGATGAGAATCTCGCCGTAAATGCTTCGAAACGCCTCGGCGTAGGTATCTTCGATTTCAGCCGCCATGAGGTTATCGGCCCTTACCTTCATAGACGGCCTTTTCCGTCACGACCTTATCCATGAACACGTCGTGCGGAGCGACTGGAATTTCAGGGAAGAGTTGGCATTCGAATGCCAAGGCGACCAGCGCGGCATCAGGCCGGACATGTTCGAGCAGTTTATCGTAGTATCCCTTGCCATGCCCCATTCGGCCTCCCCGGCGGTCAAATCCGACTCCGGGAACCATCACGAGATCAAGTTCGGTCGGGTCGACTCGCTTCTCGGCCAGATCACGAAGATCGGCTCTCGGCTCGAGAATCTTGTACATGCCGAGTTCAAGCTCGTCCATACTCGTCAGATGAAAGAGCTGAAGAAAGCCGTCCACGCAGTAGGGAACGACGATCTTCTTGTCGCCCGTCAGAGCATCGGGCAGGTCATGTCGCGTTCGGACTTCGGAACGAACGTCGATGTAATACATCACGGTCTTCGCTCGTTCGTATTCAGGAAGCGCCTTGAACTTCGCCACGATTTGCCGGCTCAGTTCGTCTTTGTTCTCTTGCGCGTTTCTGTTGGCGTGTGCCTGCGTCCTGAGTTGATTCTTGAATTCCTGAATCTCGGTGGTGAAAGCCGTCATGGTTTTCCCTCGTTGTCCGAAAATTTGCAGATGGTGGCGACGTCGGCATTATTACGGCTCGCGCGAGCTAAGTCCCTTCGAGAAGCGGAATCAGCCAACATATTTCTTTGCGGGCTTTCTACCATGATTTCGGACGGGAGCGGACGGATTCAGGAGAGGTTGGTCAGCTACGTTACCATGAACGTCGGCAGGCGAAAACTCGATCATCAAGGAGGGAGAATCGTATGGCGATTTTAATTGGGCTCGCGGCCTATGTCGCCATTCAGCTCGTCATTGGATTTGCGGTCGCGCTTCGGGTCCGAACGAATGAGGATTACATCCTCGCCGGTCGAAGTATCGGCTACCTGTTCGGTTCATTCTCAATCTTCGCGACATGGTTTGGCGCGGAATCATGCATTGGTGCCGCGGGAGAGGCATACAAGCGCGGCATCGTCGCGGGCGAGATCGATCCCTTTGGTTATGCACTCTGTTTGGTTGTGATGGGAATCTTCTTCGCTGCCCGGCTTTGGAAGGGACATTATTTGACGATGGCGGATATCTTTCGCCGTCGTTACTCCAGCAGTATCGAAAAACTGGCGGTGGCGATACTCGTCCCGACCTCAGTCATCTGGGCCGCGGCCCAGCTTCGTGCTTTCGGCCAAGTTCTGACGACATCCGCCGACATCCCGATCGACATGGGAATCACGATTGCGCTCATCATCACCCTTGCCTATACGGTGATGGGAGGCATGTGGGCGGATGCCATCAACGATCTGATTCAAGGTACGGCTCTCATCATCGGGCTGGTGGTTTTGGCCGTTGCCGTTTTCATGGCCAACGGCTGGGAGCTACTCGAGCGCGTCCCGGCGGAACGATGGCAATTGTTCCCGGCTTCCGACACGCGACCGTGGTATGAAGTGCTCGATGCGTGGACCGTTCCTTTGTTGAACGCGGTTATCTCTCAGGAACTCGTGGCGCGCGCATTAGCATCTCGTTCCGCCACCGTGGCGCGGGTGAATTGCCTGGTGGCTGGAGGGATGTATTTGCTCGTCGGATCGATGCCGTTTCTCCTTGGGATCGTGGGGCCGGAACTCGTGCCCGTCATCGATCACCCGGAACAAATCCTTCCGACGTTAGCTCGACAGTATTTGACAGGGGGAATGTATGTCATTTTCGCCGGTGCGATTATTTCCGCGCTGTAGTCGACGATCGATAGCGCGCTTCTCGTATCGGCGGCTTTGGTGGCAAATAACTTTCTCCCTCTTCGCCCAGGAAGGTCCGAACGAACGAAACTTTACTGGTCGCGCGCGTGGGTACTGGGTTTGGGTATTTCTGCCTACTTCGTCAGCTTTTCCTCGGATAGTGTTTTTGAGTTAGTACGGACGGCCTCCTCGCTGGGAGCGTCGGGGCTATTCGTTGTCGTTGTATTTGGATTGTTCACGTCATTTGGTGGCACACTGAGCGCGGCGAGTGCTATTTTTGCCGGCCTCGGCGCCTACTTTATCGGCAAAGCGACTGAGTTCGAGGCGAGCTTTCTTGCATCACTCGCGGCCGCGATCTTGGCCTATATCACGGCCGCGATATTTGATCACCGACGACTTGCGAAGGGACCGCAATTCGGATTGGCGAACTCCACTTGAACTTCGCATACTGACTTCCATTCTCTCATCAATGCGGCGATTTCATTTCGCACGGATGAGTGCTTTCCATTGCAATGAAGGTTCGACGTGGTCCATCAACTTCCCGAAACGATGAAGCAAGCCGTGATCACGGGCCCCACCACCTTTGAAGTTAAGACCGTTGCTCGGCCCAAACTAGAGAGCGAAGACGAAGTCATCTTGCGAACGGCCTCGAGCGGCATTTGTTCGGGTGATTTGATGGAGTGGTACCTGCAAAAAAAAGTGGGTACGGTCCTTGGTCACGAGGCGGTTGGCTATGCTGTCGAGGTCGGCTCCTCTGTCAGTCATATCGAACGTGGGCAACTCGTATTCGTTCATCATCATGCTCCCTGCATGAATTGCCGGTATTGCTGGCTTCGTCAATACGTGCAGTGCGAGACATGGAAGCGGACCAAGATTGATCCGGGGGGGATGGCGGAATTCATCCGCGTTCCGGGAGAGAATGTCCTTCACGACACGTTCGACATTTCCGATCTTTCTCCCGAAGTTGGCATCTTCATCGAGCCTTTGGCCTGCTGTGTGAAGTGCCTTTATCTGATCGATGTATCAGAGACCGACCTGGGAATCGTCATCGGCTGCGGCATCATGGGGCTGCTGAATATCTTGACTGCAAAAGCGCTCGGGACCCCCGAAGTTTGGGCCGTGGAACCCGATCCGATTCGTGCGGAGAAGGCCCGCTTGATGGGAGCGGACAAGGTGCTTCACCCCGACGAGATGCGTGAGATCGCAGCATCGAAGGGGTTTGGAGGAGCCGATTACGTCGTCGTGGGGCCGGGCTTTCCGCCTGTGATCCAACAGGCGACAACATTCGTCCGGGGCGGAGGGGCCGTTTTACTGTTCACGCCCACTCCCACGGGAGAGCGGACGAGTCTCGATTTGGGAGATCTCTATTTCCGCGAAGTCCGGCTCCTCCCTTCCTACTCTTGTGGGCCGACCGATACTCGGAAAGCCTATGACCTGCTGCGGAGCAGACAGGTCGATCCTCGGCCCATCATTACTCATCGCTTCGAACTTGATCAGATTCAAGACGCATACAATACCGCCAAGCGTGGCGGAGCCGCTTTGAAAGTCGTCGTTCATTTTCCCGGCCAGTGAGTTGTTCATGAGCAAGAAGAAGTCGAAATCCACACCTATTTCCCCTGCATCTCTTTTGAAGCACTTCGGGGCGTTTCAATGGAAGGGTGTGTCAAGACAACAGTACAAAGAGTCCGGAACTCATTGGAAAGAGGTCAGCCGAACAGAGTTGGTGGCCCTCCCCAATAAGGCCGAACTCCCTTTTCATGTGCGCTATTTTGAGATCGGCCCAGGGGGATTCTCTTCGAAAGAGCGTCATGCGCACGAGCACGTCGTCATTGTCGTCCGAGGAGAGGGAACCGTCGATTTGGAGGGAAAGTCAAACAAGATTGGAGTGGGTGACATTATCCATGTCCAGTCGTGGCAAGTTCATCAATTCCTCCATTCGGGAGGGAAAGAGCCTCTGGGGTTTTACTGTGTTGTCGCAGCTGATCGTGATCGACCGATCGTCGAGGGTGAAGGGCCAAGCTCGTGCGAACTACCCCGGTTACCGTCGAAGAAAAAGGTCGCTCGTCGCCAGGTTAAGAAGAAGGTCAAAACGAAATAGAATCTCGTTTTCACCAATGGCCAGCGTGCTTTTCGGTCCCATTTTTCATTGAGCCTGTACATAATTGCGAGATTGGAATCACACGGGAGTTTCGAGGGTGGTCATGTTCCATTCCGTTGGTCGAATTTTCAGTTTCGTCGTCATCATGATCCTGTCCCTCGGATTCATTGCGGAGGGAGCCGACAAGAAAAAGAAACCGAAGGGAACAGACAATAAATCGAAGACGGGAGTTTTCGATGACACCTCGGAACCGGCCGACGACGAAATGACCGCCGATGAAAAGAAGAACGATCCCAAAGGCTCAAAACCCGCGGCTAAAGAAGATGCAACCAAAGAAGAGGCCGACGAAGACGATGGAGGTTTTGGCTCGGGCAGAAAGACTTCGACTGCGAAAGCGAAGAAGTTGGACGATGCTTCCCTCGCTGGTGACAAAGACAAACTTCGCTACGTGAAGGGGCTGAAAAAGCAGTTTGTTGAGCCAAACGCCTTCTACTTAGTTCAGGCAATGGAACAGGGGATGGAAGAGGACAAAGCCGGTGGCGATCCGCAGGGAGGCGGACAAGGGGGCATGAAACCTTACGAGAAATCAGAGATGCACGTGCTGGCGGGTCAGGAAGAGGCCGTCAGTTTTGTCGTGGAATATATGTCCGAATATGGCAACCCCTGGGAAAAGAAGCCGAAAAAGGAGAAGGGGAGTCGCGGAAAGAAAGACAAGCAAGCGGCGGATAAAGCGGGGACCGAACCTCCGAAGCCCGTCCGCGATTGGAAGATCCTCGGCTATTATGCTTCGTCCGAAGAAGCCGAATATGCGAAGAATGAGCGAGCCGCTCATCAGAACAATGCTCGTCAACCCGCGAAGGATGATGGGATTCGCCGAGGACGTGAAGACAATCAGTAAGAAGAGGATGCACGCATTCTGAGGTGAGTCGCTTCTAGTTCGATTCCTTTCCTCATCCTACTTCGAAAGTGTCGGCAATATTTCCTTTTCGATCACGTTATAAAGTTTTTTCGCATATACCGCGTGAGCATGCTCATTGGGATGGAAGTCGGTCGGATCGTGGACAATGCCCGGCGTGGCGAAATAGCCGGCTGCTTCCAAATCGGATTTAACGTCAAATGCTGGGATGCCGTGTTGTTTCATGGCAGGTAATACCTCCGCGACAAGGTTCTCCCATTCCCAGCCTTCACTGACGTCGAATATTCCCACGACAAGCCTCATGTTCTTACTTTTACAAAACGCATTCATTTGTAGAAGTAAATCAACACATCCTTTGAAGCCCTCCTCTTTGATCGTTTTCGATAAGAGCTCGTTGAATCGAGCGTAGTCTGTTTGCTGGTCATGAACTTTCTTGAGTTCTGCCTCTCTTTTGAGAGAGATCGAGTCATTCGAACACATGGTGACAACGACGATGCGCGGAGAGAACTTCGCCGCGTCAACTTGAAGAATCTCCAGTTCCTCCGAAGTCGAGTATCCCATCATCCCAAAGTTCAGGACCTCGAATTTCGTTGATCCGTTCGTTGCTTCGGAATTCAGTTTTCTCTCCAAAACATGTGAAAACACGTCGGCGCTCCTCACTCCCTGTCCGAAGGTGAATGAATCACCGATAGAGGCGATTCTGATCGTGTCGCTGGGACACTCGAGCGTCCAATCATGATCTCTGTATCCCCATTTGTTCATCCCGTATTCGACAAAAAATCGATCATGCTGTTTTGTCTCTTCGAGATGCTTAATTCCCGAGAGAGATATACTCTTCACGGTCAGCGTGTCGGATTCTCCACCGAGGTTGAACCCCAAAACGAACCGACGATCCTTATCAGACACCGGCAAGTCAATGACATAATCTTTGGGTTGTGTATCGATATCGACCCCGGCGACATGAAATGGATTATTCCAGTCACCCGGTGTCCAAAAGAGAATCTCGATGTGACGTTTCTGGGTGGCGGAAATATTGAACTTGAGTTGCGTCTTTATGTTTGCGGGTGAAATCGCCTCTTTATGCCTGATGGATGCCGACCAAGCCGGCGCCTTCGGATCTAATTGTTTGATTTTAAGTATTAATGGGAAAAACTCATTCGCATGCTCGACATTAACTTCTGCCTCCTTCGAGCCGCTGAAGTTCCAATTTTCCACAGATTGATTGAATGCTGATATCTCTTGAAAGTACCCGCGAGGATTATCAACGTAGTACTGCCGCATCCATGTATAGGGGGTCGATCTATATCCGACTCGATCGTCAGGAAAGCTATATCCGCTTATATAACGGAGTTCGGGCGGGACGACGGGTTTGTTCTCCTTGGGAGCGATACTCACCACTGCATCTGTTACTATTTTCGGGACGGTACTGGGTATCAGCCAAATCACTCCAGCCATAAGGGCACCAAAGCCCAGGATAACTCCGGCCAGCGATAGTTTAATCCAGGGGCGATCGAACCGATTGGGCTTTGTCATGCGTTCTGTGCTCAAGTGAATTCTCTCGATGGGGCGGTCCTGGACCAAATATCTAAAATGGTCGCCCCGAACCGGTACCCGCAGTACTAACTCTTTCGGTCGTGTAAGCCGGCGGTAGGCGAGTAACGAATGGTCATCGCGTACATGCCGATCACAGACGGAATCGAGTTCAAGAATTGAATTCAACCAGATTACCGATCAGGGGGAGGAAATCGAAGAGAAATCTCTGACGTCAAGCCGAGCGAGTATCACGAATAGGAGAGGGAACTATTATCCGGAGACATGTTCCGTGAGACGCGCGATATCCCGTATCGTTTCGCTAAAAATTCGCGGCGGCACTTCCGCAATGGGTAATAGAGACGAGCCGTCTTGAAGCCCATCAAGCGATGTGCTCGCATCTTTCAGATCGATCTCGCTCGCGTGCGTGAATGCAACGTGGGCGAGGGAAATCAAAAGCTCTTGCGAGTAATCAGTCGAGGCGAGCATTTTATCGTGAAAGCAAATCGCGCGAATCGTTTGCGCTTCGATAGATGCTGGACCGTTTGAAAGGAGAGTTTCTTCGGTTGGCAAAAAGTCCCGAAAATGGAACAGGCACCAAGGGAAAGCATCTCGAAAACGCCCAATACTCCAACCGGATCGTTTGAAGCGGCTTTTGAGGGAGCGATGATCAATCGGAACACCGAAGAAGCGATTCACATACGCGGACCCGTACTCCTCCTCCGTGGGAGCATATACCAGTCGATCGCACTGAGAAAACAGAGGAGTGATCGCGTAATCGTCCAAGATGGTGCGCCAATCGCTTCGTTGACGGTCATCCCATCCTAGTGGATAAGCGATGGAAACTCGCATCGTTTCGTCGAGATGGAAAACATCGTCGTGTCGATCGGCAAGTGTGTAGTCCTCAGCAACGCGAAAGCTTTCTCCTAGTTCAAATCGATTCCGTTTTGCCGTCCAAAGAATTCGCCTGCCGAGGTGAGCCAAAAGTGGACGATCCAAGTAGCGACTCATCCAAACGGGTGCCGGCCAGTCGAAATCCGCAATCATCGCCTCCTCGAGCCGGACCGTTTGATTGCTCGCGAATTGCTTTAGGTCGGCCCGGGTCTCAGCGAACCATTGAGCAGCTTCGACCCTGAGTGCCGGATCATCCCCTTTCCGAAGCGTCGGGACTGACTTGATCACCTTCCCTTTTTCATTGCGCAGTTCGATCGAGAAATCGGAAAGTACCCTAGCGAGCAATCGTTGTGAACCAAGCTCGAGGATTTTTGGGCCACGTACTTCGAAACCAAGGTTTGGAACGTTTCGATCCTGGATTTCGCGGAAGGATTGATTGGTCACTTTGACTTGCCGCGATAATGCGTTCATCGCGGCCTCTTTGACGGTCGGCGTGATCGCGCGGGAAAGGAAGTATTCAATCTCGCTGATGGCCGATTCACTATTTCGGCAACGGGATAATGTTGCTAGTACCTCGCCGACTCGAGCCGTCTTTCCTTTTTGAAATTGTGATCTGCCGAAGTCGCCCAACATTCGAAGCGATTGAGTATTTCCCCAATACGCGATGAAATCGAGAATGGCCGCATCGACGCCTTTACCCGCCGATCCCA
>JAIEPU010000273.1 GCA_019748235.1 bacterium
TGTCGAGAAAGCGTATCTCGGTCACGCATTGATTCGGCGTGAGCTTGCCATCGGCTGGTAGGGGAGGTGGTTCGATCACGCGGGGCATGCGAAGAAAGTGCCAAGCCGGCCCGATGATGAGCGTAATCGCCATGCCGATGCCGATTAATGCGGCGACGCCAACCCACGGATGAATGGCGGCAAGCGTTTGATAAGTCCGTATCGTCTCGAGCGTGAAGAAGAGAACGACAAGAACGCCGCCGATGACGACCGATCGTTTGAGCCATCGGATCATTGGATCGACGTGACGCCAAAGCCGAAATGTCTCGGCTGATCGCCGGGCAGCCGCTTCCGCGTTCATTGCCACCGACATGTCACTCACCCTTTCATCTCCTCGGAGATGCTATTCCTTGAGAGTCGATTATTGCCGGACCCAAGATAGGGGCATGCCGGCTCCGCTCCAGTATTCGCGGCGGCCTGTCGTCTCTTGGATGCCGCGAGAAATCACTTCTTCGATTCGATTTGCCCGTGCAATCCCTGGAAATAATCTCGCGTATGTTCTTTGTACTCGGCGGGGATCGGCTGGCGGGTAATGGCGTCGTCGGCCATTTTCTCGGCGGCGGGGAGGGCTGCCTGGATTTCCATCTGGCTTTGTCCCGCCACGTTTTGTCCTTCTGCTTTGCCGCCGATCGAGGACTTTCCGTCGGACAACTTTCCTCGGGCGTGGGTGTTTCGAGTCTTCGCATTTTCGAGCGGATCAGGTCGATCACCGACATGATGGCCTCGCCCGACCCCTTTGCCGTTCGTTCCATCCGCGGGAGCTTGACCGTTCTTCTTGCACATCCCACCTCGTGCCTGACTCACATCGGCGAGCATCTGCTCGAGAGATTCATTCTCGAGCTCTTTATCAGCCAGTTCCGTCAACATCGATTCCGCTTGGGCGAGATGCTGATCCAGATCAGCACCTTCGGGAGATTCCTTGCCGTCGGGTGATGATGAGGCCGAACCCTTGTTACCGTTCTTTCCGTCTTGCGAGTTCTTTGCCTGGTCGCCAAGGGACTTTGAACATTGGCCTAACTTGTCCGCGAGTTGATCGAGCTTTTCGAGATCCTTTGCCTGCTCGGCGAGCTTCTTCATTTGCTCGGCCGCCTCTTCCTTCGAAAGACCCTTTTGAAGTTGCTTGCCGCGTTCGGCCATCTCTGCGGCCTTTTTGAGCTGTTGCTCAAGCTTGCCGAGTTGTTTTGAAAGCTTTTCTTTTTCTTCGGGGGTGAGGCCTCCCTTCGCGATCTCTTCCTTCAGCTTTTGCAGTTGCTTGGCTGCCTCTTTGAAGTTCCCTTCTTGGAGTGATTCCTGCAGCTTTTGGGCTCGGCCTTCCTCACCCCCTTCCATGCCTGCGAGAGCTTGTTTCATTCGATCGAGTCCGCCATTTTTCTCTCGACGCTCTTCGATCGACTTTGCCAGATCGCTTAACTTCAAAGCCGCCTGCTCTGGGGTCGACTTTGTATCTTCCTTAATCTCGCGAGCGGCCTTTTCGATCTGCGCCGCGACATCCTTCAGTTCCTCGCTGGCACCTTTCTCCGCTAGAGATTTTTCTCGCTCTTTGGCCTGCTGCGCGAGCTGCTTTGCCTCTTCTGCGACACGCGATTGCTCTTCGACGGAGGTCTCGCGAGCGACCGATTGCTTCGTCCATTCCAGGGGCCCTACCAGGGTCAAAATGGCGATGGCGGCGCCAATCGGAAGCGCGGGGAGCCAGCCGTAGCGAGGCAGGCGAATCGGAAGGCTTTCCGCCACATCTATCGAGTCGGTACGCCGTTCGACGTCGGCAGCTAGGGCCTGCACGGCCGGATGATCGAGTTCCGAAGCCGGCAAGCTAACCAGCGTGCTGAGCCGTTCTTTGAGATGGCACTCTTGATCCAGGACGAACGCGGCATCAATGGTTCTTCGACGGGTGAGATAAGTGAAACCGACGGTGAAAAGTATTGCCAATGCGACCGCCGCTCCCAGCACCAGCGGTCCATCCCAATTCCAGCCGAGGAGTTGGGCGGCGAGAAGAATACCGCAAGCCACGATCAGGCAGACTGAAATGCTCCAAGTCGCGATCGACAGAAAACGACTCAGATTGAGCCGCCACTCTGCTTGCCGGAGCTTCTTCTTCAGTTTTTCGGACATCAGCGGTCTCCCGAGGCATTCCATGCGTGCCTCGCGCGTTCTCGTCCTGTATTGTAATGTCCGCTGCCAGGAGGACTGAATCAAGCGTCGACGCGGGATTCGCGATGGTGAAATCGTATGTTTCGACGCGGAAAACGGATTAAGTTACCGTCGCAGAACGATTGCCGGCAGTTACGACACTTGCTGTGGGTGAACCTCTGAAATCGTCGTGCAAGGGTCGTTCAGTCTTTCATTTCAATGAAGTTTACAGGGAAAGGAGCGGAACATGGCAACGAACGAGCCGCTTAATCGCAAACTGCGGATGGCGTTGGTAGGTGGGGGTCAGGGGGCGTTCATCGGCCGGGTTCACGCGACCGCCGCCGTTCTCGACAACCGGGCTGAACTCGTCGCCGGTGCCCTTTCCTCGAATCCCGAAAAGGCGAAGGCCTCGGCTCCCGACTACGCGATCGCTCCCGAACGGGCGTACGGTTCGTTCGAAGAACTGATCCAGTCGGAAAAGGCTCTTCCCGCCGACAAACGGATCGACTTCGTGACGGTGGCAACTCCCAATCATGTCCATTTTCCCGTTGCCAAGGCCGCGGCGGAAGCCGGCTTCAACGTCATGTGTGACAAGCCGATGACCTTCGACCTGAAGGAAGCAGAGGAATTGGCGAAAGTTGCCGAGAAATCCGGCGTCGTCTTCGCGGTCACGCATAACTACACCGGCAATCCGCTCGTCCGGCAGGCTCGGGAAATGGTGCTCGCGGGTGAACTGGGTGAAGTGCAAGTCGTCCGGTCGAACTACATTCAAGGCTGGCTTCGAAGCGACATCGAAAAGGGTGGCCAAAAACAAGCTGCTTGGCGGACTGATCCGACTAAGTCGGGAGCAGCGGGATGCTTCGGCGACATCGGCACGCACGCCTACAATCTCGGCCGGTTCATCACCGGCCTACTTCCCGAGAAAGTTTCCTGCCATCTGAAAACGTTCGTCCCTGGCCGAGCACTTGATGATTACGGCCACGCGCTCATTCAGTTTGAAAACGGCGCCTTTGGTACGGTGACGGCATCACAGATTTCACACGGACGCGAGAACGACATTTGGATCGAAGTCGATGGAACGAAGAAGTCGATCCTCTGGCGTCAGGAAAATCCAAACGAACTGATCGTTCGAGAAAACGGGAAGCCGCTCCAGATCTACACGCGTGATCCCAACGCGCCGTTCGCGACGCCAGGCCACGCCGCTGCTTGCCGCACGCCGTCGGGACATCCGGAAGGATATCTCGAAGCGTTCGCGAACATTTATCGCAATGCCTACGACGACATGGCTAAGCGTGCCGCCGGCCAGAAGTTCGAACGGGTCAACACGATTTACCCGAACATTCACGACGGCGTGGAGGGGATGTATTTCATCCAGCAATGCGTTGCTAGCAGCAAGGAAGGGGCCGCCTGGTTGCCCCTCAAGCACCCGCTGGCTCGCCGATAGGTCGACGACCTAGAACTGGCGTATTCGAAGTGTTGGCTGAGTCGTTTCGACCCAGCTCGATTGATTGATGGCGATAAGCTGGGTCCAGAGGACCCAGCCTACGAGGATGAAGTCTACGAGATCACGTCTTGGGCTCGGCACCTGGATGGTACTTTCGCTTGGCGGAAGTTTGGATCTCGTTCCAATTGAAAAGAGATCGCTTCATTTTCTTCTGGGCCATGAGCGCGCCTTGATCGATAAAATTCGGCGACTTGGGATCGCTGTTTGATCCGTACTGGATGACCGAACGGCTATCGACGCCGTCCTTCTTGAACTCGACGACCCCCATGTATGAAGTGCCGACGACGGCGTAGTGCTTCTTCATCTCTCGAACGAAAGGGACATAAACGCTTGGCGAATAATACATGGTGAAGATGACGCCGAGCGGGCCGGGCGCACCGACGAGTGGAATGCTCGGCTTTTTGTCCGAGAGTGGCACCTGAAGTAAATCAGCAACGTTTTGATGACGCTGCAGTCGATACACGTCTCCCCACTTCACCTTCCAAGTACCGTAGTTTTCCGTGAGCTTCTTGGCGGCGTTAATAAGCGCCTCGAACTTCAAATCGGGGTTCTCTTTGTACGGGGCTTTGAGGTCCTCGACGGGATAACCGAAGCCATATAGCTCCTCGTACCACTGAGCACAAAGAGGGGAACGATCACAATCGGCCGTCACTTCACAGTTCCAACCGTTGAAGTGATCGAAGTAAGGTTTCGCCTTGGCCGCGAGTTCGGGCTTTGACTTCTCGATGCGTGCGAATTCGAGCTTTAAGCGGGGAAGTTCGTTGATCGCCCAATACATGTGCGTGTCGAATCCAAGCGATTCGAACTGATCGAGGGTGAGGTCCTTTGCTTCCCGCAACAGCATACGGCTCATCTTCGAGCGGCGCTTGTCGGAATCCTTGTCGATGACCATGTACGAAGGATAGTCATCTTTGAATGGGTTGCCGTCGTCGGTCGTGGTGAACGGAGAGGCGTTGCAGCTCTGCAAGTAGCCGGAAGGTGGATTCAAGATCTGCGGCAAGTCATCGACGGGATGGTAGCCTTTCCAATCCGTTGCCGGATTATTCCCATCCACCGCGTGCCGCCAATCAAACCCTTCATTGCGCTTCGGCACCGCACCGTTGTAGAGGTAAAAAATGTTTCCTTCACTGTCTGCGGAGATGCCGTTGAAGATGGGAAGGCTGTTCTGCCCCATCGCACGGCGAAAGTCATGGACGTTCTTCGAACGAACCATGTCCATGATCTGAGACACGAAATCGTTGTCATACAGACGACCGACTTGCACCGCTTCGTAGGTGTCGGGTCCCACCAATCGAAGAAGCGGGCCGTGATGCGTCTTGCGGAACGTGTATCGGCGAGCGCCTCCCTCACCCTTCACCTTCACGTCTGACGTCCAGACGGTCGCTTCGCGATAACCGTCTCCGTGCCGATAGAAGTTAGGACGATCGGGATCGTCGAACTTCACGTTCCATTTGTCGACGACGTCTGGCTCGTTGACGGTGAAGGACCATCCGCAGGTGGCGTTGTGGCCGATTGACAACATCGGACTGGCGAAGAAGGAGGCTCCGTAGAAATCGATGCCGTCCTTGGTGCGGATGTGCCCCTCATACCACTGACCCCAACCGTAGAAGGGCTGGTGCGGGTTGATGAAAAGCATGGTCGTCTTGTCTTTGGTTTTCGTCGGACCGACCGCCCAGGCATTCGAGCCGATCTGCTCATAGGCTTCGTTCTTTCGGTGCGGCATGTAGTCCCCCGAGACGTGGGACGCACGGAAGCCGAGATCGATCCAAATACGTCGATTGAATGCCAACAGATGCCACGGTTCGACGTGGGTGATCAGTCGAGGTTTCACCTCGGGATGATTCTTCAGATAAAAGTTGATCGCCGTCGCGAAGGCGTGCGCGACCTCTTGCGTCTGCTTCGGTTGCTTTTCGACGTCTGCCTTCGAGCGCTCGGGAATCTCGAATGCATGCGTGACGAGGTCTTCATCGATTCCGTTTTTGCCATTCACCTCCGCGTAGCGTCCGATGCCGAAAATCAGACTATCTTCCACTTGCCAAAAGTAATCTTCGCATTGGGCATAGCCGAATCCAAAGGCGGCTGCGATCGGATCGTCGGCGTCAACGTGCGGCACGCCGTACGAGTCGCGATAGATCGTCACTCGTTTGGCGAGTTCCTCCGCAGTGGCAAAGTCAGCCTGTGCTTCTTTCGTTGTCCAACCCATTCCGAGCACCAGGAGTGCCGTGGAGATGAACATCGTTCGCCCTGATCGCATTGTTGATTCCTGTCGCTGGTGCTGATGAATTACCTGGTGTGTTCGACTTTTCGGGCAGCCTGTTGACTATGGTTCATTGGCAACGGGCTTCTCGCTGAGGTCTTCTTTCTCTCTCGGGAGCCTGTCCCAGCCGGCACTGGTCCACGCCTTCCATCCGTTCTCCGTCAATTCGTCGATCTTCGCTTCGACTTCGCGAAACTGTCCGAGAACGGACTCGGCTCGTTCACGTCCCAGGACCGAAAGAGCCGACGCCAGTGCATCGGCGGTAGATCCGTCAGGAGCGACCACGGTCACTTGCCGGCGAGTGGTGAGCGCCCAACCCGTTCGAGGATCGACGATATGAGAATATCGTTTCCCCCCGAGTTCGATGTGTTGCGACGCATCCCCCGACGTCGATACGCTTCGCTCGGACAGGATCAGGTACTCATTTTGTACCCCTTTTGTTTCGCCAGGAGTGCTAAGACCTATTTTCCAGCCTGACTCGTCGGGGGGAGCGGTTCCGAGGGTCACTTCACCTCCACCGACGATCATCACCTTTTCAATGCCGTGCTTTTTGACTTCGGCGAGCATCGCTTGAGTTGCCATTCCTTTAGCGATTCCTCCCAAATCGAGAAGCATCTCTTTTGCCGTCAGACGCACCGAGTGATTTGCATCATCAAACACGATCTTTTGATAGCCGATTCTAGGCAAAACCTGTTGAATACGGGCTTCCGTAGGAAGTTCGTGAGTTCTTCGGGCTCGCCGCCAAAGCCGGACCGCCGGCCCGACGGTGACATCAAAAGCCCCGTCCGTTTCCTCCGAAATCTCAAACGATCGACGTAACACATCCCAGAGATCTTTGCTGACGGGAACGGCGGGTCCCCCCGAGCTTCGGCTGAGCCGGGTCAGCTCACTATCGTCGCGATAATCACTTAGGCGGGAATCGAGCTCTGCGACTCGGGCGAACGCATCGCGAAACGCAATCGTTGCGAGCGCTTCGTCGGGAGCGTAGAATACGACCCGAAATTGAGTTCCCATGTGAATCTGACTCTGCTCGAATCGCCGAAGCGGGAGCGACGGGCCAGACTGATTGTCGGAACCGACCGCATCGTTTGCGAGTACAGCAATCGACAGTAGGATGGGAATCCAAAGACAAGCCTTAGGATCGTACATCGGAAGGGGTTTTCGTTGATTCATCGCTGGTCGATCTTTTCCGCGCTCGCGCTCGGTACGCTGACGTTATTTTCGACAGGCGCCGTCTTGGCCGACGATGCGCCGCTTCCCCCAAATCTTCCCAAGGGGATGGAGCCGTACGTTCAGAAGGTTCCCGAATCGGACATCTCCTTTAAGATGGTACCGATTCCGGGGGGCAAGTTTGTCATGGGAAGTCCGGAAAGTGAAGAAGGTCGCGGGGAGGATGAAGGTCCTCAAACCGAGATTCAAATTGCGCCGTTCTGGATGGAAGAGCATGAAGTCACGTGGGACGAGTTCGATCTCTATGCGTTTAGCTTCGATAAGAAGCAAGCGGCAGTCGCCAAAGAGCAAAACAAACCGATTACTCGAACCGATCTTGATGTGAAGGCCGATGCGGTCACACGCCCAACTCCTCCCTACGTCGACATGACCTTTGGTTATGGTCATGACGGCAATCCCGCGATCTGCATGACTCAACTCGCCGCCACGAAGTATTGCGAGTGGCTGGCGACGAAGACCGGCAAGAAGTACCGCCTGCCGACCGAGGCGGAGTGGGAATATGCTTGCCGCGCAGGAACGACGGGCGCTCGCTACTTCGAGGATGACAAGATCGGCGACTTCGCCTGGTACTACGAGAACGCCAATGACAAGCCTCAACTCGTTGGCAAGAAGAAGCCGAATGCATGGGGGCTGTACGACATGCTCGGCAACGTGGCCGAGTGGACCTCGGACAAGTACGTGAACGATTACTTCGCGCGCATCAACGCCGCGAAGACCCTCGCCAATCCAAAGCTTGAAACAGACGAGACCGTTTGGAGCACTGCTCGAGGCGGTTCATGGCAGGACGATCCGGAGTTCATCCGGTCGGCGGCCCGCCGTGGCGCGGAAGAGGATTGGAGCATTCAAGATCCCCAGGAGCCAAAGAGCATCTGGTGGCATACCGACGCACATTTCGTGGGATTCCGGGTCGTCCGCTCATTCGAGCCGGACAAGGAGTAAAGCATGTCCAAGAGAACCAACAAGAAGGCGAATGCCGACGGACGGCGAGATTTCATGAAAGTTTCCGCGCTAGCGGCAGCCGCGATGAATCTCTCGATGACCGGCTCCATTCACGCGGCAGGTAAAGAAGAGATCAAGGTCGGCGTCGTCGGTTGCGGCGGTCGAGGCAGCGGCGCGACCCGCGACTCGCTCGAAGCGGATCCCGGCGTCAAGATCATGGCAATGGCGGACGTCTTCGAAGATCGTTTGCGTAGCAATCTCGACGCATGCAAGACTCGATTCGCCGATCGGGTCGATGTTCCCGCCGAACGTCAATTCATTGGCTTTGACGGCTACAAGAAGGTGATCGATCTCGACCTCGACTACATCATCTTTGCCACTCCTCCTTATTTCCGTTCTGAGCATGTCGAAGCAGCCGTCAATGCTGGCAAGAACGTCTTCATGGAAAAGCCGGTCGCCGTCGATCCCGTTGGATGCCGTCGGATGATGGCGGCGGGTGACGTGGCGACGCAGAAGAAGCTTTCCGTCGTGTGCGGCACGCAACGCCATCACGAAGATTGCTATCTCGAATGCGTTCAGAAGGTAAAGGACGGCGCGATCGGCGATATTGTCAGTGCCGAGTGCTATTGGAACCAAGGTCAGCTCTGGTACAAGAATCGCGAGAGCAACTGGAGCGACATGGAATGGATGATCCGTAACTGGGTCAACTGGCGCTGGCTCTCGGGTGACCACATCGTCGAGCAGCACGTTCACAACATCGACGTTGTGAATTGGTTCAAGGGAACGCATCCCGTTCGTGCCACCGGCAGCGGCGGACGAGCTCATCGTGTGACCGGCGATCAGTACGATTTCTTCGCGGTTGATTTCGAATACGCCGACGGAACGCACTCGGCGAGTTATGCCCGTCAGATCAACGGCTGTGCAAACGCGGTCGAAGAGCGAATCGTCGGGACCAAGGGAGTCGCTCAAACGACTTCGGGTCGTACCGAGATCACTGGACCCAACGCTTGGAAGTACCGCCGCAAGGGGAAACCGGTGGTGAGCCCGTACGTGCAAGAGCACATCGACCTCATCAAGTCAATTCGTGATGGTGCTGGGCTGAACGAAGCTCGCCGCATTGCCGAGTCGACGCTTACCGCGATCATGGGCCGCGAAGCCGCTTACACCGGCCGCGCGGTGACGTGGGATGAGATGATGAAGTCTGATCTCAAGCTTGGTCCCGAAACCATCAACTGGGAAGTCGCCTGTCCCGAGATCAAGATTCCGGTTCCGGGCGTCGCTTAGTCTCGCCTGACGATATGATCAACAAAGAGACCTTCCTCCGTCTTGGAGGAAGGTTTCTTCATTTCTTGGCCATGAATTCTGGCGGTTCCCGCATGATTGCCAGATTCAGACCGTGCCTATTGCTCGAACGGGCACCTCTATCCTTCAGTTCCTCACCTTCTTGGATGGAAAGGGGCTAAATGATGACGGCATGAATGTTGCAAAATATCATTCGCCCGCTGTTGCAGGGTGTTTGCGACATCGGGTGTTATTGAGCAGCAAAAAAAGTCGGACCGATGCGGGAGAAATGGTGTTCAATCCTGTGCCGGTTCGCGGCAATCGTTCACCAACGTGATTGGCGAAGGGGAGGGGGAGCATGTTTTTCAGGTTCATGTCAGCATTGTTGATTGGTATGGCCGTGTGGGTCGGGCCGACATTGGCGGCAGATTCGCCCGTCAAGCCGAACATCATCGTCATCGTCGCGGACGACCTGGGTTATGCCGATGTCGGCTTTCATGGCTGTAAGGATATTCCCACCCCGAACCTCGATACGCTGGCGAAGAGCGGTACTCGATTCACGAGCGGATATGTCTCGTGTCCTTATTGCAGCCCAACACGCGCGGGACTTTTGACTGGCCGCTATCAAACCCGTTTCGGTCATGAGTTCAATCCAGGACCAGGGCCCGGCGAAAATGCGGGGCGAGGACGTGCTCGTAATCGACCGCGCCCATCGCAGCAGAACGTGGACGATAGCAAGATCGGTTTGCCGCTGACGGAGGTCACTGTTGCGGATCGACTGAAAAAGGCGGGATACGCGACGGGGCTGGTCGGGAAGTGGCACCTCGGCAACGATCCGAAATATAATCCGACACAACGAGGCTTCGATGAATTCTTTGGATTCCTCGGGGGTGCTCATCCTTACAAAGCCGAGGCACCGGGCGCGCCGATTTCACTCGTTCGCGGAACCGAGCCAATCAAGGAATCGGAGTATTTGACCGACGCACTCAATCGAGAGGCGGTGGCCTTCGTCGAACGACATCACGAACATCCGTTCTTCCTTTACCTCGCGTTCAATGCGGTGCATACGCCGCTTCAAGCGACGGACAAATACACGGCGCGATTCGAAAAGATCAGCGATCCGAAGCGCCGTACCTACGCGGCCATGCTGTCAGCACTCGATGATGCCGTCGGTCAGGTGTTGACGAAAATTCGCGAGTACAAGCTCGAGGAGAACACACTGATCTTCTTCATCAGCGACAACGGTGGCCCGGTTGCTCAGGGGACGACGATCAACGGTTCAAGTAATGAACCGCTTCGCGGCTCGAAGCGATTCACACTCGAAGGAGGGATTCGCGTTCCCTTCGTCGTCTCTTGGAAAGGTCACGTTCCTGCCGGAAAAGTAGACGATCGGCCAGTGATCGCGCTAGATATTCATCCGACCGCTCTCGCGGCGGCGGGTCTGCCCATCGAGGACTCATTCCATTTGGATGGAGTCAACTTACTGCCATACATCGAGGGAAAAGAATTGGGCACGCCGCATGATGTTTTGCTTTGGCGATTCGGCAAGCAATTCGCGATTCGCAAGGGAGATTGGAAACTGGTGAAGCATGATGATGCTCCTCCCCAGCTTTACAACCTGAAAGACGATATCGGCGAGAGCAAGGATCTCATTGCCCAGAAACCGGAGATCGCGAAAGAGCTTCAATCGGCATGGGACAACTGGAACAAGGAACTTGTCCCTCCCCTCTGGAGTCCAGCAACGCTTCCCTAGCGACGATATTCTCGAGAGGGATCGGTGTCTCCGTGACCGCGTAGGCTGGGTCGAGATGACCCAGCCTACACTCAATCGCTGAAAGAACCTCCGGATGAGATGTCGATCCGTTGTCATTGAGCTCTTTGGGATCAAGCCTTCGCGCGGCGAAGCATCTCGGCGAAGAGGTTGCTTGTGATCTTTGCCACTCGGGGATCGGGACCCTTTGGCTCGGTATATACCTTGGGACGGACATAGCCCGGCGGTTCGGAGAGTCCATCTCCCCACCAGATCGTTGACGCGTTGAAGACAAGATTCTCTTTCGGTCCGGGATAGAGGGTCGACGTGTAGACCCCTTCGCCACGAGGACTCGATGTCTTCCCGGTGGCGACGATTTCGAGTCCCGGAATATCGGCCGGATCTCCGTGCCACTCCCAACCGACGAGGCCGGGGATCCCATCTCCGGTTTTCATACCGCTATCGGCGAAGAGCCAATGCTTGTCATTCGCGCAGATCCAATCCGCGCCGCCGGTGACGGGATACGTGCTGCGAGCACCGATAATGGTCGCTTCATTCGGGCCATTATGCTTAAGACGCAAAAGCTCGGGGAAGCCGTTCTCGACGGTCTTCGGCTGAATGGGTCCGAACTGCCCGATCCGGCTGATGACGCGATGGGCACGTCCCGCCGTATCGGGCATGATGTCGATCACGCCGCAAGAGGTGTTTCCGGAAAAGAACGCGACATTCACCCCGTCCGCAATGAGCTCTTTGATGTTTTCGAACATCGTGAGGGACCAGTATTCGTCATGACCGACGGAGAGAAACGTCTTGCCGCGTCTGAGTCCCGCCGGATCGAGATGCGTGTCCATGTTGGAGATATACGTGAGATCGTAACCTTCCTTCTCCATCCAGTAGGCGAGGGGAAACTCCCACAAAAGAAATTCACCCGAGCCCGTCGATAGTGGGGCGTCGAAGATTTGGCAGTACTTGCCGTACGGGCGATTGAAACTCGTTCGGACGTCGGGGCCCCAATACCATTGTTCCTGACCGTCGTCGTAGAGCGAGTATTGATCCGGCCAGCGGTTGTACGCATTCCAAGTGTTATGGGAGCATTGAAAGAGAAAGTCTGCTTTACGATCGTCGCGGACGATGAAGACGACGTAGCTTTGAAGTTTGTCTCGTTCGGCGGTGAGCTTGCCGAGATAGACGCCACTTAGCCAATCACTGGGAATGGTGAACTTGGTGGCCGGCTCCCATTGGCAATCGCGAAGTCGCTCGACGCCGATCGGAGGATCAGGCTGGATTTGACCCTGGAATGAACCAAGCGTTTGCATGTGCCGAGCACCGTTTCCACCGTAATAACCAAGGCGGTAGAGATCGATGGTGAATGGACTCGCGGGATTCGTGCTCACCATGATCTCGATCGTTTCACCCGGACGGATCGAAGTGTGCGAGCAGTAGCCCTCAATCCAAGAGGAGCGATATCTGGTCGGTGGACTGATCTGAGTGTGAGTCAACAGCCAGTCGCGTGTGCCGGGCTTTTCGTTTTCGGCACGGATCAAATCTGACTTGGTCAGTGCGGCTTCGACAGAACTTCCAATCGCCGCGGTCAATCCAATCGCGGCTGCTCCTTGAAGGAGCGTTCGACGATCAATCTTGGTACCTTCGTTTTCCGGCGTACCCATGGAAGTCCTCCTCGAAGATCAGTGATCCTTTGAGGATAACTCCCCGCAGTGCGACGTCATAACGTTGATTGGATCAGTTCGCCGAGAATGTTGTCGTGCGGATAGGGATGGCCGCGGTGTTGGCGGAACGCCTCGGCATAAGGGACGCCGATCTCTTGACCACGCTTGGTGGACCACCGGCGCTGCGCTTCCAGATATTCGTCGATACCATGCTGCCTGAGGAGCCAATTCCGCTGGCTGGCGTGACAGGCGAGCATGTCTCGTTTCAAGTCGAATACGTCAGAAATATTGATGTGGAAGTCGGCCGGTTGTGGATGGCCGTAATAATCCATCCCTTCAAGCGGATCGACATAGTAGAGATGCGGAATGGCAGAAATCGCTGGCGACGGCGTGGCGGTTCCCGTGGTGTAATTTGGAATCGGCGCATTGAAGGTTGCTTGCCTGACAAGCAGGCTCGTCACTTCGTGATCGGTCATGTAGTCGACAGGTGGGGCAGTGATGACGACATCGGGCTGGACTTGACGGAGGAATTCTGTCACGCGTTCGCGCGACTCGTTATTGTCGACGATTCGCAGGTCTTCGAATTCGAGGCAGAAATAGTCCGCGCCAAGCAGCTCGGCTGCTGCTTTCGCCTCTGCTCGCCGAATGGCGGCGATTTCGCTTCGCGAGTGCTCCGCGCTGCCGCAATCTCCGGCGGTCATTGTCGCCATCGTGATATGATGGCCTCGTTTCTTCAGAAGGGCCAACGTCCCAGCACATTGGAACTCGATGTCATCGGGGTGAGCATGAATCGCCAGAATTCGAATCAATCGAAAACTCCTTCGTCGTCCGACATATTCAAAGATTAGTTATGAATGACGACCATCTTTTCCTCGGTCATTTCGCGAACAGTGTAGTGAGGTCCTTCTTTGCCGAGTCCACTATCCTTGAGGCCGCCATAGGGCATCAGGTCTGCTCGCCACTGTGGACCCCAATTGACATGCAGGTTCCCTGATTGAACTTCACGAATGAAACGCATCGCCCGTCCGATATCTCGCGTGAAGATGCCTGCCGCCAAACCATATCGAGTGTCATTCGCGAGTGCAATGGCTTCATCGATGTCAGAGAACGAGAGAACCGCCACCGCGGGACCGAACAATTCTTCGCGAGAGACTTTCATGTCGGGGGTGACGTTGGCAAGAACGGTTGGCCGTACGATCGCCCGATCACGCATTGCTCCCGTCACGACTTTCGCTCCCTGTTTGACCGCTTCGTCAATCCAGCTCGCTACGCGTTCCGCATCGGCTGTCCGAATCATCGGTCCCACGTTCGTTGACTCGGTGAGCGGATTGCCGGTCCGAAGGCCTTCCACCTTGGGACGCAAGACATCGAGAAAGTCAGGCAATATCGCATGATCGACAAGGACGCGTTGCGTGCTGATGCAAACCTGTCCCGCATTCGAATAGCCGGTCGCAACGGTCGCCGCGGCAACTTGCTCAAGGTCGGCATCATCCATCACGATCAGCGGGGCGTTCGAGCCAAGTTCCATCGTCACCCGTTTGATACCAGCCGCACGGCAAATCGATTCTCCCACCGCGTGACTTCCCGTGAATGAAATCTTTCGGACACGCGAATCACCGCAAAGGGCTTTTCCCAACTCCGCGCCCGAGCCGGTCAGGACCTGAACAGCAGCAGGCGGAACACCCGCTTCGTGCAGAAGAGTAGCGAGTTTAATGCCCGAAAGGGGCGTGACCATCGCGGGCTTCAGAATGACCGCATTACCCGCGGCGATGGCCGGGCCGAGTTTATGCGCGACGAGGTTGAGTGGAAAGTTGAACGGGGTGACGGCAACGACCACGCCGCAGGGGACCCGGATCGAAAAGCCGATGCGCGAGCCACCGATCGAGGAACCGTCGAGCGGAATCTGTTCCCCCGCGATTCGCTTGGCTTCATCCGCGGAAAGATCTAGGGTTTCCGCGGCGCGAGCTACCTCCGCTCGCGACTCGGCGAGAATCTTTCCTTCTTCCTTGCTGATCAATGGCGCGAATTCATCGACTCGCGAAGCAAGCAGCATCGCCGCTTTTCGAAGCCATTGGGAACGCTGATAACCTGTCGTCTGGCGCATCATGTCGGCTGCTTTTGCTGCGGCAGCAAGGGCGGATTCGACGTGCGACGAATCGGCAACGGGAACAGTGTTAATCACGGTCCCGTCGTAGGGAGAGCGAACCTCCATCAGTTTCGATGAACTGACTTGCTTTCCATCAATCAGCATGTCCGCCATTTTTGCTCCCCTTTCACCAACCGAATGAACCCCATTCTACCGTCGAAGTCGTTTCAAGGTGCAATGCGAGCGGCCCCGTCGATCCGACGAATTCAGGAACTTCGGTTCGCACGGGTGGAGTGTTCCCTCGCATTCGCGTAACCTGGAAGTCACTGGGATGTATCGTGGTTCAGCGTCGAGAGAAAGTTTTGAGTCAGCTCCCTCCACGAACTTACGGATTCTGGACCTGTGTCTTTGTCGTAGCGGCCAGCATGGTGGGCAGCGGCATCTTGATGACGCCCGGCCGAACATTGGCGGAGACTCAGAGTCCGGCCGCCCTTTTCATCGTTTGGACGCTCGGGGGATTCCTCGCCCTTTGCGGCGCGCTGACAGTGGCGCAGCTCGGGGCGGCGCTTCCTCATGTCGGCGGAGACTATGTCTTCGTCCGGCGAGCATTCGGCGACGCCACCGCGTTTGTCTTCGGCTGGTCGTGTCTGCTTTTCACTTTCTCCGGACCACTGGCGCTCATCGCGGTGATGGCGGTCGACTACATCTTTCCCGATAACAAGGCGATCCAGGGAACGAATGCCACGTTGATTGCCACGGGGATCATCATTCTCTTCACGTTGCTTCACTCTCTTGGACAAAACGAGAGCGCGTGGATTCAAAACATGACCACGCTGGTGAAACTGCTCATTTTCCTCGGATTTGCCGCCGCCGGTTTTCTCACACAGCACGGCTCGTACGAACATTTCGCGAGCGGTGCCCCGATCGCGGCGGTCGGGGGTTGGTCACTCGTCGCAAAGCATCTGACGTACGCCATGTACGCTTACAGTGGATGGAATGGAGCAGGGTACTTGGCGGGTGAAGTACGCGACCCGGAGCGAACGCTTCCACGTAGTTTGATTGTCGGCTGCGTCCTGGTGACGGCGCTGTACCTCTTAATGAACGCCGTCTATGTCTATGCCATCTCGGCGTCGCAACTCGCCCAAACAGATGAACTGGACGTTCGTCGGATCGGTTGGTTGGCAGGAGAGATTCTGTTTGGCAAGCAAGTGTCGCACGTCTTGTCGATCATCTTTGGAATCGGATTACTGGCGACGATTAGCGCTCTCCTTTTCACCGCGCCGCGCATTGCATTCATGATGGCGCGGGATGGCTTGATGCCCGAGCCGATCGGTTGGTTGCATGCGTCGCGCAACACGCCGATTCCCGCGACCCTTCTGGTGGGTGGGCTTTCAGTGATCATGCTTTGGTCGGGCAAATTCAATGAAGTGCTCGATTTCACCTCGGTTGGACTGACCGCACTGGGAGGGTTGACGGTGGCGAGCATTTTCCCGCTTTGGTGGAAACGGGAAGTTGAATGGCCTTTCCGATTGCCCTTGTTTCCCCTTCCGCCGATCCTATTCCTTGCGATCACGATCTGGACGGTGGTATTAGCGACGGCCGAAGCCCCCATTCCAGGACTCGGAAGCATGGGGGCCATCATCTTGGCGATCCCACTTTATTCGATTTATCGTTGGACGAGCAGGGGGCGCTCATCGGGATCTTCGGACGACCAAACTCACGAGCCTTCGCCCACTCAATCAATGGAGGAATGATTCATGGATCTGCTTTCCACGCTTGCCGGCTCCATGCTCGAAGGATTTTTTCCCGCTGGCTGGAATCTAAGCAGAATCGATGAGTGTTGCTCCCATCCTCCCGACACCATTTGCGATCGGCAGTCCTTTTGGCACAAAGGATTCGAGCCGATTCCATGTCAGACGCTCTCCGACTTCGAGACGATGCTGGGGCATGAGATGGCCGTGCAGATTCGGAAGTCGCGCGAGGAGGGGCAGAAGCTCGCGATGATTCTTCCTGTCGGGCCGATGGGAATGTATCGATGGGTGGTCTATTTCCTGAAGGAATGGAACATCCCTTGTGATCATGTCACTGGCTTTAACATGGATGAGTGGAGCGACGCGAACGGGAATACTCTTCCCGCGACGAGCGTGGGATCGTTCGAACATGCGATGGTTCAGGCCTTTTACGGACCGCTTGGTAAGCTGACGGTTCCACCGCGCCAGCGTTACTTCGCGAGGAAAGATCTCCTTCCTATCTTCGGTGAACAAATTGCCGACATCAAAAAATCGGGCGGAAAACTGGTGACCGTGTACGGCATCGGCAGGGTGATGCACATCGCCTTTTGGGAGCCGCACTTCGCGGCGGAATATCCGGATGAAGCCGCATGGAAGGCGGATGAGTTCCGCTTGGGAGCACGACTTCATCCGCTCACTATCGAGCAGAATGCCATCACCAGCTTCAAGAGCCGGACGACGCTCGTCCCGGCCTTCGCGAATACGGTTGGGCCGGGGCTTTTTCTTCAATCGGACTACGCGATTGGTGGTGCGGATGGGTACCTGTCCCGCGGGATGATGTGGCAAGGGCTCAGCCTTTGGACGACATTGCGTCATGGTCCCAATCCCTGGCTGACCAGCACCTACATGCCGACACTTCCCGGTCGACTCTTCTTTCTCAAAGAACTGGCTGGTCCGCTTGAAGCGGAATGCAATTGATCGAGCAAGCGTATGGATCAAGGTCTTTGGCGAATTCGATTCCGTGATGCGCGCCGATGGCAGCGATGGCTCGTCATCGGGTGTGTGATTCTCATAACTCCACTGAGTTCACTACAAGCTGCCGCGCCCCATGTTCGCCTTCCGGATGGCTTCGTCATCAGCGAAGTCTCCGGTCCAAATCTTGCGAACGATATCTACGCAATGACGCTGGACCCGAAGGGTCGGATTATCGTCAGCGGTCGAGGCTATATTCGAATCCTTCATGACGACAATCAGGATGGAGTGTCGGATCGCGCCACTGACTTCGAGGCGGGGCCAAAGTTCGGCGCGATGGGACTCCTTTGGGAAGACGATACGCTGTACGTCACCGATGACGGCTCGCTGATGCGGTATCACGATCGAGATCATGACGATCACGCCGACGGACCGGCGGAAGTTTTGTTCCGATTGAATCATGCGGGCGAGCACGGCGTTCATGGGCTCTCCCGTGGTCCGGACGGATGGCTTTACCTAGTTGCCGGTGACGGTGCTCGCGCGAATGCAAAAACGGTGACAACTCCCACGTCCCCCATCCTCGATCCTCGCGGCGGATGTGTCATACGGCTGTCACCTGATTTCAAGAGAGTCGAAATCGTCGCGGACGGTTTTCGAAATCCGTACGATCTCGATTTCGGCGTCGGAGGGGAGTTCTTTACCTATGACTCGGACAATGAGCGATGTGTTTCCTTACCCTGGTATGAACCGACCCGATTTTATCATGTCGTGCCCGGCGGGCATTACGGTTGGCTGAGCCGAGTCCCCAACGAACTTTGGAGGCAGCCCCCTTATTTCGCTGACGTCGTCTCGCCGGTTACGACGCTTGAGCGTGGCTCGCCGACCGGTGTGGTGTGCTACCGACATCTCCGATTTCCCGACAAGTACCGTGGCAGCTTCTTCGCACTGGATTGGACTTTTGGACGAGTCTGGCACGTTCCGCTCGAATCGTCGGGATCGACGTACGTCTCGAAGCCGGAGCTATTCCTGGAAGCAGTGGGGAGTGATGGCTTCGCGCCGACCGACGCAGTGGTTGATCCGAAGTCCGGCGATTTGCTGATTTGCATCGGTGGGCGAGGGACAAAGGGAGCGGTGTACCGCATTCACTATGCGGAGAAGGCAGAGAATCTGAGTCTCGTCGATATCGAGAAACTTCAGCCGCCGCCGCGCGATATTGACGGAGGGAATTCATTCAGTCTTGCCGTGACGCGTGGAGCGAGGAGTACGGATCCTCTTGCTTTTCGCAACGCGCTCGAGTCGATGTCTCGATTCGTTGATCAAGTGGATGCTCCTATTCTTGACCGCTTGGTCAGCGCAGGCCTCGATCATCCCGACAAGCTCATTCGACAAGCGTCGGCCAACCTGGAACAGATCAGACGGCGGGCGAAGTTGCCAGCCCTAACAGAGGATTCGCTGCCTCATTCGTTGCGATCACTGGCTCATCTGCCGGCGACGGGGGCCGGTCACGACTTTTGTTGGAAGAGGCTTCGCGAGAAACTGGGGGAATACCGTGCATCGAGGGATGCCAACGACCAACTGTCGTACATCCGAGCGGCACAACTCCTTGTCGGAGGCATCGGCGAGCCGGAACTGCGGACGACGGTTTGGGATGGTTACAGCATCGCGAAGAGAGAACCCTTTGACGAGGCATTGGTCACGACTCTTTTGGAAACGTTCCCATCGGGCAACTCTGACGTTGACCACGAAATCAGCCGATGGGCTGCCATGATTCAAACAAGAGATGAGTCTTTTGCCGGTCGTGTACTTGATCAATTCTCGACCGACTCCGATCCGATCGAAGACATCCACTACCTGATCGTACTTGCGCGGCTCAAGAGCAAGGCATTGCCAGGCGAGTCGCACAAAGTGGCAGACGTGCTGTTATCACTCGACGACAAGATTGAGCAGCGTCATCGACGTACCGATCGAAACTTTCCTCTTCGAATTCATGAGCTTCATGAAGGATTGGTTCGGCGGGACGCATCCTTGAACGATGCATTGCTTGAGTCACCATTATTCGGAGATAGCGAGGATCTGCTCTGGACAGAAGCAGAAGGATTCGATCGAAAACGCGCGGCAGAACGGTTTATGGCCATCACGAATCGTGATGACAAATTCAATTGGACCAGTGACCTCGTCGAGTTGTTCGGAGTTCTACCAGAGGAGGTCGCTTATCCCCTCCTTCGTTCGAAGTGGGACAATATCGGCCTTCGAGATTCGATCGTCAAGGTGCTCGCTCGGCACCCGCGGACGGAAGATGCTCCCAAATTCATCGCGAGTCTTACTTCTTCGGAGGCAAAGACTCGAAGCGTTGCTATCGCCACTTTGGAATCGCTTACCTTTGCATCGGATGACAAAGTCATTTTGCTTTTTTACAAGCCGCTCGCGCTTTGGAGCCGAGTGAAGGAGGAGGACGCGTTCGTCGAGCGAATTGTCCATTTGCTCGGTCGGACTCGGCCGGCGGAGGCAAATCGCTCAGCAGCGGAATGGCTGGCATGGTTCGCTATCCAAGATCCTGACATGGCTCGCAAGTTAGAGAGCGCTGATGGGATCGACGTTGCGGCATGGAAAAGTCGCCTTGCCTCGCTCGATTGGAGTCAAGGTTTGAAGGAGAGAGGGAAGCTCTTTTACGACAAGATCGGCTGTCAGCAGTGCCACAGCGGGGGGCGCGCCGTCGGCCCAGATTTGGCCGGGATCGGCAAGCGATTTTCACGCGACGAGATATTCACCTCCATCTTGCAGCCGAGTCGCGACGTTCCTGATCGTTATCGCATGACACGGATCTCGACGGAGGAGGGGCAGCTCTATCAAGGAATCGTCGTTTATGAGGCTGTAGACGGGACAATACTTCAACAAGCGAATTTAGAGACAGTTCGAATCAAGCCTGAAGAGGTCGCCGAACGGTCGGCAAGTTCCCTTTCCCTGATGCCTAATTCTCTTCTGGAATCCGCAACCGATCAGCAAATCGTCGATCTCTATGCCTATCTTCAATCGCTGTAATTCATCTTATTTTCATCATCGCCGCTCGCTGTCATTCCTCAGAAAACTGCGGTTCCTGGATTACGTCTCGACTGGTACGAACGATGTGGAGAACGGTCCGATCGATCATTCCGTTCTTTGAGAAATCAGACCGTATGGCTTTTGGAATGACAGCCGCGACTCACGGTCGTTTGAAGGTGATCGTGTTTGTTGTCTCACCCATCTTGGGGGGAAATTCGGTAGCCCTTCGGAGAGGTTCGACTCGCTCGACAGTGATTTAGACTTGAGATTTACTTCACGGTCTGGCGGCGTGGCATTTGCTCAGCAATCCTATTCGGGGCTTTCAGTTCAGAGGCGAGATCCCCTAACATAGAAGAGACGTGTCCCTTTTTTCTGCTGAATGGAGTCATCGACGTGGATCTAACGGAAACGCGGGGCGGATCATCTGGAACTACCCCTGAACCTCCCCAAGGTCATGACGACGGGCGCGGGCCAACCATTTCGGTCAGCATGGGAGCCGTTCAAGCCATCATTGAAGCACAGCACGGCGATCCCTTCAGTGTCCTCGGACCTCACGTCGTCAAGATAACAGGATCAAACGCCGTCGCGATCCGCTGCTTTGTTCCGGGCGTGAGTGAAGCCTGGGTCTTGGAAGGGGCGAAATCGCATCGAATGAATCTCGTCCACAAGGAGGGATTCTTTGAGGTGATCGTTCCCGGTCGAAGTCAGGCTTTTCCGTATCGCCTGCGCTTTCGGAGCAAGGAAGGACTTGTTTTTGAGCAGGACGACCCTTACGCATTCGCCACCGTGTTGAGTGATTACGACCTTTACTTGCTGGGTGAGGGGACGCACTACAAGAATTACACGTTGCTCGGAAGCCATCTTCGAACGATCGACGGAGTGAAAGGGACGAGCTTTGCGGTTTGGGCACCGAATGCTCGCCGAGTCAGCGTCGTCGGCGATTTTAATTTCTGGGACGGACGGCGACACCCGCTTCGTTTCCATCCAGGGCCCGGCGTCTGGGACATTTTTATTCCGGGTATTCAGGCCGGCGCGAAATATAAGTTCGAAATCGTCGGACCTTCGGGACAACTTCTTCCTCTCAAGTCAGACCCCTATGGATTTCGCTTCGAAGTCCGTCCCGCGACCGCGGCTATCGTCCATGACATCGAGCAGTATCAGTGGCAAGATGACGATTGGATGAAGAAACGCGCCAAACGAAACGCGCTCGATGCCCCCGTCAACACCTATGAAGTTCATCTTGGCTCTTGGATTCGTAGCCCGGACAATCCCGAGAAGTTCCTCGATTATCGCGAGCTTGCACACAAGCTCGTCGACTACTGTAAAAAGATGGGCTTCACGCACCTTGAACTGATGCCCGTCACCGAGCACCCGTTCGACGGATCATGGGGCTATCAAACACTCGGCTATTTTGGTCCGACGAGTCGATTCGGCACGCCCGAAGACTTCATGTATTTCATCGATCACTGCCACCAGAACGACATCGGTGTCTTCATCGACTGGGTCCCGGCGCATTTCCCGCGTGACGATCACGGGCTCCGGCAGTTCGACGGGAGCGCTCTCTACGAACATGCGGACCCACGTCAGGGAGAACATCCTGAATGGGGGACGATGGTTTTCAACTACGGTCGAAACGAAGTAGCGAACTTCCTCCTTGGCAATGCGCTCTTTTGGTTCGACAAGTACCACATCGACGGCATGCGGGTCGATGCCGTGGCGTCAATGCTGTACCTCGATTATGGGCGATCGCACGGCGAATGGATTCCCAACCGTTACGGCGGAAATGAGAACCTGGAAGCGATCGCGTTTCTAAAGCGATTCAACGAACTGGTGCACTTGCATCATCCAGGCGTATTGACGGTAGCCGAAGAGTCGACCGCATGGGGAGGCGTGTCACGGCCGACGTATCTGGGCGGGCTCGGTTTCTCGATGAAATGGAACATGGGGTGGATGAATGACACCCTCAAGTATTTTCTGAAAGACCCGCTTTATCGCCGATTCCACCAAAATGACATCACCTTCAGCATCATTTACGCCTTCACCGAGAATTTCGTGTTACCTCTTTCGCACGATGAAGTCGTTCATGGGAAGGGGTCGCTTCTCGACAAGATGCCAGGAGACTTCCACCAGCGGTTCGCCAATTTACGGCTTCTGTTCGGCTATCTTTACACCCACCCCGGTAAACCCCTTCTGTTCATGGGAGGAGAATACGGTCAGTGGCAGGAATGGCGCTATTGGCAAAGTCTGGATTGGCACTTGCTGCAATATGAGCCGCATCAAGGCATACAGCGGCTCGTTCGGGACTTGAATCACCTGGTGATTGCGGAAAAGTCCTTGCACGAAACCGATTTCGAGTCGCAGGGTTTCGAATGGATCGACCATCACGATGCCGACAGTAGCGTGCTTTGTTATCTGCGCCGATCCAAGCAGGGTGAAATCGCAATCGTGGTGCTGAACTTCACGCCCGTGCCGCGAGAACGGTACTCAATTGGAGTGCCTAAGCCGGGATATTATGCCGAGATCCTGAACACTGATTCCACTCACTACGGCGGCTGGAACAACGGAAATGATGGTGGCGTATTAGCGGAAGAGAAAGAGAAGCATGGCCGGCCGTACACGATCACCATCACGATTCCGCCTCTGTCGTGCGTGGTCTTCAAGCCGACGGGGGTGGAATAGCCAGGGAGCCTATGACCGTCGACTCTCATCCTGACAGGACACTTGAACAGCGGGATCTTGGATGGCTTAAAATGACGAATTGGTAAGGGGAGGGGAAGACCCCAGCATCCCCCCTCTCGCCGGCGTATTACGATTCATGGCGTCGAGTGAACCTTTAGGCTGGGTGCAATAATGATTATGGACGTACTGCTCGCCGAAGATGATGCGGTCCTTGGGAAGTCTCTCAAGCAGGGTCTAGCCGAGAGTGGGCACGAATGCCGTTGGGCAAGAAACGGCAGGCAGGCCCTCGAGTTAGCGGGTGGTCAACAGTTCGACGCGATCATCCTCGACTTGATGATGCCGGAAATGAATGGACTTGACGTCCTGACTCGCCTTCGAGGTCAAGGCGTTCAAACGCCGATCCTCGTTCTGACTGCGCTCGGAAGTGTCGAGGACCGGGTGACCGGGCTCGAATCCGGGGCAGATGACTACCTCGTCAAGCCCTTTGCGCTTCCGGAACTCTTGGCTCGACTTCACGCTTTGCAGCGCCGCTCGCATAGCCGACCCAGTCCTTCGCTTCGAGTCGGACCGTTAAGCCTTGACCTCGCGACGCGACGAGTCGCTCGGGACGACAAGGAAGTCGAATTAACGCCGACCGAATTCAGCCTGCTCGAATTTTTGATGCGGTTCGCTGGTCAGGTAGTGACCCGCAGGATGCTCTGCGAACATCTTTGGGAAGCAGACTGGGAAGGTGTCACCAACGTAATTGACGTGCATATCAATCGACTTCGTGCGAAGGTAGATAAAGGGTTCCCAAGTTCGCTGATTCAGACCGTACGAGGTCGTGGTTATGTTCTTCGAGCGACTGCTGACAACGCTTAGGTCTCTTCGTTTTCGTTTAGCCGCATGGAACGCCTTTGCCGTTGCCCTTACCGGGGTCGTGACTCTTTGGGTCGTCCGCGAAGGCGTTCACTACATTCTCTTGCACGAGACCGACCAAGTATTGCTCGACGATCTGGCGGAGATTGGCCTCATGGTTCGCGAGGCGAAGTCGAACGATTTCTTGCTTCATCAGGAACTGGAACGGAAGGCGAAAGGCCACGTTCATCATCAGTGGTTCGTGCAACTCTTCGACAAAGAGCAGAAAGAAATCTGGGCAAGCGATAAGCGAAACGACGCTCTTCGCACCACGGATCCAAGGCTTCGCTTTTATCCAGTCAGTTACAAGGGG
>JAIEPU010000082.1 GCA_019748235.1 bacterium
TGAAAAAACTGGTGCAGGGAGCAGCTGTCGCGGTCACCCAGTGCTCCACTCGATCCGGATGGAGCGCAGTAATCCACGAGGCTGTCGTTTGAGAAGCGGCAAGTCTTCCGCCTGCGTGCATGCAGGGGAACCCCATTCCGCCGTTGGTCCAATGATAGTTCGGGACGTCGCCGTCTCCGTGATCGGACAGGATCGCCGCCAGGTCCGCCAATGAAGTGGCATTCTCTGCTCGCGATGACGTTCGGGCTTGGCGAAGTCGACAAGCGGAGACTTTCGTTTTGAGCCAGTCGGAATGCTTCTCCGCGAATCCGGGGATCGTCAAACCGTTTGAAATGGTTCGCGCGCCGGTGATCCGTTCGACGGCAGATTCACGACCAGCAGTCTCAAGAACAAAGGCCTCATTGGGATCGGCCATGATAAAGCTGTTGTGATACGTGAAAGACCTGTTCTCGTGCCCGCATCCGCCTCCTTGCCCATGCGCTCCTATCAGTTCTCGAATGGTGTCGCACGCTTTCGCCGCCGTGGGGGATCGCTCGAGCGCGAGCCGTAGAAGATCCATCCCGGTCAGGCCTGTTTTCGCGTAGGGCTGTCGCGTGAAGACCGCTTCGTTTCCAATCACGACCCCATGTTCGTTCGCTCCGATCTCGGCTCCCCACATCCAGAAGGGACGGCTCAAAAGAACAGCGAACGTCTCGCGGGCCTGCGGGATCTCAATCCAGGTGCACCGCACCGACGAACCGGGTGTATGCGTTTGGCGTGGTATCCAGTCGAGGGCCTGTGCTTCGTTCGGATCTCGATCGGAATTCTTGGCGAAAAGAACGAGTCCCGGCCGCACAATCGCAATCGTGTCACACATGGTTTGCATCATTCCATAAAATGGCGCGGTTGGCAATTCGCAGAGCTGGAGTTGATGTGATGTCGGGATTTCGGTCGAAAATTGAGATCACATCATTCATTCAATACGGCGGAGAACTCATACCCTTGCTCGAATGCAAGGGGAGACCAAGCGATTCGCGTTACATGCTGGGCGCGATTCGAATAATGATTAACGATAGCGTGTTTATCGATGAATCGATTGTGGATTACATTGACGAACTCTGGTACTACTTCATCGATTTCTTGAAGAGTTTAGATCAGACAGGTACTGGAAAACTCAGCTTCCCTGATCAGCCTATTCCTCTCACGGCCTCACTCGATAAGAGTAGATCGCACGTGAACTTGCATCTGGGAAATCCCGGCGACTCATTTGAGAGACGACAAAAGGTAACTTGGCCCGAATTTCGTGAGGCAATCTGCCTTCATGCCATCGAATTCTTCCATCAAATTGGAGCTGTTGATTCGCGGAAAATCCGTGGAACATCCGATATTGAGGAGCTTCGACAACGTACGCAAAATCACGGAACAGATTGAGGTTCCTGTAAACCGTTGAGTTCGATTGAAATTCGGACGCGGAAGAACTTGCCGATCTCAGGCTCCGCCATCCATTCAGAGATCGCCGAGAGTTTTCGATGATCGAGTCACTACTCTCTACATACCAACCTGCCCCTGCGTCGAATAATCCGACTCCCAAAGGTCACGGGCTCGGCGGAGGCCGACCGCACAGAGCTCAAAATCACTGCTCAGGCGGCGGAGGAGGGGGGCTTGATCGGCTTGCTCCTGGGTGTCGCAGTAGGTGCTCGCGACGTAGTACGATCGTTTTCCTTGCTTCGTGTAATCCTCGATGTCCGCTTGGGCCCATCGGCTGTGGCGTTTAACGGCCTCGGGAAAGACTCCTGTCCAAAAAAGTGCGAAGTCTCCGATGTGCCGGAACAACTCTCGCCGTTCGGGACCGACTTTCTCACTTCGCTCAATTTCTTCGAGCATGTCGGCAATGGCGAGGTATCGACGTCCGTCCGATCGCTTCATGGCGAATATTTGATCCGGGTGGATGAAACGAACCAGTAGGCTGGAAAGGTAATCAATGAGACGGGTATCAGTCACCCCCATCTCGTCGATGAAGGCATGTTCGGCGTACGCCGCGAACAGAAGACTCAAATGACCAGCATCGGCAATGGGACGCATGCTTTCCTCCTTGGCGACCTTACGGAGCTGACAAGGGGGAAGGGCACCAGAGTGGTGTCGGGAGCCGATCCCCGTTTTCAACGTTTATCGAGTCGCTCGGCATGGTGAGCCGGCAGGTATCTCGAACAACTGCTCCTGAGAGCAGAAAGACGAACCAGTAGCGATGTGGCGGCCGGAGAGCATCGCTACACAACTTTAAGCCGATTCGCCAGAAGAGGTCAAGCGAGCCTGAGTGAAACCAAGCGGCAGAGGTTTAAAGCCTCTTCCCATTGTTCGCGATGTATCGCTTAGGACCCCAAATTGCTCGGCGATCGACCGGTGAACTCTGTAACATGGACTCGTAACTCGACAAGGTCAGTTGCGACTTGGCGTGACTCAACAAGGTGGCGAGGGAATCATGCGGATTTTCGTTTCGATCACATGTTTATTGTTTCTGGTCGTCAGCACCGCACGGGCTGACAAGACGGCTCCCGATCTGGATGTTCAGAAGGACATCGTTTTTGGTTCGGGGGACGGCAATGAACTGAAGCTCGATCTTTATCAACCAAAGTCGCATGTTGATAATCCAAAGTCTGTTTTGCCGGGCTTGATCGTTATTTATGGCGGCGCCTGGAAGAGCGGAAGCAAGGACCACATGCGAATCTTCTGTGAACAGTATGCGCGAGCGGACTATGTCGTGGCCTCCGTGAGTTATCGTCTTCTCCCGAAGTACAAGTTCCCCGCGTGCGTTGAAGACTGCAAGTGTGGCGTCCGCTGGATGCGTGAGAATGCCGACAAGCTCCGCATCGATCCCGATCACATCGGCGCCATGGGAGCTTCAGCCGGTGGTCATCTCTCGATGCTGCTCGGATACATGGACCCCTCCGACGGTCTCGAAGGAAAGGGTGGACACGAGAAGTATTCGAGCAAGGTCCAGTGCGTCGTGAATTACTTCGGACCGTTCGATTTGACGACCCGAACCTGGAAGCCGAAGGATGAGCCACTCCTCATCAACTTTCTGGGTGGCAAGATCGATGATGTGATGGATGTCTACAAGCGAGCCTCACCCGCCAACTATGTCGATAAGAGCGATGCTCCGACGATCACGCTGCACGGCACCGACGATCCACTTGTTCCGTATAGCCAAGCCGTCCTCGTGGATAAGGTTCTCAAGGAACGAGGGGTTGAGTCAGAGCTCGTTCCAGTCGATGGTGCAGGTCACGGCTGGTGGAACGAGATGCAGATGACGCAGCGAAAGTCGATCGATTTCCTCAATAAGCATCTCAAGGGAAAGCAACCCGCGACCGCGTCTTCGAATTAAAGGGATTGCGAAATACTCTGCGAGCGCCGCTCCTCGATATAATGGATTCGAGGAAATTCCCTCGGAAAGGAGTCCTTGATTGTCGAGGCTGCTCGAAGGGCTAAATCCATCCCAGCGCGATGCGGTGATGCACGTCGACGGACCGCTCCTGGTCCTGGCCGGTCCAGGGAGCGGCAAGACGCGTGTCATCACGCACCGTATCGCATACATGATTGAGGAAGCGGGTATTGACCCCTCCTCAATTCTCGCGCTCACCTTCACCAACAAAGCGGCAGATGAAATGCGCCGCCGGGTCGAGCAACTCGTTCCAGGTCGGCGCATTTTTGCAGGCACGTTTCACCGCCTTTGCGCTCGGCTCCTTCGCAAATACGCATCCCTTGTCGGACTTGATTCCGGCTTCTCGATTCTGGAGCCGAGTGATCTTCAAAGTCTGGTGAAGAGCATCATGCGTGAGATGGACCTCGATCCGGTCCATATTCCTCCCGATTCGGTCCAGCGCCGGATCAGCGCACTGAAAAACGACCTCGTCTCGCCAGAGGACTTCGCTCAGCAAGCGGTTGATTACTTCGATCGGACTGTCGTTAACATTTATCCCCGCGTGCAAGAGGCACTTCGCGCGCAGAATGCGGTCGATTTCGACGATTTGCTCGGTCACGTCGCAACGATCCTTCGCACCAATCCCGATCTTCGGGCTCGGCTCGATGAAACCTATCGATATGTGCTGGTGGATGAATATCAGGACACGAATCTTGCTCAATACGCGATCGCGCGTGGTTTAAGTGTCGACTATCCCAACCTTTGTGCGACGGGTGATCCCGATCAATCGATCTATAGTTGGCGCGGTGCCAACATCTCGAACATTCTGAACTTCGAGGAGGACTTTCCGGGGGCAAGGGTCGTTCGGCTCGAGCAGAACTACCGAAGCACCGGGAATATCTTGGCGGTCGCCGACTACCTGATCCGGCACAACGTCAATCGAAAGGAGAAGTCTCTCACGACCGACAATGAAGCCGGTCCGCTCGTTCAGGTCGTCTGTCACAAGGATGACACCAGCGAATCAAGGCATGTCGCCCATGTCATTCGGTCCTGCGTGGATGAAGGGGTGAGAGATTTTCGCGACTTCGCGGTCTTCGTCCGCACGAGTGGCCTGACCCGTTCTTTTGAACAAGCATTTCGCGCCTTGAACGTCCCCTATCAAGTGATCGGCGGATACTCGTTCTTCGAGCGGCGCGAAATTCGCGACTTGCTCGCCTATGTCCGGGTGCTCGTCAATCCACGCGACGTCTCCGCGTTCGAACGAATCGTGAAAACGCCCCCCAAAGGAATCGGCGGCACAACGCTCGAGAGGCTCGCGAATTATGCATCTCGAAAGGGAATGCCGATTGCCGACGCTTGCCGCGAGGCCGATCATGTGGCTGGACTAAAGAAGAAACAGATTACCGCTCTTCGCGATCTCCGCATGCTGCTCGATGAGATGGCCGAGGCTGTGAAACTACCGCCGCAACAAGGTCTCTCTCGGATCGTGGAGTTGACCGATTATCGGAAGTACGCCGAGGAATCAACTTCAGGTGATCCAGACGAAAGCACTCACGGCGTTGTTGATGAACTCCTCGCCTCGGCCCAGACATTTCAGTTCGACAATCCTGAGGCGTCTTTGCTCGATTTCGTGGAGAGCATCAGCCTTTCCGGAGCCACCGATGAAAGGGATGATGCACAAGACGTTGTCACTCTTATGACACTCCACGCGGCCAAAGGGCTCGAGTTTCCGGTTGTCTTTCTGGTGGCCTTCGAAGACAAGATTTTGCCCCATGAGCGTGCGGTGCAAGAGCGGGGAGAGGAAGAGGAGCGGCGGCTCGTCTTTGTCGGCATCACCCGGGCGAGGGAAGAGCTTCTCATCAGTTATGTTCGAAGCCGTCAGTTTCAGGGAACAAGACGGTTCTCGTCCCCTAGTCCTTTTCTGCTGGAATTGCCGAATGACTCGATTGCACGACATGATGTCGTCGCCGCAGCCGGCTATAGGGAGCCACCAGAGTACGACGACTACGCGAATCAAGAATCGGGGTATGAGGAGCCATCAATTCCAGTTTATCGGTCGTCACGAGATCCTTCGCCCTCGGACCGCTACCACAAAGGAATGTGGGTTCGGCATCATGAGTACGGCGATGGAATGATTCTTCAGATTGAGGGAGAGGGTTCCAGTCGCAAGGCAACGGTCCATTTCCCTACGGCAGGCACCAAGCGATTCGTATTGGAAAAGGCATCTCTCCAGCCCATGAGTTGATCTTCCCGTTTCGTCTCCATCGATCGGCGTTTCCCGTTTTCTACCGCACTCTATAGCAATGAGGAGAAGGCAAGATTTCGTGAGAATGAAGCAGGCGATAGGATCGAATTCATTGTCGTTCTCGTTGCCAAGGGGACTCTGAGATGGCCAAGGAATTGCAGATAGACATCGTCGTCTCGGAACCTTTTGCCGAGAACAGCTACATCGTCAACCGGCCGGGCGACAAGAAGTGTTTTGTGATCGATCCGGGCTTCGACCCAGAGGAGATCATCCGCCGGATTCATGAACGGCAGCTTGAACTGGAGGTGATCCTTCTCACTCATGGCCACGCCGATCACATCGCCGGTTGTGCGGCCATGAAAGAAGAATTTCCCTCCGCTCCTCTCGTCATTGGAGCAGGGGATGCCAATATGTTGACCGATCCGCTCGCAAATCTGAGCGCCCTCGGCGGGATGGAAGTAATCAGTCCACCCGCAGACATCCTCCTTCAACATGGGCAAACGGTGAAAGCAATCGATCTCATGTGGGAAGTTCGGGAGATCCCAGGCCACTCACCAGGACACATTGTCTATATCTGGCATGAGGGCGAACCCCCCGTCGTCTTTGGAGGGGACGTCTTATTTCAGGGAAGTGTGGGACGTGCCGATTTCCCGGGAGGAGACGGTCCTCTTCTCATCAAGGGGATCAAAACCAAGCTGTACGACCTTCCCGAGGACACGGTTGTATTTCCCGGTCATGGCGAACCGACGACGGTGGGGATCGAAAAAGAAACAAATCCGTTCACCACGGGACGAGTTCGAATCTACTAAGTCTGTTTGATCGAAAAGCCGTTCACGAGAGGATCAGTCCTTCATGTCCGATGCACCAGAGTTATGGCTTTTCGACGGTCATCTCGATCTCGCGTGGAATGCGATCGACTGGAAACGGGATTTGCTTCAGCCCGTTTCCGCTATCCGTCACGCGGAACGGGGCCGCACCGAACCTGGGGTCGGAACGAGTACCGTTTCTCTTCCCGCGCTGAGAGACGGGAAAGTAGGCGTCTGCGTGGCGACACTGCTCGCGCGGCTCCATCGTCCCGGCAATCCCATGTTCGGTTATGCCACTCCCGAGGCCGTTTACTCCGTCGCGCGCGGGCAGTTGGCCTATTACGAAGCGATGCAGCGAGCAGGGCACATTCGAATTCTTCGCACGCGCCGAGATCTCAATTCGCATGTCGAACAATGGGAATCCGACCCCGAGGATTGCCCCATCGGAATGATCCTCAGCATGGAGGGGGCAGATCCTGTCCTCGATCCGACCAACATGCAGGAGTGGCATGCCGCCGGTCTTCGGGCGATTGGGCTGACTCACTACGGAAAGAATCGCTACGGCGGAGGTACGGCGTGCCAGGAAGGACTGGAACCACTCGCGCATCCGTTGCTCGCGGAAATCGAACGGCTCGGGCTCGCGCTTGATCTGACACATCTTTCCGATGAAGCGTTTTGGCAAGCGGTGGAGGTCTTCGGTGGGCGTGTTCTCGCGAGCCATCAAAACGCTCGTCACTTCGTCAACGATCAGCGTCAGTTCAGCGATGAACAGTTGCGTGTCGTGATCGAGTGGGGAGGGGTGATCGGCGCCGCGTTCGACATCTGGATGCTTCAGCCCGATTATCGCAGGCAAGTCAGCGAGCGAAAGGCCTCGATGGAGGCGGTGGCCGACAACATCGACCATGTCTGTCAGTTGGCGGGAAACCATCGTCATGCCGCCATTGGAACGGATCTCGATGGTGGATTCGGAACGGAACAATCTCCGACGGATGTCGACACGATCGCCGACGTCATTCACATCGTCGAGATTCTTTCACGCCGCGGTTACAACGACGACGCCATCGCCGCCGTCATGTACGGCAATTGGCTTCGCTTCTTCCGGGAAGTCTTGCCGGAATAGACTGAACCGGCGTGTAGCAAAACAATGGAACGGCAGATTAACGATCTCGAACAAAAAGTCCCGCTGTCCTCGATGAGGATGCGGGACATCGTTGTTTTGGAACTCAACTACTTCGTGGTCAGAGGAAAGCTGTCGGTTCGGAACGGACTGGCGGGAAGTCCTTCCTTGTTCCAGAAGTTCACGACGGGAAAATTTGCCCATCCAAATCGGACAGCCACCGGCTTTTCGACTTCGGGACAACTGACAATGACGGTATCGCCGGCGATCTCCGCATTCGCGATATGGAACTTGGCATCCTCACCCGCGATTGTGAAACCGGTGAGCGGGCCATCCTTCGCAACGAGTCCCGTACCGATATTGTCAAATGACAAGATCGCTTTGTTTCCGTCGATCTTGATCTCTTTGAAAGTCGGCCCACTGTGAACAATGTTCTCGCCGTACGACAATTTGCGGGCCGCGATTGCGAGCCGTTCGCCAACTTCACGCTTACGGCGAGGATGGATATCAAGCTCCTCACCAACATCCGTGATGACTGCCATCGCGGTTTGCGGCAATTTGGTCGTCGTCAAACGCTGAGCTTCACGGAGTTCGGCCCAATGGCTATCGCCCGGCTCTTTGACAATTCGTGTGTAGGGAGCAAGTTGAACAAAGAGAAAGGGAAAGTCACCCTGACCCCAACGTTCGCGCCAATCTTGGATCATCGCGGGGAACAAGATCCCGTACTGCTGGGCTCGCTCCGCATTCGACTCCCCCTGGTACCAGATCGCTCCCCGAATGGCATAGGGGATGATGGGATTGATCATGGCGTTGAAGAGGCCTGTTGGTCGCTGCGGATTAGTCGCCGGATCCACGGGACCCCGAAGCGCTTGTGGAGCGGGCTTTCCCTCCGCCTTGGCTTTATCCGCTTCGGCCTGCCACTTCCCGAGTTCTTCCTTGTACTGGGCGAGGGCCATCGGATAGGCCTCGACTGCCTGCTTGTGAACGTCGAGAATGCCTGACTTGAGTTCGGGGATCGACTCGAGTTTCTGTCGGCTGGTCCAAGCTTCCGACGGTGTGCCGCCAAAGGAAGTGTTGATAAGTCCAACGGGAACTTTCAAAACGTCTCGAAGTTGTTTTCCAAAATAATAGCCGACGGCCGAGAATTCCGGGACTGTCGTTGGTGAGCTGACTTCCCATTTTCCATCTGCCGAGGTTTGCGGCTCATCCTTCGCCACGCGTGGTACCGTGAGAAGCCGGAGTTGTTCGTCGGCCGCCGCCCCAATCACCGGATCCGCTTCCAAGGTATCCTTAAGCTTCCATTGCATGTTGGACTGACCGCTGCAAATCCAAACTTCTCCAATCAACAGATCCGAGACGGTGATACTGTTCTTACCCGTCACTTTGAGAGTGTGTGGTCCGCCGGCGGGAAGGGGGCGAAGTTTGATACTCCATTTCCCCTCCGCGGCGACAGTCACCGCCGTTTGATCGCCAAGTTGTACGGTGACTTCCTCTCCGTCCGCCGCCGTTCCCCAGACGGGGATTTCAATGTCTCTTTGAAGGACCGCGTGATCGGTGAAGATCCAAGCAAGGGCTACGTCGGCCTGAGCCGGGCGAACGGAAAGAATTGTTACTGAAAAACAGGTCGCCCAAATCAGTGATTGAAACGAATAAAGACGGACTGCGCATCGATCGCGCATGAAAGGTATCTCCATCCTCTTACTAAAAAGTCCCCCGCCATCGGACGGTAAGAACCGCCGACATGCAAGTCGTTAAGTACTTTCTAATGTCGAAAGCGGGACGCGGATGTCAAAGGAATTCCGGGTTGTCTCGGCCAGTGCGGGGAGAAGTTCCCTGGGATGATGTCCGGTCGAGCCAAAAGATGCCGCTACCTGTTCGAGTGTTCGATCTCAAACCGATATTATGATGGACGATCACCTCAAGAAGGGTAGACCTGGGCTCGGCATCAGCACGAATGGGCTACATTTCGGTCGGTGATCGCTCCGACCCACGTATCAGGCCGACTTCGGCATGGAAAAGGATCCCGTCATGGAATCAACGGAAGTAGCAGCCGTCGCAGAAAAATGGGGTCTTTCGCTTCCGCCGGAAATGGTTGAAGCGTTCCAAAAGCTCTCGACAAATGACGAGATCGGTGTGTGGAAATTGAACTCTGGGTTACTCGATCCCTCAAATCTACCAACCCCAGGTCCCATCGATTTGTTTCCGATCGGAGAGGATGGAATGGAGGGGTACCTCTGTCTCTATCCCGATCGATTCGCGGAGTCAGATTCCATTCCGATGGTGATGTGGACCCCCGCAAGTCGACAGATCACCTTCCTGGGTGAAAACTTCCATGATTTCCTCGAAAGGGAAACTCATCGCCGCCTCGATTTCCTCTTGGAACGTGGAACCTCGTTGAGCGAGGAGCAAGTTACCCTCGCTCGAAAGGGAGAGACGGTCTCGGTCGAGGGGCTTCCGGAAGAGTCGCAAACAATCGCTGCTCTTTTGGCCGATGCGTGTCGCGTGGCGGGGATACTTGGCTTATCGGAATCGATTTTCGATCGTGCGTCGGGGAAGAGTAGTTCGCCAGACTTCCTGCGCGAAGTGGACGGGCGAGATGAACCGGGCATCGAGCAAGCGATCGGTGAACTGAAAGAAATGGCGATGAAAGGAGACGCGGCGGCGGCGTTCGAAGTCCTTGGCTTCCTTCAAATTCGACAAAAGGCAGAGGACGTTGCAAAGTGGGCGTATCTTGCGGCAAAGTGTTCCCTTTACACTTGGCCCGATTTCTCCGTGAGGATGTTGACCAAGTTGGCGGAGCTTCTGAAGGCCAACGCGGCCGCGATTCCCGCCGTCGAGCGTCTCGATCCTCTCTTTGGATTCATGACCACGCAGCCACCGACAAAAGTAGATGGAAGACTCAACCTCGCCAAACAATACATGCGAAAGAAAGACTATCGATCGGCGGTTCGAGAGGCGGAAAACAGCATTCTTCTTTCCTACGGATGGTCTGATTCGCAAGCAGTCAACGGTGGATTGCGGAATGGGTATCAACTGCTCGTTGAAATCTTTCGTGCTGCGAATCGCCCTCGCGAATTGGCATATGCGGAACTGATGCTTGCCAAAGTCCCGAGCTGACGGATGTCGGGTGAAATCTGTCGGCAGTCTGGTGGCGTCGAAAGAGGGCCGAATTCGAAGGATCCGCTTCGACGATTGCTGGTGAAGCAGTTTGGCGCGAAATCATCATTCGCCAAAATCATGATTCCCGAACTCGAAAAGCTTGCATCGCGAGTTCCAGCCACCTTTCAAGCATTCATTCCTGCCGTGGGACTGACGTCGGCGAACGACATCGTCGGTCGCCGCTCGTACGTCGCACTTCTCTCTCGTTCGATTCTGCTTCAATCGACAAGGCGGAAGTCCGTGAGCGAAGTCCATTGGCGCTCCGGCCTTCCTCTTCCGGATTGGTCATGGCTTGAAATCGAGCCGTTCGACCAATTCCATCAAGCCATGGATACGGAAGTAAAGATCTGGCTGCGGACTCAACAGAGCCAGCCATTGATCGACCCATTTCTGACCCTTCAGCACAATCTTATTCCATCCGTATGGCGAAAGCGGTGGGGAGAGTTCTATACCCCCGAGTGGCTGGCCGATCTCGTTGTACGCTCGGTTTGGAAGAGTGATCTTCGATGGCTTGATCCGACGGCGGGTGCCGGTGCATTTGCGCTGGCGGTGGCAAGACAAGCCGTGGCACACCGAGATGTTTTTCCTGAGTTCGTCGCGTTCGAACGCGATCCTTGGTCGCTTCTCTCCGCCGCTTCCACGATCGCGCTGGGGAGATGGTGGGCGAATGCAAGCGATTCCCCCATTTCCGTCGGACAGGTTGATGTCATCGAAAGGAAAGCTCGCTTCGATTCCATTTCGTCGTTTGAGCGCGTTGTCGGAAATCCGCCTTGGATTCTTTGGGATCTCTTTCCATCAAATGACCGGGCCGCGATGCTCGATTGTTGGCGTGAGTACGGGCTTCAGATGGAAACCGGGATGGCCAGCATTCTGGGGGGAGGAAAGAGAGACTACTCGTTTCTCGTTCTTTTGAAGGTGGCGCACCACTGGTTAGCGGACCGTGGACAGCTCTCTTTTGTCCTCCCGCAGTCGGCATTTAAATCAACCACCAGTGGACGGGGGCTTCGCCGCTGGCGACTCCCGGACGAAACTCCCCTTTGTGTCGACCGTGTCGATGACTTGTCACGCTTTCAGCCTTTCGCGGGAGCGACAGTGAAAACAGTCGTCGCTCGTGTCACCAAGGGATTGACGACGACTTACCCGGTCTCCTATCGCGTTTGGTCCTCGGCAAATGAAACCGACGCGGTTTTGCACTGGGCTCGTCCGTCAGACGCGTCCGATGAATTATCGGGGTGGCATCATCAAGATGGCACGGAATCCGAATGGTTTGAATGCTTATCGGGAAGCTGTGCTTATGAGGCGCATCTGGGTGTCAATACAGGTGGAGCGGCTGGTGTCTATTGGTTGACAAAGCTGGGCGAGGAGAATGGACTTTGGCGGATGGCCAATCTTGCCGACCGAGGAAAGAAGAAGGTTGCTCCGGTCGAAGCCTTGCTCGAACCCGATCATCTCTATCCAGCGCTTTTGGGTAAAGATGTCGCACCCTGGCGTGCTGAGCCATCGGCATGGCTACTCATGGTGCAGGATGTCTCACGACGTCGAGGATTGGACGAGGAATACCTCCAAGACAAAACGCCTCGAACATTCGCTTATCTGAAATCATTCGAATCGACGCTCAGAGGTAGGGCTGCCCAGAAACGATATTTCTCAAAACCGACCAAAGGAGGGGAAGCGATCGATACCGGCCCCTTCTATTCGATGTTTAATGTCGGCTCTTACACCTTGGCACCGATCAAAGTGGTTTGGAACCGAATGGGAAATCGCTTGGCCGCGGCCGTGATCTCTCAGCGCGAAGGAAAACTTGTCCTGCCACAGGAGACCCATTGCTTTTTCGGCGTTGATTCTTGGGACGAAGGAGACTTCGTCGCCGCACTCCTCAACAGTGATTGGACGCAGCGATTCTTGGAACGGCTCAGTCCAAACTCGAGCAAGAGTTTTGGAACTCCGCGAGTGATGCATCAAATTCGGATTGGTCGGTTTGATCCGACAAGGAAGATTGATCGGGAGCTTTCTGCACTGGGTCGAAAAGCAAGAGAAGCGTCGGCAGCGACGAACTCCATCGAGCCATCTCTCAAAGTGGCGCTCGATCTTGCCTCAGCCGCATATTGGGAAATTCCACGTTTTCTGAGCTGACCGAGCGGTAACGATATTCTGCCGCGTCCGCCGAATCGGTTATAATAACCTAAAACACTCCTTCGCGAGAGGTGCTCGCATGCGACGGCTTTCCCTCCTGAGTTTGGCGATATTGACGATTGTTGCTTCACCTGCTTCCGCGCAGTTCTTCTTCTGGGGCGGCGGCGGAGGAAACAACTTCAACCGAAGTATTGGTGCGCTCTACGCCCTGCAAGAGTATCAGCGAGCACGCCAGATCGTCTCTCAGCAACAGTGGTATCAACAGCAATACGCCATGCAGCGGCAGATGAACATGTACCAGCCGCGCTATGGCGCTTATGGCTACGGTACGTACGGTGGATATGCCGGCTACAACGGATACCCCGCTCCGGTCGGCAATGGGATGTATCCGGGGGAAGGATACGACGGATATCCCGCATCGTATTCGCCTCAACCGGCACCCGTCGTTGACAAGTTGGCGAATGATCGAATGCTTTGCTGGGATATCTTTGGGGCGACTTTCGTTGCCGCGAATGCGTCTGACGTCAAAGCGGTGGACAGCCGATTCCAAGGGGGAATGGCTGTGGCCGCCATTCGCACGGGAGGACCGGCGGACATTGCCGGTTGGCAAAACGGCGATATTCTCGTCGGCTTGTACAAGTTCCGCACGATGACCTACGACAATCTTTCTTACGTCGCTGAACTTCCCGATTTAGGGACATTGAGTCCCATTCGAACGGTCATCATCCGTGGCGACAAAGTGATTGAGGGGAAGCTCGACATCCTGAAGGGACTGCCATCGCAGGGAAGCAATAGCGTTGATACGGCCAGTCCGTCGGCGGCGCAGTGGACGGTGCCTGCCTCTGCCAAAGCGACCGTCCCACCCGAGTTAAGTGCAGCACCGCCGAAGTCGGGAAGCGAAGCGGACGAGAAGTTGCTTTGGGATCGTGTCGGCATTCATGGACACGGGACACTGATCAATCGCCCTGGAATCCAATTCAAGGAAGGGGTGACGATTTCCGCGATCAAGCCAGACAGTCCGGCTCAGCAGGCATCGTGGCATGTCGGAGAACAGATCGTCGGATTGGCGGGCTACCAGATTCGATCGGTCGACGACATGGCCTACGTTCTGAACAACATCGGCTTGGCCCGGTCAATCGAATACATGACCGTCTCGGGGGGAGGAGTGGGAAAGGGGACCGTTGCCATTTCAGCGGTTCCGTCCCCGGCCACGACGGCAAAGGGAGCGGAAGTTTCCAATCCGAACGAAGAGCCCTTGCCCGCAGAGCCTTCCGTCGATTCATCCAAGAAAAAATAGCCGAACCGTCCCACCTTGGGCCGGGTCTAGTGTTATGTTCCTTTTGTCGTGTGGCTTGACGATGAAGGCCGCCACCAATAATTAACGGAGGTCGGAACGCGATAGATTCGCCCATGACAGGCGGGGAAAAATCCTCTTCTCGCTGATTTGAGATACCAAGCCGAAGTGGCGGAATTGGCAGACGCGCTAGCTTGAGGTGCTAGTTCCCGAAAGGGAATGGAGGTTCAAGTCCTCTCTTCGGCAGTACTTACGACGATTTAAAGTCTGGTTATCATCGCTTTTCAAATTCGTTTAAATCTGAGCCTCCTGTGAGCGCATGGGAGGCTTGTTCATTTACCAGTCCTCGGTTCGTACCCTCGCCCTTCCTGTCGTTCATCCCATTCAGTATGCGTCGTGCCGCGAGCGACTTAACAGCGATATTTCATCAAAACATGGTTAAGATAATTCAGTGGCTCCCTCGCATTTGGCCGCTCTCGAAACAGCCGGAATGCTTGATATGTTTGGATTTATTGAACGGCTCCTTGATGGATTGAATCATAAACCGAATCGAGTTTTTGAGGAGACAGCAACGGACGAGGAAAAGTATGGTCCTGAAGTAGCGGGCCGATTTAACGAGTGGATCGAAGTCGTTGATAGCTACGGTGTAGTGATCTACTTGAAAGATGGAACCCAGACGAGCCAAGTTGTTTGTGTACTTGATTGTGAGCTAAATGAAACGAAAGAATCGCCCAGTATCACGGTTCAATTCGGCATTTGCAGAGCATCGGAGCCCGATGACGCTCGTATCGCGGACTGTACAATCCAAGACTCTGTGAATTTAAGGGATGAAGACATTTTGCGGTTCTTTCGATGCGATCAACCGAACGATGCACGAGAACTCGAGCAGTTGAAACAGCAAGCGGAAGAGGCGGACAAACGACTTTCGGATCGATTAGTGCACGGTAATCGATCCGGTGTCGATGCCGCCCCATATTCTTTTTTTTGGGTAAGCTTGCCTGTGCGCGCTGAAGTTTCAGTCGACGTTGAAACGCGATCGCACAGTTCATGAACAATAGGGAAGAAGCGAAAGTCAGTCCCACTCGGGTGATTCGCAATCACCGAACCGTTCTAATTGCCATTTGCGACCGTTACTCCGATTTTCCCTTCGCTGATTTGAATTGCTCTGACGAATCGAACGCAATGGGCAGGATTCCCTTTTGCCGCGCGCCGGCGATGGGAATGATCTGATAAGCAATCGAGTTGTCTTGGGTCAACTTATCCTTATCGTCTTGAAGCCGCTTGTTCCCAGTAGAGACAGCAGCCCGAAACGTTTCCCACGAGCGTTCCTTGGCCCACTTGGGGCCGACGATCATGTCTCCCTCAGGATCAGGGCCAACTTGAATCGTTTTGTTTCCGATCAGCGTGGTCTCGAGTCCCACCCACCCCGTCCCCTCGGGATTAGAGGAATAAGCGAGAAAGCAATGCCCGGGCACGAGAATAAGTGCGGGGTGAATACCAATCTTTCGTAGCACGGATGCAAAAAGAGCGCTCCCGTCCACGCAGTTGGCTTGCGCATTGTTGATCGTTTGATCGATCATTCGGACATGCTGTGAATGCACCATCTGGTTGACGACGGCCGACTCCGTGATGCTGCTGTAGCGGACATCCCGACGACTGAGAACATCCCAAATCGCGTAGACCTGCTTAAGCACCTCTGCCGGATCATTCGTCTGGTAACCTGTAAATGAATCGACGATTCCCCGATTCAGAGCCTCACGCAAAACCTTGTCGACGAATGGATGCTGCTCGTTAACGTACGCAGCAAACATGTAGGAAATGTCTTCTACGTCATCTTTGTCATAGATGAGAGCGAACGGACAGTCGTTGATGGAACGAAGGGTCGTATTCACGGTATGCTCGACCGGTTCGTCATCTCCCAGCGTCACTCGAAAAGTCACCGCGAGCGGGATCGATTGAGTATTGGAAATGAGTGATTTGAAGTTGAATTTGAGTGACGGATAGATGGTGTACTCGATGTCTGCCTCTTCAAGCACACCTGACCAGACACTTTTGCCTAGCACGCCTTCCGCTTCGATCTCCACCTGAATGGGTGTGTCGTTCTCTGGAGCTGTCACCACGACCCCGAGGAGACGCTTAGTGTCTGGGTCACCAAGGACGTTCTCTACAACCTCAGGCTCATTTTCTGGTTCACCATTAGGATCGGCAGGTTCAGGATCTCCCTCCGCGGGTGCCTCACCGTTGGGTTCTTCTCCCTCGACCGTTCCCTGCGGAATGTCCTGCCCTTCATGCATGGTGGCCGTGGCGATGATGTAAGAGGGGAAAAGTTGGCCGCGCCAGCCGTCGATGTAGTCGAACTGAGCATGCGCATCGGAACTGAAAATCAGAAGACAAAGCGAGCCGATTGCTGCGGGGAGAAGCAGAGACGCTTTCATGAAACGAAGTCCTTCAAGTGAGCGACGAGGAAATCTTGCACTTAGTCAATGGTTCTTAAGGAGAACGGCTATTCGAAAGGGATGAATAATTCATCGAGTAAAATCGACATCACGTTATAACAGCGACCTCAGCGACCCATCAATCATCTTTTCTGAGGAGCGAGGAGAAGTGCATGAAATGAGGGAGCCTGATGGTGGAATCTTCGGAACGATGAATCTGGAATGCATGGTGCTTGTTTACTCGCCCCAACAGAGTTCTTTCGATGCGACCAGCTCTGTTCATTTCTGCATCGATATCTCTGAATCATCCATTGACCCTCTCGTCGAGATTCGTTCGCTGGCACTCCGGAACCTTTCGTCGTCGGAGATTTCAGATCGCTCTCCTATAAAACGGAAAAGTCGGCGACACTAAGCCAGATAACAATGGAGCGCGATCAGTGCGCCGATCGACTTGGTCCATGGGAGATTCATGAACGATGTACACGCCCGATCGAGCATTCTGGAGAAACCGAAATGTATTTGTGACCGGTTGCTCGGGGCTCCTTGGGGCTTGGCTGTCGGAGAAATTGGTCGATGCAGGCGCGGAAGTCGTTGGGCTGGTGCGTGATCATGTTTCGCACGCTCGATTCTTTCGCGAGGGAATTGCCGACAGGATGACACTGGTGCGAGGCGCGCTCGAGGATTACTCGGTCCTTGAACGGTCGCTCAACGAGTATGAAATCGACACGGTCTTTCATCTGGGAGCCCAGCCCATCGTCGGAGCGGCGAATCGCAATCCGATCTCCACCTTTGAGGCTAATATTCGCGGCTCTTGGTTGCTGCTCGAGGCATGTCGTCATCACAGCCGTATTGCACAAGTCGTCGTCGCTTCGAGTGACAAGGCGTACGGCACTCAGCCGGTCCTCCCCTATACCGAGGAGATGCCGCTCCAAGGCCGACATCCGTATGACGTTTCGAAGAGCTGTACTGATCTCTTGTCGCAAACGTATTTCGAGACCTATCGCTTGCCGGTCTGTTTGACGAGGTGCGGCAACTTTTACGGCGGGGGAGATCTTAACTTCAATCGAATCATTCCCGGCACGATTCGATCTCTTCTCAATGACGAACGCCCGATCATTCGAAGCGATGGAACATTCATTCGCGATTACATCTATGTGGGGGAAGTGGCAGATGCCTACATGCTGCTCGCCGAAAGGATGCGTGATGCCTCCACTCATGGAGAAGCGTTCAATTTTTCGAATGAACTGCAAATCACCGCGCTAGAACTCGTCAATAAGATTCGTGCATTGATGGGCCGAAACGATTTGGAACCGCTGATCCTTAATGAGGCGGTCGGAGAGATCAAGCACCAGTACCTCTCGGCCGAAAAGGCGAGGAGAGTGCTAAAGTGGGAGTCCAGCAACAGTCTTGACGATTCGTTGCGCGCGACCATCGACTGGTATAAGTCGTACTTCAAGGAGAAAGATGCTCGAACCGGTGCTCGATAGCAGCCTCGCTTGTCTAATTGACCCGAGAGAAGTGCTCGGCCACATGACTGTTCGATCGATCATTTCAGAAAACCCACCCTGCAAAACCGGAGACTCGCTCTTCACGCGTGGCCTTAAACAAGTAGGGCCGCTCCCGCAGAATCATTCGAACTCTTTAGATTCGTATGATGGCTGGAGCGAACCTTTCCTTTCCCATTGTTCTCATTCCTCGAAGGATGAGTGCGTCCTTTTGGCGCTTTGACGAAGTCTGGTGGTTGGGATAAATTCAGGCCTAACAAACCTGGGCGACGGTCTATCAGTTCCGTGCTCAAGGTCCCTGAATAGCCTAACTGGCAGGCGGGGTATAACCGTCACGAGTGGGCGCTAAGTCGTGGCATTTCAAAAGGTTGCCTACTCCTATATTGCAAACTGGGTCGGTGCTCGTTAGGCTTAAGACTGTCAAGAACTCCCTCTGGATAGACGTACATGGCCGACGCATTTCGCATTGAGAGACACGGCGACGTGGCGATCATCATTCCCGCCAGCGAAGTCGAGTCTTTGCAGTGGGAACTGGTCGAGCAGGCGACCGAACTCGTAATCGCGCCGATCAGCGAGATGGATACTCCGCTGGTCATTGTCGATTTGAGCGAGGTTGAATTCTTCGGCTCCGTGTTTCTTTCTCTACTTTTGAGAACTTGGAAGTCAGTGTTTCAACACGGCGGAACAATGGTTCTGTGCGGCGTGTCGGAGCGAGCCAAGGAACTTCTCAAACTGACGGCATTGGATACTCTCTGGGCGATTTATGAGACTCGCGAAGAAGCCATGGAAGTTCTCGCCACCGAGTGACTCGAATCCTTCTCCATCTGCTGCATCCCTCTGATGTACCGGTTTGTGCGCTCCCTTCTCAAAGAGACCTATCCCTGATTTTGACCTGCTCCCTATGATCATTGGGTGAGAAGGAGGTTTATGATGTCCGCTCCCCGAAAGGGTCGTGATGATGCGGCGGAGTCCGCGCGCTTCGTGGAAGAAATCAAAAAAACAGCGGAGGGTTTGCTTGAGGACGGCGCGGATCGGGGAGACATCAAGCTGCTCGCTCGAAGTTTGGCCGAACTCCGTAATGCCTTCAAATTGCTCGCTCAATATCGCGGCAGACGAAAAGTCGTGATTTTCGGATCGGCGCGGACACTTCCTGACGATCCTTTGTTCCTTCAAGCGGTTGAATTCGGAAAGGCCGCTGCCGAAGCCGGCTATATGGTGATCACTGGCGCCGGGCCTGGCATCATGGAAGCGGGCCACCTTGGTGCCAATGCGCAGCATTCGATCGGCATCAATATCGTCCTTCCTTTCGAGCAGTCCGCGAATGCGGTCATCGCCAATGACGAGAAACTGATCAATCTCCGTTACTTCTTCACGCGCAAGCTTCTTTTCGTGAAAGAGACCGACGCGATCGTCCTTTTTCCGGGAGGCTTTGGAACGCTCGACGAGGGATTCGAATGCCTGACGCTCGTACAGACCGGCAAAGCCAACATCATGCCGATCGTGATGGTCGATAAGCCGGGAGGTACGTACTGGTCTCATTGGGACCGGTATGTCAAAAACGAGCTGCTCGAAAAGAAGATGATTTCACCGGAGGATCTTTCGCTTTACAAGATCACGACCTCGGTGCCGGAAGCCATCCGGGAGATCAATGACTTTTACCGGATCTACCACAGTCACCGGTATGTTCGGGGACAGCTTGTCCTACGTCTCAATCACCCACCGCATCATGAACTGATCAATCGACTGAACGATGAATTCCACGACATTTTGACGTCCGGCCGTATTCGCTTGGGGGAGGCCCATTCGGATGAGATGACCGAGCCCAAGCTTGCGGCATTGCCGCGCCTTCACTTTTCCTTCAATCGCCGTTCCTTCGGTCGTCTTCGGCAAATGATCGATCTCATTAACCAATCGGTTTGAAAGACTCGCTGCTTCATGAATGACACACCATCGTCATTAATGAAGGTGGGGATGATGCTCATGGAGATGGGGGTGAACGTCGAATCGCTCGACCGGATCTTGTCGATAGAACTCTGAGAATGCGCGGTAAAGTTCCGGCTTAAATTCCTTGAAGAGCGGAGCTTCCTCGAAAAATGATTCCGTGGCGACGGCGAAGAATTCAGCAACGTTCGTGGCCGCATATGGGCTGAGGAGCGTTTGTCGCCGCAAGTCGAGTTGTCTTCTCAGGTCCTCCAGTTCGTGATGAATGAGCTTGGACCAAGCCTCTTCCGCATGTTGCGAAGGAAGCAACGGAACTCCGTCGATCATCCCGTTTTCCATGTCAAGAACATGTGCGAATTCGTGCAGAACGACATTCTGTCCATCGCGGGCAACTCGTGTCCCCGATAGCGTATCCCGCCATGAAAGAACGATGGGTCCGCCGTGCAGTGCTTCCCCAAGCCGAACGGTGACGAGTTCATCCTCTTCAATGCTTGTTCTCGTTCCTCCCGGCGTTCTGTAGCTTGCCGGATAAACCAGAATGGTCTTCACCCGTTCGAAAAGATAATCATCCCACCCCAGAACGAGGACAGCCGCTTGCCCGGCAATAGTGACCATCACTTCGTCATTAATGACCTGCCCGGCACACCCTTCCCAATTCTTCTCCGCGATGAAGATGCTAAGATCACGCTCGAGTTTTCCCTTCTCGGCAGGGGAGAGGACGTGGTACCAACTCAAATTTCGGCGAAGGATCTCGCGCCATGCTTCAGGAAAGGGCTTCGCGAGGATTCGTTTTCGTCGCCAGCTTCGGAAGAGACTCAATGCAGCTCCTCGATCGGAAATAGATGGCCGTCATAATAACAGTAGACCCACTAACGCGAAGGCCTCTCATCCAATTTAGGACAAGAGGCCATTGATGATGGTGAAAATGGCGAGTCTGTAAAAGCGTGTCGCCGTTTTGATAGTCACCTTAACTGTAAAGTGACAAGACAGGCTCCGCCTGAACGAGCGGGCGGGGCTGCCCCAGGTCGTTGTAAAGCGTTGTTGCCGGGCTGAGGCCGACTGCGTGATAAATCGTCGCGAGCAACTCGATGGGGTGGACCGGGTCGGCCACCGGAGACGAGGCATGCTTATCGCTCTTGCCGTGAACCCGGCCTCGCGTGATGCCCGCACCGGCGATCATCGCCGTGTAACAGTAGGGCCAGTGATCGCGACCGTCCGGAGCATTCGAATTCCCCGAAGTGGAAACGCCCATGATCGGGCTCCGGCCGAATTCTCCGATCGCAAGGACGAGCGTTTCATCAAGTAGACCTCGTTGATCGAGATCTTCGATGAGTGTGGCAAGGGCAGGATCCAGTTTCGGAAGGTGAAGATCCTTGAGCGGGCCGAAATTCGCGCCGTGCGTGTCGAACGCATCCACCGTCGGGTTTCCATTCGCGACGGCGGGCCAGTTCACCTGAACGAATCGAGTTCCCGACTCGACGAGCCGGCGTGCCAAGAGACAGGATTGGCCGAACGTGCTCCGTCCATAACGATCGCGCATCTCCGCCGTTTCAGCTTCGAGGTTGAAGGCTTCGCGCGCTTTGCCGGAAAGGAGCAGATCGAACGCTTGGCTGTAATAGTCGTCGAGTGCATACGACTCGACCGCCTTTTGAAGCTTTGGCATCCCCTTGTTGACGGTTTCCCAAAGCGTGCTTCTTCGCTTCAGCCGTGCGAGCGGCGTATCGTCACGTGGAGTTAAATCTCCCATCTGCAGCGATTGATTGGGATCTTGGAAGAGGAAGTATGGATCGTAGGCTCGTCCAAGAAAGCCTGCATTCCCCGCTTTGCCGATGACGTTCGATTCCTGCATCGGACGGGGCATCTGCACGAATGGAAACATCGGCAGGCCAGTCGGCTTCAACTTGGCAATCACGGAGCCGATGTTCGGAAAATCTCGCGGCGAAGGGGGTTCGAGCTGGCCGGACGGAGAGACCTTGTCCGGCGTGTATCCCGTGAGCATTTGATAGTGGGCCGCGGTGTGATTGAAGAGACCGACCGGCGTGTAACTGACCGATTGAATCATCGTCACCTTGTCGGTGACTTGTGCCAGTCGCGGCATATGCTCAGAGAAAATCAATCCCGGAGTCTTCGTTTGGATGGGATTGAATTTGCCTCGAATGTTCTCCGGAGCATCGGGCTTGGGATCCCAGATGTCGAGGTGACTCGGACCACCCTGAAGAAAGAGGAAGATCACCGACTTGGCTTTGCCGAAACCGGGGCCACCCCCCGCTGGTGCCGCCTCGGCCGCGCTTGCTTTCTCCGCCTTGAGGACGTTGGCCAGCGACAGTCCTAGTAGACTCGCGCTGCCGACTTCGATCATCTCTCGGCGTGTTATTCCATCACAGAGCCGACCTTGTCGTCCATCGATCGAGAACATGATGCTTCTCCTTCGGTTCGAGCGAACCTTGGTTCATGATTGGCAGGCGATTGAGTCCGTTGCCTACCGTCGGCGTTACCGATTGAACAGGAATCCGGCACTGTTGAATAATGCCCATGCTAGATCTTGAGCACCTTCCGCTTTGAATCCCGCTTGGGCGAGGTACGCCACTCCACTCGTTCGCTCCTCGGCCGTCGGAAGGCGACAGAGGACCGCCAAATACACCTCATCAATGATCTTTTCGTCCGCGGCACCGGTTGCGACGAACTTGTTGAGCTTATTATTCGGATCAGCGAGAACGCTGCCAATCGTCGGGCCGTTGATCAGACTTAGTGTCTGCTTCAAACTCACTTCCGCGACTCGTTCACACTCGCATACCGACTCGCGCGGTGGGCGACCGAAGGTCTCCAAGAATTCGGCGCGCACTGTTGTGTCGGGGAGCTGGCTCGCATGAAAGCCGGCAGGGAGTCCTTCAAAATTGACCATCACACCAGTCGCGGCGGAGATGGAATCCTGAAGCTGCTCGGCCGTTAACCGGCGCGGCAAAGCATGGGAGAAATTGATCTTGTCGTCCCCGTTCCATTCTGTCGTTTCCAGGCTGAGCTGATAGGTTCGTGAATTCGCGATCGTTCGGAGCAAGTTCTTCAAGTCGAACCCGTGATCGACGAAGTCTTTCGTCAGCGCATCGAGAAGTTCTGGATTGACGGGAGGATTGCTCGAACGAATATCGTCCACCGGCTCAATGATTCCCGCCCCCATCATGTAGCTCCAGAACCGATTCACGACGGATCGCGCGAAATACGGGTTTTCCGGAGCGATGAGCCAATCCGCCAGTTGCTCCCGTAGATTTGTTTGACTCGGTGAGCTTCCGTCATGCTTGAACGGAAATTGTGGATTGATAACGGCATTCGTTCGAGGGTGCTTGACTGGTTCATATCCCGCGGTGAGGTCATAGATGATCTCCTCCCCCGGCTTCGTTCCCTCTTGTCGCTGCACCGACGCGAAGTACGCGCCCAGTTCGTAATGCTGAAGCTGCGTCCATCGTTCGAAGGGATGGTCGTGGCACTTATTGCAGTTGAACCTGATCCCCATGAAGAGATGAGTTGTATCCTCCATCGCCTTCAGCGGATCACGAGCGATCTTGTAGAAGTTCGCGGGGGGATTGTCATAGGTACTTCCTGATGCGGTGAGCAAATCCTTCACGAACTGATCGACGGGGCGATTCTCTGCCACCTGCTGACGAATCCAATTGCGGAACGACCAGACTCCCTTGTCCCCCAGATATTTTCGATTGCACTGAAGGAGGTCTGCCCATTTGTAAGCCCACCGATCGACGTACTCGGGTCGTTCGAGCAAATCGTCGATGAGGGCTGCTCGTTTCTGACGAGTTTCTTTTGGGTCAGCAAGGAATGCCTTCACTTCTTCCGCTGTTGGTTGCACGCCGATCAGGTCTAGGTAGACGCGACGTATAAAGGTCGCGTCGTCCGCCAAAGGAGAGGGGAGAAGCTTCACCTTCTGAAGTTTGTGATACACGTGGGTATCGATGTAATTCCAAGCAGGAAGGGAAGTCCATGCGTAACCCGGCCGCTCGCCGAGGACCGAGAAGTATTTGACCGCGTAATTTCCCTCGTAGCGAACGAGAATCGCCACTTCGCCCCGGCGAACCGCATGAATACGGCCGTTCGGTGTGACGGTCGCGACGAAATCGGGACTTGCCGTGAACTCGGCATCGCGCGTCACATCACGACGGCTTCCATCGGGGAATGCGGCGACGACCACCATGTCTTGCCAAGACCCTGGTTCGCGAAGGGAAGTGTGCTCGGGGAAGACTTGAATGCCACTCGCTCGAGTCGTCTGAGTGACGTCTTGTTTATTCCCCTCACGAATCCATTGCTGCAAAACCTTGTAGTAACGATTGTCCCGCTCGAAACGAACTCCTCCCTCGTGCGGAACTTCACCGATCGGTTTGAGCAATAGAAGACTGTCGTTCGGACGTGAGCGATTGAATCGTCTTGACGAAAGATCGGTCACAAGCTGCTCGTGATCCCATGCGGGATCGTATCCACGAAGGGAAAGCTTGAATCCTCGTTTCCCTTTCGGCGTCCCATGGCAAGGGCCGGAGTTACATCCAGACTTCGAAAGGATCGGCATGACGTCACGAACGAAACTGACGGGTCTCGCTTGCGTGCTGCCGGAGACTTTGATCTTTGCCTCCGCTTTTTTATCGCCGTAGGTGACCGTCGCGGTGGCTTGACCATCCGCGACCGGAATGAAGAAACCGTCTGTGTCACGAGTCACAATGCTGGAGGGAGGATGAAATTTCTCCGTGGACTGAACATCAATCTTAGCGACTCGGCTCAAATCCACCCAT
>JAIEPU010000071.1 GCA_019748235.1 bacterium
AGCCGGAAATAACAACGAACTTCGGATCGATCCCAAGAACTTTGCCGACAGCCTCGCGGAATCGCCGACCGGTCATCGTCGTGTATTCACACGGACCCACCACCAACGCAAGCGGCCCGACGCGGACGACACTGACAGCCAGCACCTGCTCCTGCATCGGTGGTTGATAGAGTCCTGTCGCAAAAAGGATCGCCTTCGGCTTTTGGCAATTGCGATATTCGTCGCTGATGGGAGGAGGATTTACCGCAGCTTTGATGATGTTATCGATCAACGGATTTTGTTCGGTCATTCCCTCTCGAAAGAGAGGATGGCCTTTCCCGTCTTCGGTGGAGCCCGCTGCGAAGGAATAACCGAATGCCGAGGGGCAAAGATGCCGCTCCCCCTGCCCCGTGAACTCGTCCGCCACGACAAGCTTGGAAAAATCGATGAAGGTATGTCTGATATCGATCGGGCCAGACAACTTTTCAGTGGCATTTTTGAAGAGTTCGCGAGCGGTATTCGCCTGTCTTTCTCCGATGATTTGGGTCGATTCCGTGTCGTTCTTTCCTGGGCCCGTGCCATCTAAGTTCAGCTTTGGTGTAACGTCACCGCAATTGGCCTGGGCGAACGCGGCCACGAATTCATTCTTTCCTGTGTATTTCGTTCCCATGGATCGTTCAAAGCTGTAAGCCGCGTAACCCTTGTTGTCGCCCGTGATCAGCTTGAAGTCATTGCTCATCGAAGTCGGGTGGACGGCAAACCAGTTCAGAATCCCGAGATCGCCGTTCTTGCCGACGAATTTGAGAAGTGTCATCCCAGTGTCAGTGTTCGTCTTGTACTTCTCTCGCTCCTCAGGAGGGTTATTCATGTAAGCTGGGAGCGAACGATTGGCACCTCCCCCAGTCACCTCTCCCTGGGCGATATAGATATTCGCCGGCTGTAGATCACGGTGAGCGATTTCAATGGCCTCGGCAATTCCTTCCGCGAGAGCATCGAAATAGGGCTGGCAAAATCGGCCTCCTAGCGGACTCGAGGCGAGGTGATGATGATACTCTCCCGCCGCGCCATGCGTGTGCGTACCGGCGAGAATCAGGTTGTCCTGTCTGTAGACATCGCCGATCTGCTTTCTCAGGCGATCCAGAACGTCGAGTTTGAGAGTGTGCGTCGGAAATGCGATATCGACGATGCAGATCGCGATTCGATTCTTTTGGGCAGGATCAGCCATGACGAAGGCGCGTGCCCATTGTCGCGTTTGAATCCCCTCGGAAATCTGGTCCGCGCGAACATACCCAAGCATTTGAATGCCGAACGCTGGGCCGGTCACATCGGCAATGCCTCGCCCGACTTGGTAGTCGAATTCCGCCGCTCGACCGTCACTGACCAGTCCCGCAACTAACAATCCCGCGAAAACGAATTTCGAGATCCAACCCATTGGCAAATCATCCCCCTGCGAATCCGAACAGTAATCGGCAGTCGCGACAGATTGGAGAGAGAGGTGTTGTGAATGCTCTCAGTTAGAGAGATCCTCCTTGAATACCCGTCAAGATAGCCGCGCGATTCAAGTAAGTCGACTTGAATCCCATTTCATCCCTTCAACCGGAACAATGCGAACCCCGAATCCCCATGCCAATGTGTCCCACTCAGTTGCTCCCCATTTCAACACGAGCTAGGTTTCACCGGTTCGAAGCCGATCTTTCTGAGGAAAATACGGGAAAACTGCGCGAGGTAACACGACTTACCGCGAACATTCCCTCTTCGGCTTCGATCAATCGCTCACGCTCGACAGATTCCCGTCCGTCGTGATTGGGCTCTCCGTTGATTCAAATAGCCATGACTCGATGCGTTCGTTTCGACGGTGAGAGAAGCAGGGACGGGATTCACCAACGAGTTGACCTCATGGACGCTGCGACGACAAATACGACTCGCCGACAGCGTCTTGATTCGGTCAGTCACTACACGTCCGGCCAAGCATCTCTTCCGCTCGAAACGGAATGGTCGTCGACTCCAATCGCTCGTGCGTGGCACCGCTTCCACCAAAACACCGCAGCGCTCGCTGGATCTACCGTGACGCTGATGTTGATGCTTATCGGCATTCGACTCTGGACGAGTCCCTACGGAGGATTCGTCCACGACGCTCAGCTCTACAGCATCCAAGCTCTTCATCGTTCGAGTGGGAATTCGTACGCCCGCGATCTCTTCTTTCTTTTTGGTTCGCAGGATGAATACTCGGCGTTTTCACCGATCATGAGTCCGCTGGTTGCCCTTCTGGGATTATCAGCGGCGTTTTTCACCGGCTATCTCGTATCTCTCGCTGTCTTTTTGTTAGCTCAGATATCGATCGTTACGCAACTAATCACCGATCGATTCCTTGCGGTCATAACGCTGATCGTGCTCACCGTCTGTGGATTGCCTTACGGCGGCTGGAGCATTTTCAACGTCAATGAGCCGTTTCTCACCGCTCGTCTCCCGGCGACGGCGATCGCTCTCCTCGGAATCGCCCAACTATTGAAGGATCGACCGGCACGTGCGTGGCTCTGTCTTCTCTTGGCGATGACCATTCATCCATTAATGGCTCTCCCCGGTATCGGACTCATTGGTTGTTGGCATCTGTCGAAGAACAAACCGCGATGGATACGTTCATTTGCCGCTCTCGGTGCCGTTCTTGGAGTAATCGGTGCGGCGGCTTTTATGGCCACCGGGCGAATGAAGTACATGGATCACGATTGGGTAGCGATCGTTCAGGCGATCAGTCCTCAATGCTTTCCATCGGATTGGTTAGCGGAGGACTGGGTGAATATTCTGTTTACCTCCGCCATTCTTCTCGTCGCGTCGTTCACGATCGCACCACGCTTTCGTTGGCTTCCCGCTTCCGCGTTGACGATCGGAGTCGGCGGATTACTTCTCTCGTTGGTCGCCGAGCTCTTTCCCATTCCGGTTGTTTTGCAGTCGCAACCAATGCGATCGCTGTGGCTCGTGGAATTCTTCGCCGTCGCGCTGGCACCGCTCGTCGCGTATCAACAATGGGGAATTGGCGGCCACGGAGGAAAACTCCTTGCCATTCTGCTTACGGTATGGATTTGTCGACTTCGTCCTCCCTACATGTGGGACGAGAGCTTCTTTTGGATGATGACAGCGGGGATGATCGCGCTTGCCGTCTTCGCGGTGAACATCTTCAGTACCAAGCCGAACAAAGGTAATGCCCGTTGGTCGGCGGCATTCATCGCCGTCATTGGATCTTGCGGAATCAGCGCCATCGCGAATACGGCCGCCTGCGTTCAATCCATCGATCAATTGGCCTACATGGGTGATGCCGTCACGCTAGCCTCGATTGCCATTCGAATTGTGGGAGATTTCCTTCCCCTTGTTATCGCAGCGGCCCTGACGCTGCTGGTCACATTCCATCAAGGAAATGCTCGCAGCACTCTGATGCGAGCCGGAAGCATCGCATTACTAGCCCTGCTATTCAATGGTTGGTCCCGGACTTCGACCGATGCGGTTCGTGATGCCGGTGGGCTCGCATTCATTCGGGAAGTGACCAAGCCGAATGAACGGATTCCCAACATTTACTGGCCGACGGATATCCGAAATATTTGGTTCGGAATTCCTGCGACTTCCTACTACCACTTTGTCCAAGTCCAGGGAGCGATCTTTCGTCGCGATACGGCGATCGAGGCAAAGAGACGAATCGATCTGGTTCGACCTTTCGAAATGCGGGAGCTTCGTTCGCTTGGTCCATTCATTCCCTGGGAACGATTGGGTAGAGTGTATGGACCGACGGAGAAATCGCGACCCGTCTCTCCAGCCGATGTCTTAGCTCTCGCGAATGAAGCCGACCTCGATTTCATCGTTCTACCTTACGAAGTGCCGACGATCCCATCGAGTACCCGAGATGGTGTCTGGATCTATGACTGCGCGCAACTTCGAAAGGCGCAACGGACCATTCATTCGGCACAAGTTGATTCATTGTTCTCGATCCCCACTGAGGAGCATTAAGCGTCATGGAATCCGTCATGGAAAACCGCGATCTGACACCGTCGATGACCACAGCCGGCCCGGATACACCGCCGACCGTGATCGACCATCGCGGTCCTCGCCGCGCGATCATCATCGGAGCTGGTCCGGCAGGACTGACGGCCGCTTACGAATTCCTCAAGCGATCAGATGTCGTACCGATCATCTTCGAGAAGAGTGATTGCATCGGCGGAATTGCCAAGACGGTCAATTATAAGGGAAATCGAATCGACATCGGCGGGCATCGCTTTTTCTCAAAGTCTGATCGAGTGATGCAGTGGTGGGCAGAAGTGATGCCGATGGAGGGGAACGAGGAAAACGAGTTCCAGATCCACTATCAGAATCAAACGCGCACCGTTCAGAACCAAGGCACCAGTCACGATCCAGAGACGGAAGACTTGGTGATGCTGGTTCGTGAACGGAAGAGCCGCATCTATTTCCTTCGACAGTTCTTCGATTATCCAATTACTCTGTCGATGGGGACGCTTCGTGGACTTGGCATCATTCGCAGCATGAAGATCGGGTTCAGCTATATCAAGAGCGTTCTCTTTCCCATACGGGACGAGAAGAACCTCGAAGAATTCTTCATCAATCGTTTTGGACGCGAGTTGTATCAGACATTTTTTAAATCCTATACCGAAAAGGTTTGGGGCCTTGCTTGTCATCAGATTAGTGCGGAGTGGGGAGCTCAGCGAATCAAAGGGCTCAACATCGTCAAAGCGATTACCCATGCGGTCGGCAAGATCTTTCGTCGGTCGAGCGGCATCGCGCAAAAAGGTGTAGAGACCAGCCTCATTGAACGCTTTCTCTATCCCAAACATGGCCCGGGCCAGCTCTGGGAAGAAGTCGCGCGCCAAGTCCAGGAGTTGGGCGGACAGATTCACATGGAGCATGATGTCGTCACTCTTCATCGCCGAGGGGGTAAGATCGTCGGCGTTACCACCCGCGACCAGAAGACAGGAGAACTCGAGACAATCGAGGGAGATGTCTTCTTCTCGACGATGCCGATCAAAGAATTGATGCGAGCCATGTCTCCCGCGGTCGATGAGGATCTCCTCAAAATCAGTGACGGGCTGATGTACCGCGATTTCATGACGGTCGGACTTCTCGTCAACACGCTCAAAGTTCGCGATGCAAGCGATAAACGAGGAGACGACTTGATCCGAGACAACTGGATCTACGTCCAAGAACCCGATGTACTCGTCGGTCGACTCCAGATTTTCAACAATTGGAGTCCTTACCTCGTGGCCGACCCGACCAAGGTATGGCTCGGCCTCGAATACTTCTGCAATGAAGGGGATCATCTCTGGAACCGGACGGACGAGGAGTTGATCCAGCTCGGCAAGGAAGAGTTGGCACGAATCGGAATCATTGAAGAGACCGAGGTTCTGGACGCCACCGTTCTTCGCGTGCCAAAAACGTATCCTGCATACTTCGGGACATACGATCGTTTAGGGGAGATTCGAGAGTTCTTAGGGGCGTACACAAACCTATTCCTGGTCGGTCGAAACGGGATGCACAAGTACAACAATCAGGATCATTCGATGCTGACGGCGATGACGGCCGTCGATAACATCTTGGCCGGTCGAACGGATCAGTCCAATATCTGGGCGGTGAACACCGAACAGGAATATCACGAGGAAAAGAGAGAAGCGAAGACGGCGGCAGCGACCGCCTGACAGCGCTCTTTGCCCTTCACTCAAGGCGAAGGCCCCACGCGAGAAATTGCGTTGGGGCCTTTTCATTTATCCAGAACGCGCAATACTTCACGGCCTCGTCTACAATGCATTCGACAAGTTCCACGGGCGAGGCGGGTTCGCATGTTGTTTGGACGGCGCGTTTCTATCGTCTTTTGTCTCTCGATTCTCTTCAGTTCGGTTGCCTCAAGTCGCGGCGATCAACTACTACTCAAAGACGGCTTCGAGATCTCTGGCAACGTCTCATCAACCGAATTTCAAGTCCTCGTCACCGAAGGACTTCGCGGCTACACGTTTTCCTCAAAGCAGGTACTCAAGATCGATCCGAACCCGTCCGATCAAGAACCGGACGAAACGTACTCACTGAACGAATCTCTTCCAAAGGTTGGAAGAAGAATTGACTTTATTCAGGGACACGGCAAAGCCGAACCCTTCGATAGTTTCGGTCGCCGCACGGTGAACCTCATCAACAGGGACAAGAAGGAGATAGCGGTTCATCAAGCCATCACATCGATCACACCGCGATACTTGATCGTCGATGGACTCAATTACACGTGGAAGTCAATGCTACTCCTGGAGGAGATGCCGACGGACCAACTTGTCAGCGTCTTAAAGAGACTAACGAAAAGCGATTCCCTGCCCGATCGACTCAAGCTGGCTCACTTTCTGATTCAAGCGAAACTCTTTTCGCCTGCTCGCACAGAACTTTCGAGTATTAAGAAAGAGTTTCCTGATTCCATGGATCGCGTAACGAAGCTGGAGAAGCAGCTTTCGGAGACGTTGAGTAAACAGGCACTCGCGGTCGTGAAACACGCGATTAGCACCGGGCAATTCAGGACGGCGCGAAAAATCACTGACGAATTGCTTCGTTCGGGTCCACCAGAATTGGACATCCCTCTTTGGCAGTCGACGAAAGAATCGATGGATAAGATCGAGGGAGACATTGCCAGAGCCCGGGAGATGATTTCAAAAAGCCTCGCGAAGACAACGACCGCCGGCGTTCCACCCGCCGCGCGAAAGGTGGCGGAGGAAATCGTCACTCTCGTGAGCCCCGCGAACATCAATCGACTGGAACCATTGCTCGCACTCTCTGATCAACCCGATTCGACACCGGTCCGGCAGCTTTCGCTCGCCGTCACCGGTTGGGTAGCCGGTCCCAAGTTAGCGCAGCAAGAGACGGAGCAGGCGAAGCAGTTCGCCGAGTGGAGGTCTTTGCTACAGGCATGCGTCCACGCAACATCGGAAGAGAATTTCGAAATCGCACTTGATAAAGCCCGCGCCGCCAAGCTGACGCCTGAATTAGCCGCCGCCATGATTCCGCTCTTACCCGCGCCCGCCGTGGAATCGAAAGAGGGGGAGACAATCACCGTCGATCTCAAAACAGATGCACTCTCAGTCACTTATCTGGTGGTTTTGCCGCCGGACTACGATCGGACGCGGGAGCACGCGGCGATACTGACGTTACACGGCGTGGGATCGACGGCGGAGGGTCAACTCAAATTCTGGCAAAATGCGGCCGCCCGGTTGGGGGCGGTTCTGGTCGCACCAACCAATATCATCGAGGAGAAAAAGGGTTATGAGTACTCGCTTGATGAACACGCTCGCTACCTGGCGGTGCTCGCGGATATGCGTCGTCGGTTCTCCATCGATTCCAACCGCATCTTTCTGACGGGACATGAAATCGGTGCTTTCGCGGCCTTTGATCTCGGCATCAGTCATCCCGACGAAATTGCCGGCCTTATTTCGATCTGCGGAGTGCCCCAATTCTATTCGCAATACTACTGGCGAAATCTAAGCCATCTGCCCATTTATGCAGTCGACGGCAGACTGAACGGTGACAACCCCGCGATTATGAGTGACTATCTCGATCGTGTCTTTCGTAATGGAGACCCGACCTTGTCGGTGCTTTATTTGGGTCGTGGTCGAGGATGGTACGAGTCCGAGTTACCTCACATCGTCGAATGGATCAAACGACAGAAGAGGGACCCATTTCCAGTCAAGATCGAGGGAGCCTCCGCGCGTCACTCGGACAAACGTTTCTATTGGCTCGAGGTTGACTCGTTTCTTCCCAATGCGACGATCGCGCCGAAGCTATTCGACAAGAAAAAAGGAATCAAACCCGCGAAACTAATGGGAGAACTGACACGCGGCAACACCCTCTCCATCGAAACGACCGGACTTGAGTCACTTCGAATACATCTATCACCGCCATTGATTCAGTTCGACGATCCGAAACTGACCATCAAGGTCAATCGAAAGACCATTCACGAGGGTCCCATCGAGCCGGAACTTGCCACCCTTTTGAGCGAGGTGCGGCGCACCGGGGACAGGGCAAGGCTCGTCATGAGAATCATTCCTGCGAAGAATTGATCTTGCAATTCATCCTTTTCGAAGACTCACCGCTCTTAACCGCTCAAGCGTGTCGGCTTCGTGTATCGTTCGGTCCGAACGCTGAGCCAATCCGTCAAGTCGCGGAAGAAGGGGCGAGGATCCGCCTCGAATTCAATCGTGTGATGAAAAGACGGATATTCGATGACTTGTTTGTCGGACGATGCGAATCGGGCGACATAGTTTCGCACTCGATCGTTATCGATAATCCGGTCTTTTCCCGCAAGGAAGGTGACCACGGGAGTTTTGATCTGCTTGGGAGCGTTTCGAACGACGCCGTCGAGAAAAACGCTGGTCATCAGGAGTCGAACGGTTCCTGTGCGAAGCAGTCGGCGGTCGTGCGCCAAAAACTCTTGCCATTCAAAGCTATCGGTGAAGAGATAAGGCTCGGTCAACGGGACACGCACGGGGCGGCGAGGCCAAACCAGAAATGAGCCGCCGATAATCATTCGCTCGCGAAAAGTGGGACCGATCTTGGCAAAGAAACCGGGGCAAACGAGAACAAGCCCATCAACGAGATCGGGCTGCGACTTCAACGTTGCCGTGACGAGTTTTCCTCCCCACGAAATGCCGATCAAAAACACTGGTCGCCCAGGAACTTCGTTCCGTGCATGTTCGATCGCACGGACGACATCGGTAGTCAATTGCTTGATGCCGGTGCAGTGCCCACGGTCTTCGCCGTTCATGCCACTTCCACGGCGGTCGACGAAAAAGACTTCAAATCCTTGATGGGAAAGATGCCTGCAACTGGCATCGTACCAACCGGCATGACTTTGAATGCCGTGCACACAGACAACAATCGCGCGCGGTTCGGCGACGGCTCGATAGCGGCGATACCGAAGGGTGTAGCCGTCATCGGCTTGGAGGGAGCCAATGCCCCCCACCGTGACAGGACGATTCTCATCGATCGGGAAGAGTTCAGGACTGCCCATAGAGAGGAATCTCCCGAATGGTGACACTCGCGAGCCGGTCGGGTTCAACATCGATGCCGAGCCCCGGACTCTTGAGGCGAGGCGCCCAGCCGCGCCATTCGAAACTGAGGTTCTGTTTCGTCAATCGTTCACGAACGAGGTACTGATCGTACGACCCCTCGAGGTAACGAATATTTTGCACGGTGCAGGCGAATGCACGCCCGGCCGCCGAGAGGATTCCGGTTTCGCCGACCTGACATCCGAGTTGATAACCGAGCCCTGCCCGATGCGCCATGAGAGCGAGATCAAGGGAAGGAAAGATTCCGCCGCACTTCGACAATCGAATGTTGAAGAGCTTGCACGCTTTGGCCTTAATCGCGCGCTCTGCGTCAATCCGGCTGCAGAGTGATTCGTCGAGCATGATCGGCGTTTTCACCGCCTGGCAAAGCGCGGGGAGATAATCGAAATCCTCGTGCAGGAGAGGTTGTTCCACCGCGGAAATCCGCGCGGGTTCGAGCTCACGAATACGCTCCGCCGCTTCCGCCGGCTTCCAGGCTTCATTCGCGTCGATCCGAATATCGATCGTCCCAAGCAGTTTTCGAAAGAGCCTTAGCCGGCGCGGGTCGTTCTGGCCCGAGGTACCCACTTTGACTTTACAGTGCGGGAACCAGTTGAATCGCATCTTTAACGCGGAGATGACTTCCTTGCGAAGGGACGGCTTTGAGGTGATCGCTCCACTATAGCGGCATGATTTGCGAAGTTTCAATATGTCGCCGTACTCGCGAGCCTCCATCAGCAGTTCAGAAATATTTTTGCCGAGGAACTTCCCGAATGCATCAAAGACGGCGATTTCGGCGGCGCAGCGAGCGGCGTTCCCTCGACAACCCCTGTCATCCCCAGGAACCGACGGAAGCTCGATCCGATGCAATACGTCAAACGCATCGGCGACAGAGCTGACATCCGTCGTCAGATGGGACCAATCCGTCCGGCGAAGAAGGTCGATGCTGGAGTCGATCGTCTCCCCGGTAACGTAATCCCGCGGCACCCCTTCGCCGAAACCAACCGTCCCATCGGACAGACGGCATTCGACGACGACGTTGTCACTTTCCGTACGGGAATGAGACGCATGGACGATCGGCTTTCGAAGCGGAATCCGGACATGGTAGGCGCGTAAGCTGACGATGCGAGCCAACCGCGAAGGAGCCGAAATTGTCGAAGGACTCGCCATGAAGCTCTTCCAAAAGACACTGTAGCGGAATTATCCCGAATGCCGGCGATCGACGCGGCCGGCAAAGGGAATCAAAAAGCGTTCGGAGCGGGTTTGATCCGTCAAAGGCCGCCTCACCGGTACGACCGACAAACGGTCCGGTGACTATTCGAAGAGACGGGGCTGCCGGTCGGGGGGAGGAGCCGTCAGCACTAATCGACAGGTCGGGGACTCTCTGGCCGCCAAGGTGATCAATTTCGCGATCCCTTCCATCGGAGGGGATTCGGGAAGCCGAAGCTTGGTCGTCCCTCCCCCCATCGCAGCATGCATTCTCCCTGCTGTCAGAATGGTGGCGGCAGCACCCTTCTTTCCCCGAGGCCCGACCGCTGGAATCTCGGCCGTTGCCCAGTCACCCGGGCCCGCATCGATCCGGCACTCCAGCCGGTAATGCTTTGACTCACGGGTCAGACGCTGCGACATCCGGCGAAGCACGCGCTCTGTCAACGAAAGGCCGGCCTCATCACCGCCGATTCCCTTCCCCTTGAGCCGCTCTCCCAAATGTTCGATGCCGAGAGGGCAAAATACAACAGCCCCGCCGATATTTTGTTCGTCACCGCGCCGCTGCCGGAGGAATTCCCGTTTCTGTAATCCGAGGCGAACCGCGGAATCGCAGAGAAGATCGAGCCGACGAACGAAAAGTGACCCGTCGTCGTCAGGACCGATACGTTCGAGAAGACGCCCTAGATCGATGCCGACGTATTCAATGACGGACTGTGGTTGGCCAAGCGAACCGATCAATCCTTCTCCGGCGGACCAAGTGGGCCGATCGAAAGCAAATGCGATCGATAGACCCCGTTCAGACCATCGCAACCACCTGGCAGCGAGGAGTTCAAGCTGCTCCGGTGTTTCGACGGCGTCGAGATGAACATCGATGCGGCATCGATCCATCTCCCGCGTACGTGGTTTCAGTTGATTCGCGAGATGAGTTCCAAAATCGCTCGTCCAGCGGTCGTGCAACTCACCAAGTTTTTCCGGAAAGAGAGCTCCCTTCGACCAAAGATTTGCGAGATCAGCAGGTACTTGGCCAAAAAGATTGACGATGATTCGAACACGTCGCTCCCTCAGGACTCTCGTCAACAGATGCGCGACTCGGAGTGCGGCATGAGCCGCATCGGCATCGCCCCCTCCCACGAGCGCGAGCCAAGCATCAAGTGCGTCGACTGCGATCACCGAAGAGACTTGGGCGACCGATTCATCCAATCGGCGTTCGAGGTAATCGATCCCGTCATCGATATCGCGAAAGCGCGCCTCGCGCGGTCCCAAGCTTAACGACATTGCCGCCAAGTGAACCGGCGATGCATCAGGCATGAGACGAAGCAGTCTATCCTCGACGAGAACAGCCACATCGCGCGAATAGACTTCTCTCAGCGCGAACCGTCGCAAGACTTCGCGTCCCGCCCAATCGAGCAGTTCCCCAGGCTCTTGATGGAATGAGGCCGCCTGCTCCACCGTCGCGGTCGGCAGGTCGATCATCCGATTTCTTCGCCAACGGTTCTCCAGGCCACGATCGAACAGTTCGCAATAGACCAATTCGTCGATCAGTCCCGGTGAAAGATGAGAGAGTCCTGTTGCGATCAAACGATGCTCGACAGTACTGGCGACTTCACGAGCCGCCGCCTCATCCAGATCAACTTCCGCTTCGAGCCTTTCAACGAGACCCGCCTTATCCCAAAAGGTGCTACTTTCCGTGGGGACAGGGCTTACTCCCGAACTCACCGCTGATGTAGAATTCTCGATCTTTGTTAATCGGAGCTGATCGCGCCGAATGCCATAATCGTGGAAGATTTGGGCGGTCGGCCCTTGGCCCACTTCTCTTAGTACTGTGACGATCGTTTCCGCAATCTCGGAGGTGGATGGAATTTGTCCCGCTGTGCGCTCGGAGAGAAAATGAATGACGGCTTGGGTCAACTCTTGGGCAGTGAAAGCGGGATTCTCGACGTCCACCAATTCGTGCGCAGCGAGAATGCTGCTGGCAATCTTGGCGGCATCGAACGAAACAATTCGTCCGTCTCGTTTGCGTACCCAAGGAACCGCCCCGGCGGACTCCGAAGATACATCAGGACCCATCAAACTCACAAAAGAGCCCCTCGCAGTTCGGCATCCCTGCTTTTGGAGGACCAGACGAATACCATCTTATTGATCTGTGTGGATGAAAAGGGGTGCCCGAACGGTGCCAGACAGGAATACGCAAAAGTTCCGGCGGCGCACACCCGTCTGAATAAAAGAACAGTGATTTGACGTACAGGATTTGAAGTAATGAGCGGCTACTCAGTTCTCGGTTGTCCTGCGAGGACATGACGAATTTCGGACTCGAAATCGCTGGCGTCCTGAAACTCACGATAGACCGAGGCAAAGCGGACATACGCGACTTGATCGAGACTTCGGAGGTGCTCCATGACGAACTCGCCGACTTCGCCGCTGGTGATTTCCGCTTCGTTTCGGCCGAGCACCGATGCCTCGACTTCCGCGATGAGATTGTCGATTTGCTCAGGACTGACTGGGCGTTTATAGCAGGCGACCGCCACACCAATTCGAATCTTTTCCCTATCAAACGGCTCGCGGGAGTGGTCTTTTTTGATGACGGTCACTTTGGTTTCGGCGACTTGTTCGTACGTGGTAAAGCGATTCTGGCACTTCGGGCATTCCCGGCGGCGACGAATGGTGAATCCCTCGCCACTAACGCGTGAATCGACCACGCGCGAATCCAAGTTTTTGCAGAAAGGACACTTCATGCACGCTCAATATTGCTGAAGTCTTCGTTGACCGATAGTGGCATTGTATTTAGGTCGGGCGTAGTTCACCACTGACATCTCTGCCAGATCGTAAATCTTGCCAACTGGCGAAGGGCAAGGCTCGTTACCAAACGGTGTGACCTGATCGGTCGAAGGTATACTCGCTGGTCTCGCTCAGATGATCGCGTTAATAGATGTCGGAGGAATTTCATGTACTCGTCCAATATCCGCTTCGCGTCTCTTCTCCTTTCGGGTATTGCAATTGGGATTGGTTCTCTATTGATCGCACAGAGCTATTCGCGACTCCATTCCTCGATTGGTTTGGATGCCCCTCGAGTCCTTCCCGTCGCTCAAATGGAAATGATTTCCGGATCGGTGCTGATCGCGAGCGGAATAGTCGCGCTAGCGATTGTGGTATCGTCCTCCTCTTCGCCGCGACGCTTGGACGAGAATTGAATCCGCTTGGCTCAATCGGCCGAATAGATCTTTCCGGTGGAACCGCGGAAGACTCGCGTTGGATCGGGACAGAGACCATGTCGGACTTGATTCCGTCCTGATCGCTTCGATTCGAAAAGATGATGATCCGCCACGTCAACGAGGTCGTCCGGACCTCGAACGTCGCGAGCATCTTCAATCGTTGCGACGCCGAAGCTGGCCGTCATGTGCAGCACATAATCGCGATGACGAATTTCCAGGCATTCGAGCGACTGCCTCATTCGTTCGGCAAGACTGATCGCCCCTTCCTGGTCGGTCTCCGGGCAGATAACGCCAAACTCCTCACCGCCGTAACGAGCAAGCACATCCGAAGAACGAAGGCATTTCCGCATGAGGCGAGTGACTGACTTTAGAACTTCGTCGCCTGCTTGATGCAAATACGTGTCGTTGACCTGCTTGAAATGATCGAGGTCGAACAGAATGAGGGAGAGCGGTTGTCCATTTCGCATGCACCGCTTGAATTCCTCCTCGAGACGAACATCAAAATGTCTTCGATTGGCAATGCCCAGTAGAGGATCGAGCGCGACTTGTTCCTTCAATCGATCTCGCTGGCGACGAAGTTCCTCCGTTTGGCGTTCAATCTCCTGCATTTGCTTGGTTGAGGCGGAGAGTGCTTGGGCGGTGGAGAGGCCGACCTGAAAGAGTGCAAGCCGTGCGCGTTCACGAAGTCGATCGACTTGATGCGATGTTTCCTCGAACGCTGGATTCGTCTCTCTGGACATTTCGATGACCGCACTCATAACTCGATTGGCCTCGCCCGTCGCGAGCCCTGTCCAACCGACGAATCGAGACGTCAGCTTCTCCATTTCCGTCGTGTCATGTTTCAGGTCATTCCTTATCGGTAGACGGATAATCGCCTCTGCGAGGTGAAGCACCTTCGCAAGTTCGCGGGCCCGGTCGGTCAATGACACGCCGAAATCCTCTTGGTGATGCACGCGAACCGCCGCACACAGAAATTCCGGGAAGTGCCACTCTTCGAACACTTTGCCGCTGACGTCGTATCGGCACATACCGAAACGTTTCTGCTCGGATTCGAGACTCGATCGATGGTCTCGCTCTGTTTGCGGCGATACTGAATCATGATCGATGACCGAGGTGGCGAGTATCAAAGAACCGATGTCTGCCAGCAGTCCGGCGACCCTCGCTTCATCCGATCCGATGGCGGGGAAATACGAAGCAAGTCGGCGAGCGATGAGGGACTTTAGCCAACTTCTCTGCCAATAACAGCAACGAGACGACGATGGCTTTTGAGATGGATCATGGGTGAAGGAGAAATGCAGGCTGGTAATGCGCACGAGATGCGGATCGATGAGAGATACCGCATGGCCGATCGTGGCGATGCGTCCTCTCTTGCCGAAGAGTTCGCTGTTGGCCAATCTCAAAATGCTGGCGGTCTTCACGGGGTCGTGAAGAATCGCTTCTTCGAGGTCGCGATTGGAGACTGCTTGTCCGTCCCCCGCAACGTTAATGATTCGATGGGCAACCGCGGGATGAGTGGGCAATTCATCGATATCGCGGCGCAATTGTTGCCAAATCGGAATTGAAGTCGACACGACGGTGCGATCCTCAGAGCCAAGAACGTTCCGAAATGGGGAAAGCGTCACTCGCTTGACAGCCTCAACCTTGTGCGTGAAAAGACGGGAGAGGAACCACGCACGAACCCCAAATATTGTTGCTCTGATTTATAACCACACCGGACAGCGATGCGTTGAGGGATCTTCCCTGCACGTCATCGCGAGTAACGATGAACGGATTTTACTTCTTTTAAACCGGGACATGAATCCCAAATCTTTGAGTGATGGAATGAAATTCACGATTCTTCGGCACTATGTAGAATCCTTCTCAAACCGATAACCGTCATTGGTGCTTTGAGTAACATCCCACGAGCGCTGTCGACACGTCAAGAAACGAGAACGAGTGACATAGACATGTCACTCGTTTGAGTTCGAAGATGGGAATGAAGGCAAACGTTAGACGAGTAAACCTTCCTCTTCTTCCAGTCGAGAAATTGACGGAGTCGACTTCCAATGTTCGGGAAGTGCCCGAAGTTTGGCCTGATCACGGTAACGCCAATGGAGGATCGCATCATCCTCGGCCCGATAGACGAGGTACGCGAGACTGCCATTCACAATCGTGGGGAAACCGATCTCTCCACGGACGGGATCGAGCAATGTCGCCCCGACACGGTGGAGTTCATCGATTACCGACCGGAGTTCGTTGCGGAGTTCGCGAATTTCGTCCTCAAGCTGGAAACGCCGGCGAGGATTCTCCGCAACTTCCGTGGAGATGCGTCTGCGTTCGAGCTGAGCCCCATTCAGGCGGATTTTGTGACGAGCGATGTCCGTGACGATCCGCCGAACCAAGGGAAGAGCTTCATGCGCCAACGTGACGTCAAATACGGTTTGAAGGGGCCGGACGGATCGGGAGACCCGCCGCGAACTGCGCGACGACTGGCTCATGGTGTACCTCTAGGTGAAGCAGGCACTCGGAATCTTGGCGAATCCCGCGTGCCCCTAATCTTACCCGACACTTCAAGAGGGAGGAGGGCTCAGCAGCATCCTCTTTCCCCTCGAACGCTCGCTTGGCCGACAGAGTCGGCAAAGTTTCGGCATTCCCTGCCCGCAACTTTTACCCAACCATCCCAGACCACCTAGTCCGAGTTTTGGGTGACACGCGAACGTCAGGTATCATCCATGAACCTGTGAATAGACGGGTGTAGTCCACGACGTGTTGCGAATTGTGTCAAGGGGAGTTTGGTCTCATCGAAGAATAAGTAACCTTGACCATGCGATGGGGTACCAATGGCCGAGCGCTGTTCTGGTGCCATCCTCAAACGGTCAACAAATTGTCCGGGCGAATGGACTTCTCATTGACGTTGGTTTCCACACCATGCCCGCTTGTTTGGCGACAATAGAAAATGAGACGAGAGGGCATCCCATCTCGTCTCATTCTCTCTGAGGGAATCCAAACGCGATTAAAACAGCGTGTAGATGAATGGAGCTGCTCCTCCGCCTGCCGTTCCGGCGAGCCAGATGAGCACCATTAGAAGGAAAAGAACGAGAACAATCGGTGTCAGCCACCACTTCTTGTTGTACTTCAAAAAGTCGACGAATTCGGCCATGATGGAGGGACGACTTTCCTCGGTGGCCTGTTCGAATTCAGATCGTTTCTGGTCTGACATGATCAACCCGACTTTCTCAATCCCGACACTGAAATGATGTGATCATCCTATTTTGCGTCGAAGAGGCTGTGAATGCCAGCCATTGGCCGCGAAATTCTCTGAATGCTCATCCTCGACTCGCCACATGGCTGGTGTTTCCCTCTTCTCGCTGGAATCCGTTCGAAATGAGGAGACCAACTTTCGCGCGACACTTTTCTACTTGCGAGGTTAGCGGATGATTTCCTGTTGGGCGGATTCATCGACCCTGGGCTGCTGGCCACGCAGGACACTGTTTCCCATGAAAAGAGTTCGCTGGTCGATAGGGGCCGGCTCGAGCCAATCGGATTCATTGAACTGACCACTTTGGCCGTACGCCGCGAGAGCATTTCGATAGCAGCTCGTCTCTACGTCCTCTTGAGGAATGCCTCGTTGGATCATCAAATGGGCAGTCTTCGGGACGGCGAGCGGATCCGAAACACCCCAATCGGCGGAGGAATCAACAATGATCCTTTCCGATCCATACTTGCGAACGACTTCGACCATTCGCTCGTTCCCCATTTTGGTCTTGGGGTAGATGGTGAATGCCGCCCAGAAACCCCGATCAAGCACAGACTGGACCGTCTCTTCGTTGTTGTGATCGATGACAACGCGATGGGGAGGAACCCCATGCTCGTCGCATAAATCCATGCTCCGGAGCGTCCCCTCCTTTTTGTTCCGGTGCGGGGTGTGAATCATGATCGGCAGATTGAATTCTTTGGCCAGCTCGACCTGCTGGTGAAAGAACGTTTCCTCCGTCGAAGTCATGTCGTCGAAGCCAATCTCACCGACGGCGACCACCCCTTCTTTGGCAAGATAAAGGGGAAGAATCTCGATGACCTCTCGCGCGAGAGGCTCGTTGTTGGCTTCCTTGGAATTGAGTCCGATCGTGCAATAGTGACGAATTCCGAACTGTGCCGCCCGAAAGCGTTCGAATCCGACCAAACTCGAGTAATAGTCCTGAAATGTTCCGACGCTGGTGCGAGGTTGACCGAGCCAAAATGCCGGTTCAATGACGGCAACGATGCCAGCAGCCGCCATTGCCTCGTAATCATCCGTCGTTCGAGCACTCATGTGGATATGCGGGTCAATCAGTCGCAGCGTCATCTGTGAATCCTCTCTGTCATCGTGCCTTCGACGGCTCAATCGATGAGTTTATTCTGTTATAGCGAAGAACGATCCATCAACTTTGTTGGCTCAAGGCTTCTGCTAATGAGGGCCAGGTCCAAAGTTTTGAAGTTAAACAGCTTCGAACGTCAGCGTCCTCTTCAAGCCCCCGTGCCGCCGCCGGATGCGGAGAACTCGCGAGGGCAAGCGCCGCTCCCTGTCGTTCGAGAGGATCCCCCGTTCGAAGAACGCTCGTCATTTCCGTGATCATCGCATCGTCGGCAAATGGTCCGATGCATCGCCAAAGCTCGGGGTTGATCGATCTTTTAGCGGCTCGGCGCTCACACGAGTAATCCCACAACATTCGCGTCAGGTCAGGATTCATCCGGCGATCGAGCCCCACGATTGGATCAAGCTGGGAACCAATGAAAAGAGACTTGAGAACCATCTGGTTCCAGGGCCCCTCCGCGAGCTGTTCGGAAGGATAGGGATTGCGATGAGCGACCGCCTCGAACACCGACTTCATATTGGTTCGGATCCCTTCCGCGGCGCGAAGGACGTGCCGCTCCGGGTGCGGTAAAAGAGGAAGCGATTGGTACAGCGCGACTAATTCCCCGACATCCGCCGCGGCAAACAATCGATCGAGCGTGGTGACAAACTCGTCAGCGTCTTGAGAAGGCAAAGCCAAGACAAGGAGGGTCCGAGCCGCCTGATCGACAGTCCAGCGCGAAGGATTCCAGCCGGGCCGAGCCCCGTCCGCCGCGAGCAAGTCCTCTGCTTTCGGCTCGAGATCCGCCTTTCCCAATCGGCGGCTGGCCATACTAAAAGTGAGAGAAAAGGTTCGCCTATTCCCGGAGTGCGTGGCTCGAATCCCATCCTCGATCCAAGCGAGATTCTCCGCCGAAAGATGTCGTCTGAGCCAAGTTTGCAGCAATTCCGCCGTCGAAGAATTGATCATCGAATCGCCTCAGCCCGTAGAAAACCGGCCACTCATCCCCTTCGACTTTAAGGCTCGCTCTCCGCACCGGCAAGAACGGTGAACCTCGAATCGTGAAACTGTGACGCTGTCTCCGTAAAACAATGGGAGGCGTTCGCTTGCTTCACGAGGTGGAGCATGCGAAAGCGAACCTGGGGGTCGGCAGAAGTCGTTTTCCCGAATTGAGTGGGGCGTGGATGACCCGAGCGGAGCGATTGCCGGGAAATTCGCGAGAGTAGAAGAAGCGTGGTTGACGGTCACGGGCGGATACCTTCCGTGTTGCCGACACCACTTTTGATGCGGGTTGGATCATGAGCAAGTCAATCGATTTCGAAGCAAGAAAGACCGTCGAGCAAGTCGAAGAGGGGCACGATCTCGCTCCGAAGTTCGACGAACATGGTCTTATTCCCGTCGTCACCACCGACTATGCGACGGGGGAACTCCTCATGCACGCTTACATGAATGCCGAGGCTCTGAAGAAAACAATCGAACTCGGTGAAGCGGTCTATTGGAGCCGAAGTCGAAAGACTCTTTGGCACAAGGGGGCGACGAGCGGCCTGGTGCAGAAAGTAAAAGCCATTCTCATCGACGACGACCAAGATACAGTTTGGCTCCGGGTTGACGTGCAAGGGGGCGCAAGCTGTCACGTCGGCTATCGTTCCTGCTTTTATCGTCAGATCCCCTTCGGAAAGGACGCGCAGAACGGCGTGGCACTCACCTTTACCGAAACCGAAAAGGTCTTCGATCCGCAGAAGGTCTATGGCAACGCCCCGAATCCGACTCAGCTCTGATTGTTGAGGGTGGCGATTCCCTGTTCTGGGGGGACTGAAAGATGCAAAAGTTGATGCAGAGCGTGTTGATCGTCGGCATGTTGCTGACGGTCGTTTTAGGAGTCGGATTCATGACGAGTTCCATCGCTAGGGCGGATGAACAGCCCGAGAAAGTGCTCCGGCATATCGTCATGTACAAGTTCAAGGATGGACTTCCGGCCAAGGAGATCCAAGAGGTGATCGACACCTTTTGCCAACTGCCGACCAAGATTAAAACGATCGTCGGCTTTGAGAACGGCACCAACGTAAGCCGCGAAGGAAAGTCAGAGGGGTTTACGCACGTCTTTGTCGTCACCTTTAAGTCGGAAAAGGATCGAGACGACTACATCGCCCATCCCGCTCATCAGGAATATGTGAATGTAGTCAAAAACCGCCGCGAAAAGGTGGTCGTCTTCGACTACTGGGCGGAACGTTGATCCAAAACGAGAGAATTCTTTCCCTCGAAACTGAATTGTCCGAAAAATCAGGCCGATAGGGCAAAACGACGCGACAGACCGTCTCGGCCAACAACCATTGAACCGATATACTAGCACCTCGTGAACGAGCGATTCGGGCTCTCCGCCGTTTGACACGACCGACCATTCGACAAGAGAACAGCCGTGCAACAGACTCAGAACATCAACATTCGTGGCCTGCATCCATTGATCGCCCCTCGTGATCTTCTGTCGCAGTTCCCGATGACGGAAACCGCCAACAAGACTGTTGTCGACCATCGCAAAGCGGTCACTGAGATCTTGAAAGGTCACGACAAGCGAATTCTCGTCGTCGTTGGACCTTGCTCGATCCATAACTCAGATTCTTGCCTCGAGTATGCGGAGCGGTTGAAGAAGGTCTCCGATAAAGTTGCGAGCCGTATTCAGATCGTCATGCGGGTTTATTTTGAAAAGCCGCGAACGACGGTCGGATGGAAGGGGCTGATCAACGACCCGCACCTGAACGACACGTTCGATATCGAGACCGGCCTCGGCCTCGCGCGGAAAATTCTGCTGGGCGTGGCGGAGATCGGCGTCCCCGCCGCCACGGAAGTTCTCGAACCGATCACACCGCAATACATTGCCGACCTAGTGACGCTCGCTTCGATCGGAGCACGGACGACGGAGTCGCCGACTCATCGCCAAATGGCGAGCGGCCTCTCGATGCCGGTCGGATTTAAGAATGGAACCGATGGCGATCTGCAAATTGCGATCGACGCCATGGAAGCGGCCCGCCATCCGCACAGTTTTGTCGGTATCGACGAAGAAGGTCACACCGCCGTTGTTCAAACGAACGGGAATCCGCTCGGCCATCTTATCCTTCGGGGTGGCCGTACAGGCTCCAACTACGGTGCGGCCGACTTGAAACAGGCTTCCGAAAGACTGGTCGCGGCCGGCCTCTCCCCTCGCCTGCTCGTGGATTGCAGCCACGCGAATTCGAACAAGGATTTCAAGAAGCAGTCGATCGCTTGGCGGGATGTCGTCGCTCAACGAGTTGCCGGCAATGACGACATCATCGGACTCATGCTTGAAAGCAACTTAGTCGAGGGAAAGCAAAAGCTCGACAATAATGCGAGCCAACTCGCCTACGGCGTTTCCATCACCGACGGCTGTATCGGGTGGGAAGAGACCGCAAGCTTGATCCTCGAAGCGTACGAGGCATTGGGAGCGGATCCGATGGCTCAAAAGAATGGAGCCGCAGGAACCGTTACCCACGCGGGTGCGAATCGATGAACCACGTCACGGCAGCGGAACCCGATCGCTGGGAACCGTGGCGAGTCTGGTTTTCACAACACTTCTTCACGACGCTGCAAGGGATGACGAAGCCTGTATGGTTTCGTCATCTCAAGCTGAACCGCTATCGCATCGCTCCCAGGTTTCTCGCACGTGCGTTATTGATTTCGGTATCGAGCCCGTTTTGCTCGAAGAATGCCGCCAAGGACCAGCGTGATTTCGGGAGCGCGATTGAAAATACCACCCTTGAGCCCCCGCTCATCTTGCTGGGTCATTGGCGAAGTGGAACCACGCTCTTGCAGCGATACGTTTCGATGGACGATCGCTTCTCGTTTCCAAACTTTTATCAGTGCGTCTTCCCGCTTGGGTTCTTGAGCTCAGAGGCGAAGTTGCTTGATCGATACGAGTCGATGCTCCCGAAGACTCGCATCTTCGACAACATGGAGAACAGCTTCGTCGCGCCCGCGGAGGACGAATTCGCCCTCTGCTCGATGACGGGATACTCTCCCTACATGGCATGGAGCTTCCCAAAGAACTGGAATCACTACTATCGCTATCTCACTATGAAGGATGTCGCTGCGGGCGAACTCGAGGAGTGGAAAAGATCGTTTCGCTATTTCGTGACGAAGATCCAGTACAAGACGGGGAAGCGTGTCGTTCTGAAGTCGCCGCCCCACACGTGTCGCATCAAGCTTCTTCTCGAGCTATTTCCCGGCGCGAAGTTCGTTCATATCCATCGTAATCCGTTCGATGTCTATCCTTCGACAAAGAAGATGCTCGCGACGTTCCTTCGCAACACGCAGCTTCAAACCTTTGATGAAGGTAGCCTTGATGGGCGAATCATCGACATCTACCGAGAAATGTACGACTGCTTCTTCGCGGAACGTGGATTGATCCCGTCAGGTGATTATCACGAGATCGGCTATGAAGATCTGGAAGCATCTCCTCTCCACGAGATGGAGAAGCTTTATGGGGAACTGAATCTTCCCGACTTTGAGCAGATCCGCGAGCCAGTTCAACGACATGCCGAATCGGTGTCGAACTATCAGAAAAACAAGTTTCGAGAGCTCCCTGAGTCGATCGTCGATCGCATCAATTCGGAATGGCGGCCCAGCCTTCAAGAGTGGGGTTACAGCGGACGGGTCAATGCTGGCGTCTAGCGAACCACAGGTTTCGGACGAATAACCGACAAAACAGGAACGTCTTTCTCCATTCCCCGAAACATCGAGTTGGGAGGGAAGCTCAGATCCAGACGATTCCCTCGCATCCTGACAACCTTACGGCAATTTCACTTTGAGCGAGGAGAGTGTTTCGTTAGCGTCGCTGGCCCCTTGTCTTCGCGAGGTCAGCCCTGTTAACTTAGAAAGAACCCGGAACGGGATTCGCCAACCACTACTGACCACCGCAAGGCATCGTACTTCGTGACCAGAGGAGCAGTTCGTGCAGGATTCGAACGACACAGACAGCTTCGATATTCCTTTCACGGTGCCGTTCGTTCATCGTCTTCGATTCACTCGCGATGTCTTCGGAGCCGATCGTGACACGCTACTTTCCATTCTCGCTCCGAGCGGGGATCAACCGGCCCGTGTTCAGTTTTGGATTGATGAAACCGTGCTCGCCGCGAATGAGTGGATTCGCAAAGCGGCCGAATCAATCGTCACAGACCATCCCGAACGGATTCGTCGAGCGAGCAATGTTCAAATTGTTCCCGGAGGTGAAGAGGTCAAGAATGACATTCACATCCTCGAACGTATGCTCAAGGTGATGAATACGGCGGACCTCGATCGGCGCAGTTACGTCGTCGCGATCGGCGGCGGCGCGATGCTCGATGCCGTTGGATTCGCGGCCTCGATTGCTCACCGCGGTATTCGAATCGTTCGCCTCCCGACGACGACGCTGGCACAAGCTGACTCCGGAATCGGAGTTAAGAACGGGGTAAATTTATTTGGAAAGAAGAACTGGGTCGGTTCATTCGCGGTTCCGTGGGGTGTGATCAACGACGCGAAACTGCTCGATACTCTTTCGCCACGCGATTTCCGGTGCGGCTTCGCAGAGGCAGTGAAAGTATCTCTCCTCAAAGATCCACTCTTCTTCGATGAAATTTGCTCCGTAACCGATCGCATCGTGGAGCGTGATCCCGAAGCGTCTTTCCCAGTCATCAAATCATCGGCGCGGTGGCACCTCCAACACATTACGCGCGGCGGCGATCCCTTCGAAGCGGAAGAAGCTCGTCCGCTCGACTTCGGACACTGGTCGGCTCATAAACTCGAAAGCATCAGCCAGTTTCGGTTGCGGCATGGAGAGGCGGTGGCCATCGGGGTCGCGATCGATGCGATCTATTCCTCGCTCGTCCACGGCTTACCCGTGAAAGATGCTCATCGAATCGTCGGCTGCTTGCGGCAACTCGGTTTCACTTTCGATGCGCCCGAGTTACAGGAGACGGAGGTCCTATTCCGCGGGCTTGAGGAATTCCGCCAGCATTTAGGCGGACGGCTGACGGTCACGATGCTTGAACAGATCGGCAAGCCGATCAACGTCCACGAGATCGATGAAGATCGGATGCGCGAAGCGATCGATGTCATCGCGAAAATTGATTCCGCAACCTACCGTCACTCTCGTTAATGAAGAGCGGTTATCCAAAATCGGCATCACTGAAGCGAGGATGCTTCTTATCGCGATCGGAAAGGACGACCTCGGAAGGATCGATTCCCCAGTTGATTCCAAGCTCGGGATCGTTCCAGAGAATTCCCCGCTCATGGTCCGGCGAGTAATAGTCGGTCACCTTGTAAACCACTTCCGTATTCGGCTCAAGCGTGATGAATCCGTGCGCGAATCCTTTCGGCACGAGAATCTGCTGCCAGTTTTCCTGACTGATCACAGCCGATATATGTTTTCCGAACGTGGGAGAGCCGTGGCGAATATCGACGGCGATGTCGAGGATCGCTCCTTTGATGACGCGAACCAGCTTATCCTGAGCCTTGGGCTCGAGCTGATAGTGAAGACCCCGAAGGACCCCCTTCTCCACCGATAACGATTGATTGTCTTGGACGAAGTTGAGGTGAATCCCCGCCTCTTCGAAAAGACGGTTGTTATAAGTTTCAGAGAAGAAACCGCGATGGTCGCCGAATCGCTTAGGAGTCAACAAGAGGACGCCGGGGATTTCAGTTTCTTGAACTTGCATGCGAGCAAACGACTCCCTGTCTTACCGGTCAAACCATCGCTCCATTGGCTGAATTTCATCGGCGTAAGAGCGATCAACTCCCGTTCTTTTACAGATCGGACGCCGCGTCACCAACCGGTGATCGATGACGCCCAGCAGATGGAGGCCGCATCTTACAACAGGAAACGGAGAAGTGATACGGAAGAATAAGCGGTGGCCACTCAGACCAATGTTCAGGCAGCCCAACGATTAATCAACGGTTTCGGCGACAAAGGGAAACATTGGCTTCGGGCAAATCATCAGTGAATCGGCGCAGCCCTTACAGCGCCAAAGGTTTCCCAATTGAGAACGTTTCAGCGATTCGTTGTGGCCACAGTAAATGCATTCCACCTCATAAAGT
>JAIEPU010000157.1 GCA_019748235.1 bacterium
ATTCGGATCGTCGAGTAGTGATTCGACCCGCTCGCGCGCCGGTAAGCGTCCGAGTTCCCGCTGGCGCTGCTGACCTTTGACGCCTCCCCCCTGCCGCAGGACGGACTCCTCTTGAGCGATAGCTTCAGTCAATGAGCGGAGGGTGCGCGGACGATCGTTCAAGGAAGGTCGAGCCTCAAAGGAAATGGATTATTGGATCGGTTGATATTCGACGACAAGCAGGAACAATCCGGCGCGGATGCCACAACATCCGCGCCGTCCGTTCGACTACTAAAGACCCGTCAATCGCTTGGCGACGTCAAGAACGAACTTGTCGCCGTTATCGGTCAATGACCCAAGGCTGTCATTGATCTGCTTGAGAGCCATCCGCAGGTAGAGTCGTCCCGTGGCCAACTCATCCCCGACGGCATTGACGTTGCCCCCCGCCTTCTGGATGGCGGAATCGAGTCGGCTGATCACCGCGGCAGCGGTGTAAATCGCCATCGCGCTCGTCGCGATCCGATCCTGAGCGAGCTGCTCTTCCATGATCAATTCACGATGCTTACGAAGGAGACTCATGACCGAGAGGCCAAAGTGGCGAATCGCCGCTCCAAGCTGTGCCGCTTCATCCTCGAGCTGAGGTGACTTGACCGGCACCTTCGGAGCGCGGAGCGCCTGCTTGGCGAAACGGCCTCCGAATCCGAGCATTTGGAAGAGCTTGGTCAACGGATTCGACGGCCCCTCGATGATCGACTGAATCTCTTTGCCGATGTTTCCCATGCCTGCCATCGCGAGGAACGACCGCATCACTTCATTAGCGCCTTCGCCGATCGTGTTGAGGCGAGCGTCGCGCATCATTCGTTCGAAGGGCTGATCGCAGAAGAATGCCTTACCGCCGATTACCTGGATCGTGTCATTCACGATTGTCCAGAGAGAATCGCTGGTAAAGACCTTGAGCATGGCAGTCTCGATCATGACGTCTTCTTCGCCACGATCGAACCATCCGGCCGTGATGTAGGTGGCCGATTCCATCGCATAGGCGAGAGCCGCCATCCGGGCGATCTTCTCTTGAACGAGTTGGAACTTGCCGATGGGCTGGCCAAACTGAACACGTTCCTTGACGTGCTGGGTCGCCTGCTTGACGCATTCCTTCGCGACGCCGGTGCAGCACGCGCCGAATGTCAAACGGCCGTAATCGAGTACCGTGAGGCCGATCTTGAGCCCTTTACCCCGCTTGCCCAGCACATTCTCCTCGGGAACCTCCATGTCCTTGAACTCGAGCTTCGCGGTCATCGTGCCACGAATACCGACCTTTTCGAGAGCCGGATCGACGACTCGGAAGCCGGGCATGTCGGGGTGAACGATGAATGCGGTGATGTTTCCCCCCTTCTTTTCGGCGGGAAGCCCTTCGTCGACCGCAATCAGAGTGAGTGTCTTCGCGATGCCGCCGTTGGTGATCCAACGCTTGTGCCCGTTGATGCGGAAGACTTTCTTGACTGGATCGTAGACTGCCTTCGTTTTGACGTTGGCAGCGTCCGAACCAGCTTCCGGCTCCGTCAGCGCGAAGGCCGCAAGCTCATCACCCGACGCCAACGGAGGGAGCAGCTTCTTTTGCTCCTCGTTGCCGAAAAGCAGAATCGCTCGCAAGCCGATGCTCTGGTGAGCATTGACGAAAACGCCGGTTCCGCCGCAACGCGCCGCGACGATTTCCATTGCCTTGCAGTACTCGTACTGCGTCATCCCCTGCCCGCCGTGTTCCTTTGGAATGGTCAGGCCCATCATGCCGGCATCGCCGAGCGCCTTGATCGTCGACTGTGGAATGCGCGCGTTCTTGTCGATGTCGACCGGATCGTGATGCTTTTCGAGCGTATCTTTCAAGCGGACCAGGAATTCCTTACTCCGCTCTTGGATTTCTCGTGGTGGCTCGGGGAAGGGAAAGATACGGTCGGCATCGAACAGACCGTAGAAAAACAATTTCGCGAAGCTGACCGTTCGCTTGCCGGAGAAGATGAGCTCGTCGGCCATCTTCATTTGCTGCTTTTGTAGCTCGGTGAGCTGGACCATGACGCGGTAACTCCTGTGATATCCGACCGAGTCAGCTTCCCCAGCCCTCGGCTCGGTCGCGCGATCGACCATTACTGAATGCACGTATTCGTTTGGGAATCAGAACAGCCCACCCGCCTAGGGATGCTTTCGATGCGTGAAAAGCGATCTCCCCTCTGAATCCCTACCCCTTGTTCTAGGTAGAACAACCCCGACCCGCTACCCCGCCCCAAAAGTCTGAAATCTCGCCCCGTGTGGCAGTTAAGGGGATTTGGATCGTGGGATCGTTCGATTTTGGCATTTCGCAGGAGATTCGATTTGGTATGCCTGCAATCGAAGCGAGAAAACCAGAAAAGTTTCCGACAGCGGTTGCGATCACTGCGCGAGTCTTGCCCAAAATGGCGGGGAGGTAAGAAACGAAGAATTGGTTACTTACGATCGATCGTGGAAGGAAATGTTTCGGATGAGGATGCATCTACAGGAGCGGAAGCGGATTTCGCCTTTGCTTCTTCTAACCATTCTGAAGGTAATTCGTCTTGCGTTGGAACGACCCATTCGTTGACAGTGTCGGGCATCGCAACCATATCCAATTCGAGATTATCCTTTCCGCTGGCTGAGACGAAACTACGGTCCCAATCTCCGCCCACCTGTGAGGATCCGCGCGCATCAGACGGAGTAGGTTGTCCACTAGACCATCCCTCTTGTCTCTCAAAGAATCGAATGTCCAGATGGTACGTACCAGCTAATAACTCCAATTCTGGCGTTATCGGTTCGATTCGATGCTCCAGGTCATTTGCTGGCCTATTCGCCTTTCCGAAACTCTCACCGTTTGCCGTTATGATTCGATCGAAGCGGATTTTCGTCGTGTTCACGAATCTTCGGTTGTCAATCACCGCAACCGGCTTCATGATGATGTTAATCGCTTTCGTTGCTCCGCGCACGATCTCCGGCAATCGGATTCGAACCTGTGTTTTCGGAGGATTAACTTCCGGGCATCGGATAACAAACTCCTCGTTTTCACCGGGCATCACCAAAAGCGATCCGTTATAGTGCCACTTACCGCTCGGAGTAATCACAAATTCATGCGTGCCCGGTCGTAATGGACCTAATTTGGCTAGCCCATCTTTATCAGTTTTAGTGGTGAGTTGATCTCTGGATGCGGAGATAAGGCTTCCGCCGAGACTGAGAAATACGTTTTGAATCGGCTGCCCTGTCTTTTCATCAATGCACTTGAAACGAAGCGTTACCCAATCCATCGATTGAGTCGTCGCACCTCGATGATCTTGCAGTTTCTCAACAGCAGCGAGCAACACTCGGTTGTTCTCTTGCACCATCCAGAACGCGAGTCCGATGGCGACGAATGCCAGCAGCAATGCGACAGCCGATACTCCCATCATCCATCGCTGAAACATAACGCTCCCTTTCATACCGTCGAACCAAAGCCGGGCGGCTATCTGGCTGGGCGAGCCAAACCGCTTGAGGACTCGCTCCCTCGCTTCCGCTTCACTTCTTCCCGCTCGCTCTTCTCGATTCATCGACTCGGACAAGTGATCGGCAAGCTCATCCATGATGTCGCTGCGAAGAGATTCCCCCGGCGGGCCAAAGTCCCCGCGCATCGCCCGGCTGATCGCGTCTTTCCAATCAGGCGGTACAAGCATCACGCGCTCCGTTGAGTACATCGCATCGCATTTCCGCGTGGCGCTCTCTTCCCCCAGAGCTTTCTTTCAATGACGACCTTTATCTTTCGTTTACTCTGATGAAGGAACTTCTGCTTCAACCGTATGGGTCGAAAAGAAATCGTCAGGTAGTATTGTCCATTCGACCGGTTTGCCGCCATCCCCAGATTCGTGAATGAGTATGGGGCCGCCGTAAGCTGCCATGCTGTCACCCTGCCAACGCGAAATAATCTTGAAGTTGGAAATTGAGTCGCCCGTTTTGAGTTTTGTGGTTAATGGGATTGAGAGATTGAATTTCCAAAGAAATCTGAACTGTCCATTGCTGTAAGGAAGAGTTAAAACCCGATGCATCTCTCCGATTATTCCCGCGTTTTCTGTTCTCAGGGACTTATCGTCACAAATTGGAAATATAGTTCCGTCGTCAAGCACTAAGATGTTCTGATGAGGGAATGTAAGATAAAACTTTCGATCATCGATCGAGTGAACAAGTTCAACCCAACCCCGTACGCCAACGTTCGATGGCCGATCGACCTTCGGTAATGAGAGGGTAACTGGTCCAGACGAACTCCAATTGTTGGGGCAAACGATCGTTACTTCTGATTTGCTTCCTGGAAATACGGTCAAGTTGGAGTGAGAGTTCCATCGATTTTCCAGTGATACGTTCAGTTGATGCTTGCCAGGCCGTATCGGACCGATCTTTGCAAATCCACTTTCATCCGTCGTCGCGGACATATGAATGAAATCAGCCGATATCAGTAGTCCATTCAGGATTAGTTTTACCCCTGCTATCGGCTTGCGATGTTTTTCATCGACACACCGAAAGGGTACCGTGACCCAATCTCGTGAAGCTGTTGTCTCGATCTGTTCAGTCAGTTCGTTCATCGTTGACTGAAGAGCAACGTTAGTCTCTCGAATGCTCCAAAAGGCGACAGCACAAACGGCAAAGCCGATAAGCATCATCACCGTTAACGTTCCCATCATCCATCGCTGAAACATAATGCTCCCTTTCATACCGTCGAACCAAAGCCGGGCGGCTATTTGGCTGGGCGAGCCGAAACGCTTCAGAACTCGTTCGCGTGCATCTGATTCGTTCCTTCCTGCTCGCTCTTCCCGTTTCATCGACTCGGACAAGTGATCGGCAAGCTCATCCATGATGTCGCTACGAAGAGATTCCCCCGGCGGGCCGAAGTCTCCACGCATCGCCCGGCTGATCGCGTCTTTCCAAGCGGAAAAGCGTTTGTCAGAGGCTCGCTCATCAGGAGTTTCATTGTCAGGCTGGGAGGAAGGCATGGCGTGCTCCCAAGACTTGACCGACGGCGGCGGAGAACTCGTTCCACTCTTTCCGTTTCGCGTTCAGCTCGGCCTGCCCCGCGGAGGTGATTTTGTAATACTTGCGGCGTCGCCCCTCTTCCGTCTCCTGCCAATACGAGTTCAGAAGCCTTTGCCGTTCGAGCCGATGGAGGGCCGGGTATAGGCTTCCTTCCTTCAAGTCGAAATAGCCGTTCGACGCCGACACGACTGACTGCGAAATGGCATACCCATAATTTGGCCCCGACGCCAAGACGTCGAGGATCAACATGTCAAGCACGCCCCAAAGTGTTTTCTGGTCCATCGAATTGCCTCATACATCGACCGTCTATGTATTGAGACTAACCGCAGGAGAAGGAATGTCAACAAGAGTTCTTGAAAGAGATTTTGAAATGGGTTTCGATGCACAGGATGTCGTCAGTGCTTTACGAGAGGCAGCCCTTTGCATGCCATCAGTTGCTTCGATAGTTCGCGGATGTTCCGCCCTCTTGTGCCTTCGGCACCCAGACAACAAGTTGTCTGGGCCACCCAAAATCAAAGAATGACAGACGGAAGTGTTATTCGTGCGGAATGAATTCTTCGTCTGCATCGACTTTTCGGCGGTCGTAATAGAAGCCGAGGCCGAGGAAAAGAAGCGACATCACCAGATAACCGGCGGCAATGTCATAGGCACGGTATAGCGTCGCGTCGATGGGAGGCGTTCGCTCCCAAATCATCAAGTAGTCGAGCACACTTCCACTCACCGCGTAAGCATGTGTCAACCCAATGACAGTCGTGATGACGGCGAGCGCGGACCAGATCGACGCGGTGAAGAATTGCCGGTCAATAAGAGCGGCGGCGAGGGCGGCAATCATCATACAGGTGAAGATGTAGCCTCGCTCGAGCGTAATAAGGCCGTGCAGTCCGTATCCTGAAAGCTGCACCATGTTCACATCACCCTCCATGAGGAACTTTTGCAGCGTGATCCCCGCATCTCGAATGGGAGCCAGATCGAACACACCGCACGACACTGTCGCTCCCCAAGCAGCAATCGCGGGGAAAAGTCCAATCGCGACAGCGGCAGCATGTCTAGGAGGCGTGGCTTGAAACGCTTGCGCAGTGATGATGACGCCGATCCAGAGAACGATCGCAATTCCCGCTTCGATGGGAATGATCTTCGCAACGACCGGTACAGTTCCTGAGAAGCAAAGAGCGGCAATCGCAATTCCGTTTAGCACCGAATACCCGGACCGCGCGCCGAGTTGCTTCCAGCCGGGATGGCCGATATAGATCGTGGTCGGGAAGCAGCTCCCGAGGAACGCGGCCGTGATCGTTCCGATACCGTTTGCCGCGAGAGACCAGGTCGTCGAAAAGCGATCTCCTGAGGCCTCGGCGGATTCAATGTTCTGCAAACTGCCGATCAGGTTGAATAGTCCCATCGGAATGATGACTGACAAAAGGGGAAGCCATTCAGCGCTATTCTCGAGAGCCGACAACAGCTCCGGCCCGCACCAGACGGGCCAATGCGGTTGAGCCGCTCGAGCGGCATCAACCACGGCGGACGTGGAAAGTTGTACCTCCGTGATCGAGCTGGGCAGAACCCATGCTGCGACCGTTCCCAACATGACGGCAATGAATCCACCGGGAAGTCCAAGAGGAAATCGGACACCGCTGAAATAGGAAACGAGCACCAGCGCCAAAGGCCCCATCGCGACGATCGGCTTGGACCAGATATCGAGGCAGAATTTCATCGAGATAAACCCGATGGCAATGCCTGCAAGAGTGGAAAGGAGAGCGGCGCGCGGCGTGTATCGCCTGATGGCGGGGGCAATGAACGCTCCCAAGAGTTCGATGATTCCGCTTCCTAGACACGCGACCAGCCCCATCTTCCAGGCTTTTTCAGGATTGTCGCGAAGCGGAACGAGAACAAAGAAGACATACACCAGTAGAGAGGGAGTATTGATGCCGTAAGGGAGCGCGGTGACGTCGTCGCGGCCTTCCTTTTTCGCAAGTCTGTAAGCTTGCCAGGAATAGAAGAGATTTCCGATGACGATTGAGATTGCGGCTCCTGGCAAAATGCGTGCATCAATCAAATAGCCAAAGTCGCCGCTCATTCCCGCCAGCGACGAGCAAAGGGCAAGAATGAGTAGTAACTGAACGAGGTTGTCGATAAAAAGGCCGAAGAAACCGTCGATATCGCGAGCAACGAAGAACCGCATTCAGTCTGACTCCCTGGGCAGCGACCGACCGCAACAGCGGCGTTCTACTCTCCCCTGCCCCCAGTCACAAGCGAAAAGCGAGCGAGAAGTCCTTACGGACTCAAATAAGGGGCACGAGGCGAAGAAATGGCGATTCGAACCGTTCTATTCGACATGGGGAATGTGCTCGTTAGTTTCTCCCACGAGCGGATGTTCGCGCAATTGGGAGAGGTATGCGGACGGACTAGTGAAGAGGTCAAACAATTTCTCGCGACGACCGCTCTGGCCAATCGCTTTGAAACAGGCAAAGTGAACGCGAACGGGTTCCATGCGGAAATAGAACAATGGGTGAAGCGACCTGTCGATCAGGCCAATCTCTTACGTGCGGGAGCCGACATTTTCTGGCTTGATACGCCCATGCCTGATGTTTTGAAGCAAATCAAATCTCAGGGGATTCGGCTGGTCCTCTTGTCAAACACGAGTTCGACACACATCGAAATCGTCCGAGAACAGTGGTCATTCCTTGATGAATTCGATGAGCTCGTTCTGTCTTACGAAGTCGGCGCGATGAAGCCGGACGCAGCGATCTATCGTGCCGCGCTCGCAAAAATTAAATGCGATCCGAGCGAATGCTTCTACACCGATGACGTGGCTCCTTATGTGGAAGCGGGTCGCTCATTCGGCCTGCAAGCAGAGATCTTTCGCGACGTTCCGTCGTTGTCTCATCATCTCGCCGAACGTGGAATCAAAGTCGTCGTTTAACGGCAGAGAACTATACCGCTTCGCTTACCGGTTGAAAGGTGAAGCCAGCGATCTCAGGGAGCAAGCAATCGATCGATTGCCGACCAGCGAATCCCGCGTCGAGCTCGTGCCACGAATGAATGCACGTTTCCCCCAGCTTCCACGCGAGAAACACAAGGCGTCCTCGATAGACCGCCGGAAAGCTTACGCCACCCACATCGATTGATTTCAGGAAAACGCCGAGTTCGGTGAGCTCATAGACGTAGTCGGCCAATCGCTCTCGGTCCTCGCGAATTGATTCCTCAAAGGCTTCAATTTCCTCGAGATGCATCTTCGTCAAACCGTCACCAGCCCGGCAGCGGCGAAGACGAGCTTCCCGGTCTGAGATGCTGCGATAGGTGAGCCATACGTCTTCCACGATACGGCTGATGAGAGGAAGCATGCGATTGGCATGTTCCAAGGTGAAAAGTCGAGTCTTTGTTGGTACTGCTGCCATGGGAGATCGGCTCCTATTTTGTCGGTGGCCCAAGTCTCCAGTTTCGCGAGGAGGCGCAGCATAGACGCACCGACAACACGCCGGACGCTGTCGCCTGATCGTTTGGTAATCAACAACGGGAAGTAAAAGAGGACGAGATCGAGACCAGATGTTACGCACAACCAGATCGCGACGGATAGAACTGGTTGCAAATTCTCACGACTGCGGAAGAACGTGCAATCAACTCTAACTCTCGTGGCAAATCTAAATCGTTGCTATCTGTCAGTATTCGATGACGTTAGATTGAAACCGGTGGAGGTCGCATAAAAAAGGCCACCGTCCCATTGATGGCCGAGGGGGCTGCTGGTATTCGGAACACTCCGAGATCCGCAGACTTGTCCAGACGCCATTGGACAAAGTTCAGCCAGTTCGCAACAGCATCACCCCGAAAGCCGATCGATGGGACGATGGCCCGGACCTATGCCCGGCGGAGTCGTCATGTAGCATGACCCTCCCACCTTAGTCTCGAACAACGTTGAACGACGATACAAAGAGTGAGCGACGGGCAAGTTCTCTTCAGAGTTTGACGCGACGGCCACTCTCTTATCGGCCACGATTTCAGCGAGCCTTTCGGCTCATCTGCCAAGACATCGAGCGTCGGTCTCCCACGCGACTTCCGCTCAACTTCTCTCGGGCGGGCTGACTGTCATCGTGACGTCCCGAAGTTACCAAAGATCGAGGTCAATCGTCAACATTCATCAGCAATCATTGAGAATTCTCTTCTGTAGAAATTCGCGTCTTAACGGTGATAGAGATTGCTCTGAAGAGGAAGAGTTGATCGAGATCCTGCTCACATCGGAAGTCACTATTGAGTGAACGAATAACTCGACTGTTTTTGCAGGAGAAACGAGCGGTCGTCCCCGCCACCATTAAACAGTCGATGCGGTGCGATCATGAATAAGCATCTGTATGACATTGTGTGACTATGCGAGATAAATCAATCAACCTTGTTTAAGAATGGATTGAATATCCTTCACCAATGCATCTCCGCTACGAAGGTAATAAGGAAGGTCGCGATCAAGCTTCGTCCGATCGGAATTTGCTTCTCCAGGGAGAGAATTGGGCAGTGGAGGGAGAGCCAAGAGCTCCGGTGTCAAATCGGGGAACACGACGCGCGCGGCCAGCCAGTTATCACGCACCGACTCAGGAAGATCTTGAAGGTATCGAGCGGCTCGCGAAGGTGTCGTCACGACGAGTCCACGTTCCATGATCACATATTCGAGACCTGACTTCTCACAGGCGATATCGAGAATCGTTTCCGCGGAAACCTCGCTGATCCGGAAATCAACTCGGGTTGCCAGATGAGCGCGTGACTTCATGACCGGGTCGTCAATGAGGATCTTGATACCGGTCGCTTGCTCGATCGCCTCAAAGACATCGGCCATGGGTTCATGAACGAAATCGACGTTCATTTTGAAGGCGAGTCTGTCTTTGATGCGCGAATACCAAGTTGGGGTGGCGTTCTCCGCCGTTCGAAGGATTCGTCGGGCATTCAGTGGAGCGGCGGCACCAATCGGAACGAGAACAGGCTCCTCCGCCATGGATGCCTCGGTCGCATCGTCGGGGCGAATGATTCCTTTCGCAACTCGATCGCGGTAGTTGGCGAGATCACGCTCCGCGTTCCGGCGATAGACCGCGATGTTCGCATCCGACGGGAAAAAGGAGGATGCCTTGCAAACGCCATTCAGAAGATCCACACCCTCCGCGTAACGCCCCTGATCAATGAGGGAACGGCCGCGTGAAAGTGCCGCGGCAAGACGAGCGGAACCTTTCGTGATCGCCGGCATCTGCTCACTCTTGACCGCCCACTTCTTATGGAGCGACTCCGCGAACGCATCCATCTCGGCATTCGTCGGATCGAGCTTCTGAGCCTGTGAGATCAGTCGAACGGCATCCGAAAGACGCCCTGCCGTGTCGGCTGCCATCGCCTGCTTGAACAAAACGGCTGCATTCCGCAAGTTCGTGGCCGTCGACGCGCGGGACTGCTCGACGACGTCCTTGATGACCGGTGCAGCGGGATCCGAGGTGCTTTTACCAGGAACGCGTGGCGTTTCTGGGGTCAAAGGGTTGATGAGGTCGTCCTGAGACTCAGTGGAGGGAGCGGCCGGAGGTGGGTTCTTCGACTCGTCAATCAGCTTTTCAATAATCTCGGTCGCAGGATCGACAGCCGCCGGCTTGGGATCGTCTCCCCAAGCAGAAGCGATGATGACAGCTGTTCCTGCCGAGATCCCGGCAAAGGAGAGAGAAAAAGGAAGACGCATAATCACCTCCGAGGCTCTCCCTGCCTGCGTTCAAGATTGGCGGGACCGTCGCGGATAAGAAGTTCTCACGACCAGCACCGAGAGAGGTCTGTCCTCAGACTCTCTCACCAGCCGATTGACAATCATGGCGGCGGACGAAGCGATTACTTTTGGCATGTCGTCGTTACGACGATGGTGCCGCGCCTGAATGTCTCTACGGTTTCGTCTTGGAGGCGTTGGCTCGGTACTGCGAGGCCAACCAATCAAGCCAAGACTTCTTGTTGAAGCCGAAGTTCTCCCCCGTCAGTGCAATCAAGGCATCGAGAACTTCGTTGTTCTTCTGTTCGGTAACAATAACCTGCCGATCCGGGAGGCTCTGTCCAATATTCACTCCAGAGCCGACGTTGTAGGGCATGTGACGCCGAACCATCGTTCCATCTGGAAGAATCATCGTCTGCGTTGGCTGAAACGGAGCAGGCACGGTCATGTCGAGCTTCTCTTGAATCGTCGTGTCATGGATTCGGCGATGAGTCGTGATCAAAGCATCCACCAGCGGAGGGACCGAAGACGAATCACCAATCCTGGCCAAGATGTCGGCGGCATTTCGAACGTCCGCGTTCTCGTTACTCTTGAGTTTGCCGGTGACTTTCGAAACCAAAGGAGCAGATTTACGCGGTTCCAGGGCGTCGATCGCCGCTTGGCGATTCCCCGCGAGTTTATCGGTTAAAGCGATTTCAAGGAGGGCATCCGTGCTGTCATCCCCATCCATGCCGCTCAGCACGTCGACAAGAATGCGACGCTCGTTGTCTTCCCCCTTCTTGAAGAGAAACTGCATGAGAAGCGGGATGGCAGCGGGATCCTTGATAGCCAATAGCTCTTCGCGGGCCGCCGCGATGCGCTCGGTCTTGCCCGTCGCCCGCAGTCCATGTTGAGCACTTCGGATTAAACGGCTGAGATCTTGTTTCTTCTTGTCGATTCCACGGTCGGCCTCCGCTTTCGCTCGCTCCTGCGGAAGCATCCATTTGCCCCGATACTTCACATAGCCGTCCGCGGACTTTGCTTCCTCTTCGGTCAGCCACTTATCGCCGCGACGCTCATATCCAAGACGCTTGCGCGCTTCTTCATGATCGGGTTCGAGTTGAATGACCCGTTCGAGATGCTTTCGGTATTCCTTCGTCAACTTCTGCTCGAGGCACCACATCGCAAGTTCGTACTGCTCGTCGGCGTTGTCCCCCGACTTCTTCCGTTCTTCCTCATAACTGGCCTTCGCTTCGGCTTCGACGTGAAGTTCGCGGATTTCGGATCGGGGAATGCTAACAGTACCGAATCGCGTTTTAATAGTGACCTGTTCTCCGTTCGATTTGTCGCGGAGTACCTCTCCTTCGATTCGTCCTCCGTCGGTCTTCAGAATGAGGTCTGCTCGCGCACCGGCGCAAACAAGGAGCGAGGCGACGATACTCGTGGTCCAGAGAACCTTTGCCACGCGAAACCACTCCTTTGACCGGTGGACACCTCTCGTCGAAAGTCTAAAGAGGGAGCGAAAGACCGTCAATCATAACCGATATATACACACGAACAGATAAGGAAGTGGAGAGGCAATTCCATTCCATGATGTCAGGATAACCGGTCGGCCAGTTCACTGCATGAGTTTTGACGATACATCCTTCACGACTGTTCCGTCAGAACTCGCAAACTGATGAGTCGTCACTCAAAAGCCGAAAAGGTTGCCCAGAGTATCCCGCGCGAGAATTAGGCCAGAACGACCTCAGGCAGTAGAACAACACGCGAGTAGGGAATTTCGAGAGGGGAATCATGAGTCTCGGCAAGTACGACACGTCAGAAATCCAGGATCGATGGACGAAGTTCTGGGAGGAGAACGGCTATTTCCACAGCGAGCCCAATCCGGACCGCCAACCCTACTCGATCGTCATTCCCCCTCCCAACGTCACCGGAGCCCTTCATCTGGGCCATGCTCTCAACGGCACCATTCAGGACATCCTGATCCGAACCCACCGGATGATGGGGTTTGAAACGCTCTGGATGCCGGGCGCGGATCATGCGGGCATCGCCACTCAAGCAGTGGTGGAGAAACGCCTGTTCGAGGAAGAAAAGAAGAACCGGCACGACATCGGCCGGGAAGCGCTGGTCGCGCGCATCTGGAAGTGGAAAGACGAGTACGAGAATCGCATCCGCAACCAGCTCCGCGCCATTGGCGCGAGCTGCGACTGGGATCGTTGGAGATTCACGCTCGACGAAACCTGCGCGGCCGCAGTGCGCCACACGTTCTTCAACATGTTCAAAAAGGGTTACATCTACCGTGGAAAGAGGCTTGTGAATTGGGATTGCCAGCTTCAAACGGCGGTCGCCGATGATGAAGTTTACCACGCCAATGTGAAAGGGAATCTCTGGCATCTCCTCTATCCCGTGGAGGGAACGGACGAGAAGCTCGAGATCGCAACGACCCGCCCGGAGACGATGCTTGGCGATACGGCCGTCGCCGTCCATCCTGAAGATGACAGATACAAGCACCTCATCGGCAAGCAGGTGAAGCTTCCTCTCATTGGCCGCCTCATTCCAATCATCGCCGATCCCATTCTCGTCGATCCCAAGTTCGGTACCGGCGTGGTGAAAGTGACCCCCGCGCATGATCCGAATGACTACCTGAGCGGCCTTCGAAACGGCCTTGCGATGATCAACATCATGCACCCCGATGGAAAGATCAACGACGAGGGTGGCCCCTACTCAGGCCTCAAGCGAGAAGAAGCACGTAAGCGGATCGTCGCCGATCTGGAAGCTCAGGAGCTTCTCGCAAAGGTGGAGCCGCACGAGCATAACGTCGGCCACAGCGATCGGAGCAAAACGGCGATCGAGCCTTATCTGTCCGATCAATGGTTCATCAAGATGGACGAATTGGCCGAGCGGGCCATGTCTGCCGTTCGTGAAAAGCGTGTGAAAATTCATCCGGCACGCTATGCGGACACTTACCTTTCATGGCTTTCGGAAAAGCGTGATTGGTGTATCTCTCGCCAACTTTGGTGGGGCCATCAGATTCCCATTTGGTACTGCGCCTCGTGCAGTGAGGCGGATCTGAGAAAAGCATTCACTGGTCGCGACGATGTGACATGGACGCCGAATGCCGAGCAAGGGGGCTGGCTGATCTGTGCGATCGACGATCTTGCAAATGATGCGATCGCTGGTCACACGATCACGCGAGATCCAGATGTACTCGATACTTGGTTCAGCTCCGCCCTTTGGCCCCATTCGACGATGGGTTGGCCAAAGAAGACGCCTGAACTCGAGTACTATTATCCCACCAATGTTCTCAGTACCGCGCGAGAAATCATCACCCTCTGGGTCGCGCGCATGGTGATCATGAGCGATTTCAATCTCGCTGAGGTTCCCTTCACCGACGTCTTCATCCATCCCATTATTCAGGACGGAAAAGGGATGCCGATGAAGAAGCATCTCGGTAATGGAGTCGATCCGTTCGACATTATTGCCAAATACGGAGCTGATGCGCTTCGCTACACGTTGATGGCAATGACGACCGAGACGCAAGACGTTCGCATGCCGGTCAAAAAGGAAAAGCTTCCCGACGGCCGCGAGGTGAATACGTCCGAGAAGTTCGAGATTGGTCGCAACTTCGGCACAAAGGTTTACAACGCGTCGAAGTTCATGCTAATGAATTTCGAAGGATTTGAGATTGGGCCGGTCGATGCGTCGATGCTGACTTCCGAGGATCGCTGGATCATCCTTCGCCTCCTGGAGACGTCAGACGCCATCACGAAGAGTCTCCGCACCTTCCAATTCGCGGAGATCGGTCGGCTAGTGTACGACTTTGTCTGGGGCGAGTTGTGCGACTGGTACATCGAGATGATCAAGCCTCGTCTTCGGGAGGAAAGCCCCACACGGCGCGAGACGCAGCGTGTCGCCGCTCTTGTGCTCGATGGCACGCTTCGCTTACTCCACCCGATCATGCCGTTCGTCACGGAAGAGGTCTGGCATGCGCTCAATGAAACCGCTCCAACACGTGGTCTTGACGGCAAACAGAACCCGGCCAAAACCCTTGCAATCGCTCCGTGGGATTTGAAGGAACTCCGAGCGTTGGCAGACAAGATCGCCGAGCCGCAAGCGGTGCTCGATTCCATGAAGTTGCTTCAAGATGTCGTTCGAAGCATTCGCAACATCCGCGCTGAGTTCGGAGTCGATGCAAAGGCGGATGTTGACGTTGTTGTCGAATGCTCGCCAGCGGCCGCGACTTTTCTCGGCAACAATCTCGATGCAATGGCTCGGCTTGCCAAGGTTCGAACGCTCAAGGCGGAGCCCGCCGTCAAGCGACCCGACAAGTCGGCGTCGAACATTCTTCCGACATGCAAGGTCTTCGTACCGCTGGCGGAGTTCATCGACGTTCCGTCCGAGGTTGCCAAGCAGACGAAGCGATTGGCGGAGATGAAGCAGCGATTGGTGGGCGTGCAAGGGAAGCTTTCGAATGAGAAATTCGTCGGGAGCGCGCCGGCGGAAATTGTCGATCAGCAACGGCAGTTGGCAACCGACCTTGAGTCGCAAATCGCCGCTGTCGAATTGATTGTCGCCGACTTGAAGGCCTAAAGTGCTGAATCGAACTCTCGGCCTCCAGCCCAGGGGCTCGACATGATCCTCTGACAGAAATATCGATTCTCGAGCCGGCACTTTGCCTTCCCTCGGCAAAGTGTCTGGTTTCTCACGAAGTTGTCTCCGCAGGAATGCGGAGCCTCGTTATCCTGGACACGCGCCGTTAGCGTAAGATTCTTAGAGGTCTCGCTCGTTCTGGGTCGGAACGACGAATCTCGCCGAGGGGGAATCAGGGATGAATCAACAGGTCAATCGCGTATTCACCGAATTGGAAATGGATGCGCGGCCCGACAATATCTACATCCAGACCATCGGCGAAGTTTTGAACGCCGCCGATCTGGTTGGGCTTCCTCACCGATTGCAGCTCATTTTGGCGCAGCCCAAGAATGAGGTAATGGTTCACTTCCCCGTTCAAATGGACAACGGCGAATTCAAGCTCTTCAAAGGCTATCGCGTCCAGCACAACAACGTGCTCGGCCCGTATAAGGGTGGAATTCGATATCACCACGAGGTCTCGCTTGACCACGTGAAAGCGCTCGCGGCACTGATGACCATCAAGTGTGCGCTGAATCAATTGCCGCTCGGCGGTGCCAAAGGTGGCGTGAAGGTTGATCCGCGATCGCTCAGCCATGATGAACTGATGCGGCTTACTCGCCGATTCACTAGTGCTCTCGGAGAGAACATCGGCCCCGATTACGACATCCCCGCTCCCGACGTTGGTACCAACGCGCAGGTGATGGCGTGGATGGCAGACACCTACATGAATCTCTGCGAACCCAGCAAGCGGCAAGGAGGCGAAGGAGTTGTTACCGGTAAGCCTCTCGAATTTGGCGGCTCTGAAGGACGAGAGAAAGCGACCGGCCAGGGGCTCGTTTATATCCTTGATGAACTTCTCGATGAGCTAGGGCTCGACGTTAGCCAGATCAGTTACAGCATCATCGGCTACGGAAATGTCGGCTCGTGGACGGCACGTCTTCTCAAACAGCGTGGTGCGAAGTTGCAAGCGGTTTTGGACCACACCGGCGCGATTCGATCGGATAAGGAAATCGATACGTTCGCTTTGGCGACTTATGTCGCACAGACCGGAGGAGTCGGCGGCTATCCGGAAGCAGACAAGGTTTCCGCGAAGGACTTCTACGAAACACCGGTCGATGTATTTATCCCGGCCGCACTCGAGCAAATGATTGTCCCCGAGGTGGCGTCCCGACTTCAATGCAAGGTGGTGGTCGAGGGAGCGAACGCTCCGACCACGCCGGCGGCTGATCGAGTGCTCGCGGAACGAGGCATTCCCGTCCTCCCGGCAGTTCTTTGCAACAGCGGCGGCGTCACGGTCAGTTACTTTGAATGGAAACAGAATCGCCAGGCCGAAACCTGGCAATTGAACACGGTCGACAATGAACTGAAGCGAGTGATGGTCTCGGCGGCTGAGCGGGTCAAGATGGCGGCTAAACGCTTCAAGTGTGATTTGCGAACAGCCGCCTATTGCGCCGCTCTCGAGCGAGTCGGCGCGGTCTATCAACTTCGAGGGATCTTTCCTTAATCGGAAATAGTCCTTTCGGCATCGACGACTTGTATTCGGTTACGCCGTTGGTCCCGTGACTTCGCGAACAGCGGAAGCCATCGCGAAACAGAGGCAGCCAGTGAAGATCAAGTCGATCGCGACGAATGTCCCGATGACCACCAAGCCCGAGTAAGGCCACTCCGCGGCAATCATGATGCCTAGCGCGAGCGTGATGATTCCATTGATCAGCAGCCAGAACCATCCGTCAAAGCGTTGAGCAAACGATGCGAGGATTCGGACGACTCCACCCGCAATAAACGCACCGGCAAGGACGAGCGTCAGTGCTTCTGCTGCCAGTCCGGGTCGAAGGGTAATCAATGCCCCCGCCACGCCGAAGAGAACCCCTCCCGCGAGCAGGGTAAGAAATCCCGCCCAGTCCTTTGCCCAGAAGGCACCGGCAATCTCGGCTCCGGCCATGATGAGCAAAAAGAACCCCAGCGTCATCACCGTGATCAACGTTGTCGTCACGGTGCAGACCATCGCTGCAATCCCAAGGAGAAGGAGAAGCACTCCGAGGATGCGAAGTCGGCGCGTGCCTTTTTTGATGGCCTGTGGATCGATGAGACCGAGACTGGTGGCAGCAAGCGGCATGGAGAAATTCCTGTTCTGAAAAGGGGCGAACATCTTTAGTGCGACCCACCGGCGAAGAATTCAATTTCTACAAATCGAATCTGGGCGGAATGATCGCGATCAAGCTAATGATTGAGTCTACAACACGGCGATCAGAAGCGGTCCAGAAGATTTGACGCGCCCGACGGACTTCACAACGAAACCGCGCATGGACCCAAACCGGTGGTCCGGTTTTGGCGGTTTTATCGATGATCAGTAGTGAATCAACGATTCGAAAACAGAGGAAGGAGGGCGAACCCGTCTTCCCTGCTCTTTTCGACGCGGACTAGGGAATGATCTTATTGATCGGCGTTTCCACGATCCCACAAGCTCCCATCGACTTCAGCCGAGGAACTAGGTCCCGAACGATCTTCTCATCGAGGACCGTATTGACGGCATACCAGTCATCCTCGGCCAACGATGAGACCGTCGGTCGTTCGAGAGCTGGCAGAACCCCCAGCACATTTTCAAGGTCTTGCTTCCTGACGTTGAGCATCATCCCCACTTTGCCGTCCGCTTCCAGGACGCCGCGGAGCATGGTGACGATGTTCTCGATTTTTTCTCGCTTCCAATCATCTTTCCATGCGTTCCGGTTGGCGATGAAGCGAGTCGTGCTTTTCAGGACTTCATCAAGGATCCGAAGATTGTTCGCCCGGAGCGAGCTACCTGTTTCGGTGATCTCGACGATGGCGTCGGCGAGCCGAGGCGGCTTCACCTCCGTCGCTCCCCAGGAAAACTCGACGCTCGCGGAAACCCCATGCTTGGCCAAATAATCCTTAGTCAAGTTGACCGCTTCGGTGGCAATTCTCTTCCCTTGAAGATCCTTAACGGAGTGAATGGGTGAATCATTGGGGACGGCGAGGACCCATCGGACCGGCCGGCGACTGACCTTAGAGAAAATCAGCTCCGCCACTTCATGAACGTCGGCCCGATTCTCGGCAATCCAATCGAAACCCGTCAGACCTGCGTCAATGACTCCACTCTCGACATAACGCGCCATCTCTTGCGCTCGGATCAGAAGGCACTCGATCTCATCGTCGTCGATCGACGGATAGTAAGAACGAGACGAGAACGAGATTTTGTAACCTGCTTGCTCGAAGAGCTTCCCGGTCGCCTCTTGGAGGCTGCCCGCAGGGATTCCCAGCTTGAGAATATTGCCGTTCGTCGACATCCGAAAGTCCTCTTCGAATCATTGGATTGGATCGTGTTAAGTTACCAATCCGCCGCCGTGTCGGCGAGAATGCTAGGCTTTCACGACACCGGTTTATCGCCAGCGGTTCGTTCGAAGCGACCGAACTGCTTTATTCCTTTGTTTTTCCAGATTCGGCGTCGTGACCTCCTTCGCTGAATTCCTGAGAGGTGACCGTGGAAGCCGCCAGTTGGAAGAGCATTTTTGAGAGCATTCGCGTCGAGGATCAGCGGTTTCTGGTCATTCGAACGATTGACACCCTCGAAATCGCGGTGGAATTGATTTCTCGTGTCGAGAGTGAAGTCGTTTTGATCAAGGGCCGCATCGCTGGTTCAGCGGATGCACGTCGAATCTTCATTCTCCCCTATGACAAACTCGCGGCGATTTATGTCAACCGGGTCGTTGCCAATGAAGAGGTAGCCCTCTTTTCTCCTTCGATTAGCCTGGAGGAGAAACAGCGAATTGCTAGGGATTTCGAGGAGAAGACTCGCCAGCAGAGGGAAAGTGAACTCAACCTTGCGAAGAATGGAGGAAAAGAAGCAGAAGAGATTCCCTCCGAAGTGAAAGCCGAACTCGAGGAAATCAAGCGACTGGCGAATGGCTCTCCGGGAAACGCGCCATCACCCGCAAAGGAAGCCATGCACCCCCGTGTTCCCACGATGCCCGAACGGAGATATCCATCGGGAATGAAATCACAGCTCCCCGAACCCCCGCGACCTCGCTGAGGCTTCATCACTCCGATCCAATCGGTGCCTCACGCGAACCTCTGACAATCTCTCCCAAGTCCTGGGGGATGCGCGGATCTGTCGCTTCCACGGTTGGATCGTCGCTGGAGAGCAGAATCGCCAAGTTCTCCGCCAGAATCTCATCCGGGCCGAGGATATACCTCGTATTTCGGCCAACCTGTTCAAAGAAACCGGCAACAGCTTCCGGAGCGTAAACTTGAGGAAGTGATGCGCCGCTCCCCGCCACGCGGTACTCCCCTCCTCCATTTTCAGCGACAGGAACGAGCCCAAACTTCAAATAAGGGAACACTCCTCGGCCGAGTTGCGGATTGAATCTCGGCTGAGAAGAATACAGCACCATGGCCGCGTCGAACTCCACCCCTTCGGGTGTCTTGACGCGAATGATGGCATCGGTCACGGGAGAATCTGGATTTGTCAGACGTCTCGGTCCAATCGCGTCGCCTAAGTCGACGGGACCGACGACTCGAAATCCAAGCCGTTTGAAGAGATCTTTCCGTGTCTCGGGGTGCAGTCGTCCGTAGACGTGGCAGGTCTCATGCGCGACTAGTCTTGCCAGTGGCCTTAGGCCTGCCGCGAGTTTTGATGCCGAGAGGATAATGGTGTCCCCCCGCGTATAGGCCGCTCCCCCCTCTTCCTCACCACTTGTTTTGACGAACTTCCAGTCGCTTGGAACGAAACCTGGCGCGCGGGCCTTCGAGCGAGCGAGAACTTCCCGGCAAGCTTGCGTTACCGCATCGACCTCAGGTTGGGTCCAGTCCACCACCGACGATTCAAAAAGCTTCTTTAGGCGGGCGACGGCCTCCGTTCTTCGAACACCGTCGAGCGGTTGCCCAAGCCTGGCCTCGAGGTCAATCGTGCTGAGTTCTCGGAAAAAGGGATCGTTCCGTTCACTCGTGACGGCTGCCGCCCCATTCACACGGTCCAGGAAATGGATGCGTACGCCGTCTTCGATCGGAACAACGAGATCGGCCGTGATCGTCGAGAATGCAAGGCAAGATACTAGAAAAATACTCGGCATGAGATCCTCCTGAAGCCATCGACCCTATTCTACCAACAAGGTCTAAGTCAGGAGCAACTCGCGCGATTCACGGAATGAGATGATCGAGCGTCGGTCTTTAATTCGCTGACGCTGCTTTTGCCATCTTCTTCTTGGTTTCTTCGCCGTTCGATTCCCCCTTCACGGGAATCGGCTGCTCGAGAAGCCAGTCTTCGAGAATGATATGCTCGACGAACGGAGCCCTGAGGATCGCGCTCTTCGAAACGAAAAGACTACTGAGCCATGGACGGCGTGCGGTGAATGAAACGACCCGTTTTCCGATCCCACCGATCAGCCCCTTCTTGATCTGGTCAGCGACGTTCTGACTCAATCGGTTGATCGTGTTCGGAATGAGATTCGGCTCTGGCCCCACGTGAATGACAAGCTCGACGCCCGATTCGAGCAGGTAATACAGTGCATCCCAAAGAAGTTGCGGCTGGTCGATCCACTGAATTAAAAGATCCCGGCTGTTCCAGTCGTTGTAGCTTGGCTTTCCCGTCACGCAGGAGACGATCGGAGGCTTAGGAGCGGTGAAACCTCCCTGAATTTCGAAGAGCGAAAGTGCTCCCCGGTTCGGAATACTCTTCTTCCAAAGAATCGGGGTGTGTAACGGAGGCCACTTGCTCTTATTGCGTCGCAAGAGGAGCTTATCGGAGATATCCGTCTTCATCAGCTCTTGAAACCGGTCGAGCGTATTCCCCTCGGCGAGCATCAGGCATGCGTTCGGAGCCAAATGAGTCGAAGGGGCGATGAGGCCCTTCCCTTCACTCGATATTTTGACGCAAAGCCGGCGGATATCGGCAAGTTTCAAACTCTGTTCGCGCGTGAAGACGACACCCATCGTCACGTTTTCCGCCAGTGAGGCAGCTTCGTTGGCGAGCACGAGGGGGAGTGGAAGGATTTCCTCCATCTTGAACATTCCCGCCTCAATCGAGGCCGCCAGTTCGCCGACGCTGTAGCCCATGAAGAGCTTTGCCGATTGCGCGTGGATGTCGAATACCTTTTCAAGGCATCGAACGTGGGCAATTGACATTGCGACGATCATCGAGACGTCTTCAGGAAACGAATTGACACTCGTTTCCGTCTTCTGACGAACACGTTCGACGAGGTCGACTTTCTTGTCGACCGCCTTGCTGCAAATAGACGAGGCTTGTTCGAGAATCGGAATAATGATCGGGCCGTACGTCGGATGTTCGAGCAGTTCGAGACTCTTGCCTAGGTTCGAGACGTTGTAGCCTCGGAACGCGAATGCGGCGTTTCCAATGCGCTTCTTGAGGGGATGAGCCATAGTCGCCAAATCCTTCCAGCTTCGAATGCGAACTCACTCGCCTCGACGTTAGTACGGGATGTCTCTCGAAATCGTTTGGGGGAACCCCGTGGAGAGACAAAGAAAGCTTATCCCACGCGGACGCACAAGGCAGAAAAGAGAACGGGCGACGACGAGCAATTGCTCGAAGCCGCCCGCCCGTGTGTCAGTCCAGTCGTGACGATTGTAACGACTGTTTGGGACAAGTCATCCGGATCATCGATCAATCTCCCCCCTGGACCATTATCAGAGGGGCGATCTCTAATCCGGACAACTCACCGATTAATACTTGAAGAGAATCTCAGCCGTCTCTTGGCCGGCAATCTGCTTGAATCCACCGTCAGCCACAATGTCACCGAGCTTGCAAACTCGCTTGTAGTAGCTGTCGCTGGGGCGATCGCCGGTGACCTTGAGACGGAGCTCTTCGCACGCGATCTCGGCGGCCATGGTGGTCGCTTCGTCCTTCTTCTTGCCGGCATACATGGCAGTCACGATGATCGTGATGTAGTCCTGCATGCGCTGCGAGATCTCGGACATCTTGAGCTGACGATCCGCGAGGCCGAGCTGATACTTCATCATGGCCTTGTGGATTTCGAGAGGCCCACGCTGAAGAGCGTGAACGGCAAAGTTCACGTACTCGCGGAGCTTGCCGGGAAGTTCGGGCATGCCACTGGCCGACTTGCTGCCGAACCGCTGTCCGAGTTCCCACTTCATGATGGCCGAGCCCGGACCGGCGAATGCCGCGATATGGGCAGGGTTGCTGAAGTTCGGCTTGGTGACGCCGAGCTTCGAGAGCGCCTTGCCGACCGGTTCGAAGTACTTCTTGCCATGCTCCTTGACGAGCGACTTGAAGAAGGCCATGCAGAGCATTTCGCCTTCACCTTCATAGATGCACGGAGCGAGGAACTCGTGCACGTTGTCGCCGAGAGCGTGGCCGTGAAGGAACGAACGACCGCCGTGCGTCTTCATGTAGAGCTCGATGGCGGCGTTCTTCTGTCGTTCGCTACCAAAGATCTTGGCGATGGTACATTCCATTTCGCCGCGGTATCCCTGGTCCATGAGCCAACCGCACCAATCGACGATCGCATCGCACGCGACGATGTATCCCGCCATGGAGCCGCAACGGCGCTGAACCAGTTCTCGCTTGACGATGGCCTGACCATACGTCTTGCGGAACTTCGACCAAGGAAGCATGTCGCCGAGCATCATTCGCATGTTGCCCGCCGCACCCGCACAGAGAGCGACACGACCGTAGTTGAGGCCGTGGTAAGCGATCGTAAGACCATCGCCGCGACCCGCAGTCAGACGGTTCTTCGCGGGAACACGAAGGCCGTTGAACTTGAGGCCGACGTTGTACGCATGCTTGAGAGCCCACAGGCCGTACTTGACGATCTGGAACTGCTCATTTTCCTGCTGAGGAAGATCGACAATGAGCACCGAGGGCTTGTTGTCGATCAAGCAGACGAGACCAACGGTTCGACCGCACTGAGCGTTCGTGATGAACAGCTTTTCGCCGTGAACGACATATTCGTCACCTTCGAGCTTCGCGGTGGTGCGAATCGAGGTGAGATCCGATCCAGCGTTCGGCTCGGTCAGAGCGAAAGCCGAAAGAGCTTCGCCGCTCGCAAGCTTGGGAAGGAATCGAGCCTTCTGATCTTCGTTGCCGAAGGTGTTGACGGGGTCAACAGCACCGATGCAACCGTGAACCGAGGCAAGGCCCGAGATCGTCGCATCGTAGATGGCCATTCGGCTGAGGAATGGGCCAAAGATCTGAAGAGGAGCCCCTTGGCCACCGTACTTCTTGTCGACGAGCATTCCCCAGTATCCGGCTTCGCCGAGATCCTTGAAAACCTGGGGAGCGATTTTCTTATTGGCATCCTGAAGGGTGCCTGCTTCACGATGTCGGCGGACAACCTCAACCGACTTGTCCATGACCTTTTGGCATGAATCGCTCGGCTTCGGGGCTTCCGCGGCACGGAAGAGTTCGAGGGGAGCAACCTTGTCCCAGATGATGCGGTGAGCCGGGCTCGCCGTCGTTGAGTGCTTGAACATCGTATCGACATGGTCATCGGCCGAATCGACCGCACCCATCGCTCGTGATTCGACGTCTGACTTTCCCGAGAGACGCATGGCGGTCTCGGCAAATGACGTTTCCTCAGTCTGCTTGTTCTTCGGATTCTCGGTCTGCACGCTCATTTGGAGACCCCTTCCTTTGACGATAACGCACACAAAAAGAAGATTGCGGGATTAGCCTCACGGCAATGATCGACATCGCCGTGAGCGGGAGGAATACCGATGCCCCCCGCCGCGTAGCTCAAATTGGAATCAACTACATCCCTGTTGATCGGAGTGAACCAAGACCGAAGAAGGTTGTCTTTCATGCGTGGGACACGAGACAACCAAAACTCCTCTCAGATCCCCCAGCGACACGTTCGGACGTCGCTTTTGCATCGAATGCGGTCCGAACGAATCTTCTCTCGTCCAGCCCGCTCTTGCATTCTTGGGAGCACCCGCTCGGGGCGTTCCTTATTTTTTCGACATTGCCGAGATTAAAACCTCGGCGGTCTCTCGACGCATGATGCGCGGATCGGGAAGTTCGCCCGTCTGCAACTTCTTGCGGAGATCACGACCACTGATCGAGACTTGATGGAACCCCTTGGGGCCGTAGACATCGACGAGTCCAACCCGGCCGAGTTCCTCAAAGAACGCGGCGAATCCGACTTTGACCGGCTTGATCAAAAGTTCGCCGTTCAGCTTGTCAAACTTCCGCTGCGCTTCGAGCCCGTCCCAAATATCCTTGCCGTCGTCGTACGGCGCGTCAGCATGCTTACGGCCGATGATGATGTCCGTGAACCCGAAGTTTTGCCGATAGATTCCATGCATGATGGCTTCTTTCGGGCCGGCATAGAACATCTTGATGTCGAGCGCGAGGAGCGCGACCCGCTCCTTGAAGGTGAAAGGCTTCGACTTCCAAAGCTCCTCGTCGATGTCTCCTTCGCCGAACGCCCCACCCTCGATCAGGGCGACGTACGTCTTCATTCGCGTTGGAGCATCCACGTCGTCGCTCTTGGTCTCACCAACGAGCGGATTCAGAACCGCGCCCGCGTTGTGTCCTTCGCGAACGAGAGTTTCCAGACCATAAATCAGGGC
>JAIEPU010000088.1 GCA_019748235.1 bacterium
GGTTTGATTAGACTTTTACTCCTCCCCACAGGTCATCCCCTAATTTTTCAACATTAGTGAGTTCGGTCCTCCACGCGTTTTTACACGCGCTTCAACCTGCCCATGGGTAGTTCACACGGGCTTCGTGTCTACCGCACTTGACTAGACGCCCTATTCAGACTCGCTTTCGCTTCGGCTCCGTGGCTTAACCACTTAGCCTCGCCAAGCACGGTAACTCGCTGGATCATTATGCAAAAGGCACGCCGTCACCCATTAATGGGCTCCGACAGCTTGTAAGCGCACAGTTTCAGGTTCAGTATCCTCCCCTCAACGGGGTTCTTCCCACCTTTCGGTCGCCCTACTTGTTTACTATCGGTCACTAGGGAGTACTTAGCCTTGGGGGATGGACCCCCCAGATTCAGACCCGGTTTCACGTGTCAGGTCCTACTCGGGTACCAACGAACAACCTTCACGCTTTCGCGTACGGGGCTTTCACCCGCTATGGCCAGCCTTTCCAGGACTGTTCTGCTAGCATCTGGTTGCTCTAGTGTCGGCCCCACAACCCCAACAGACATGTCTGTTGGTTTGGGCTCTTCCGCTTTCGATCGCCTCTACTGACGGAGTCGATTTTTCTTTCTTTTCCTCGTGGTACTGAGATGTTTCACTTCCCACGGTTGGTTAGGGTATCTCGGGGTCAAAGCTTGTTTGGCAGCTCGACCGAGCTTTTCGCAGCCTTCCGCGCCCTTTCTCCTAGTGCCTAGGCATCCACTGTGCGCCCTTAATTACTTGACCACATCGATTCGACCCTCCGTCTTACACCGGCAAGCCGCTGTAATTCGGACGACCTCTTCGATGGACCATTGATCCTAGACCTGATTTCTCAGGCCCAAATCAATCCATCAAATCTCGGGTGATTCTTTCCTAAGAGCATCGAGTTTCCCCTCAGCAAAACGACTTGCGTCGTTCACTGTTGGTTTACTCAGTAAAACGCTTTGTTAGGCTACTGAATTGTTAATGAGCAGCTTCGAAGGATGGCCAAAGACCACCCTCGTTCGTCGCAATGACTATCGACAAAATAAGACCTCACTGGTGAGGTCCTTTTCGGCCGATCAGTTGCGGCGACGTTCCTACATTATGCGAGGCCGCTCAGGGCGTCAACATTCAGAGAGAGGTTTTTGAAAATCGTTGACATCCAGGGCGCAACCCGTTCTCAGCAAATGCTTTTTGGTGCGGCACTTTTTGAGCTGTTCGTACGACTTTCCCAAGACACCGAGAGATTTCACAACAGATTTCGATCAAGATTTCGCGCAGACATGATGGTGAACGAACGTTTCTGTGGATAACTGCCGGGAGGATCAGACGACAATTCTAAGAAGCTAACTTCTGATCTACGCCGGAAAGGGAGAAGAGACTCGATACCTCAAACGAGGGAAGCATTCATCCACGATGGTCAGACTGAGAAATGAAACGAGGTAAGCATCGAATGATGTTAGAGAAAGGAGTGGAGACGATCGGGATCGAACCGACAACCCCCGCCTTGCAAAGGCGGTGCTCTCCCAATTGAGCTACGTCCCCTTTTGAATGCGAATCGCGAAAATTGCTTCCGCAACTCGATCAAACTGGAGTGGGCGTACTTGGATTCGAACCAAGGACCTCGTCGTTATCAGCGACGCGCTCTAACCAACTGAGCTATACGCCCGATCTAAAAGATGCAAAGAATTACAGGATAGCATCTTGCGGAGATTGGCTGAATGTGGCCATTTCCAACCCACCCCCAAGTTTATGACCACTAATCGCTAAGTCAATCGCTCGATAAGAGTTCCCGCCGGCTCGGCTGAAATCGAATCCGTATTTTTGGACTCTCGCGGGATTGGTACCTGCATTTGCCGCATGTAGATCTCTCGCCGTCGATAGGCTTCATCGGTCGCCTCTTTAAGCCGACGCGCGATCGATTCCATGAGTTCCTCCTCGGAATTCGTGGATAGCTCATCGAGCGACCAGCTTTGAAAATGCATCCACATCGTCCCCGGCAGCGGAATCGGTGACCGGCGCGGCCAGCTCTCATAAGCGCCGGCAATCCCGCAAATCACGACCGGCGCCTTTGCCCGGCGGATCAATAAGCCGACCCCCTTCTTCAAAGGGAGCAAATTCCCATCCGGGGTTCGCGTTCCTTCAGGGAAATAGACGAGGGCGTCACGCTTTCCGAGCGCACCGATCATCGTCTTGAACGTGCTCAGCGACACCGCTTCCCGATTGATCGGGATCGCACCGAGCGCGAGCAGATAACGCCCGAATACCCCACGAATGAGAGTCGAACGAGCCGCATACTTCGCCCGCCGAGGCATCGCCAGGCCGAGAAACAACGGATCGATAAAGCTCTGATGATTCGACACCAAAAGGACCGGACCCTTGAGCGGAAAACAATGAACGCCGCTTAGGCGCAGACGAATATAGAACAGGCCGAGAATCGATCCGAAAACGAATGTTGTCCGATAGACTGCCCAGTCAAAAAACTCGCTTCCCAACTGGCGAAGTCGCGTCATCAGGCTGCCGGGCTCTTGTGCAGTCATTCCTCACCATCGCTTAGGAAGGATGCATTCAGCTACTCGGAGCCTACCGCATCAAGGTGGTACGAACCGTCCTAAATACTACAGACGCATAGTTTAAGGCATGAGCCGCAAAGCAGACTTTTGCGTTCGACTTTCGGCATCCCGATTGCTACTCTGACGTCCGCCTGCTCGATGACTCCATTCGCGGTCGGGCCGTTTCGTCTGTTGAGAAAGATCGCTCGCATTGTCGAATCCATTCACTCTCATCGACCACTGACGGTTGATCAAAGTGAGTTCGAACCGAGTCGCGAGCGGTTTCAATAGTCAACAGACTCATCGTCTCCAATCTTGGCGCGTTGCCCCAAGAAGATCACGTTACTCGGTTTCGTCTCTGTTTCCACGAAAGGGGCAAGTCTGTGACGCCAAAAGAGGTTCTTGCGTTGATTCGCGAGAAGGAAGTCAAAACCGTCGACATGCGATTCATGGACTTCCCCGGCGTCTGGCAGCATTTCGCGGTCCCCGCGGAAACGATCGACGAAGATACCTTCGAGGAAGGACTTGGCTTCGACGGTTCGAGCATTCGTGGCTGGCAGGCGATCAATGAAAGCGACATGCTGGTCATCCCCCAGCCCGATACCGCGCTCATTGATCCTTTCATGAAGCACACCACGCTGGCGATGATCTGCAACATTCAGGATCCGCTGACCAAAGAAGATTACACGCGCGACCCGCGCAACGTCGCGCGAAAAGCAGTCAACTACATGAAGTCGACCGGCATTGCCGACATCTGCTACGTCGGCCCTGAGTCTGAATTCTTCGTCTTCGACGACGTCCGCTTCGATCAAAACGAACATTGCGGCTACTACTACATCGACAGCGCCGAAGGACAGTGGAATCGCGGACGCGACGAGCAGCCAAACCTCGGCCACAAGATCCGCTTCAAGGAAGGGTACTTCCCGTGCCCCCCGACCGACTCGATGGCCGACATGCGGACCGAGATGATCCTCAAGATGGGAGAGTGCGGCATTCCGATCGAGTGCCATCATCACGAAGTCGCCACCGCCGGCCAGATGGAAATAGACATGCGGTTCGGTGAGCTGGTCAAAATGGCCGACCAACTCCTCTGGTACAAATACGTCGTCAAGAATGTCGCGAAGCAGTATGGCAAGACCGCGACGTTCATGCCCAAGCCGATCTTCATGGATAACGGCTCCGGCATGCACACGCACATTTCCCTTTGGAAGAATGGCGAGAACCTCTTCGCCGGCAGCGGTTATGCCGGTATGTCGGACGTCGCCATGTACGCGATCGGCGGCATCCTCAAGCACGCCCGCGCAATTCTCGGCATCTCAAACCCGACCACGAATAGCTATAAACGGCTCGTTCCTGGCTACGAAGCACCCGTCAATCTCGCCTACAGCCGACGCAATCGTTCAGCCGCGATTCGTATCCCCGTCTATTCACCAAGCCCGAAGGCGAAGCGGTTCGAGTTCCGTTGTCCAGACAGTTCATGCAACCCGTATCTCGCGTTTGCTGCGATCTTGATGGCCGCGCTCGACGGCATTCAAAACAAGATCGATCCGGGTGAACCGCTCGACAAAGACATCTACGACCTGACGCCGGAAGAATTGAAGGGTGTGCCGCAAGCGCCCGGCTCACTCGAAGAAGCGCTCGACTCACTCGAAAAAGATCACGACTTCCTGATGCGCGGCGACGTCTTCACCGAAGATGTCATCGGCACCTGGATCTGGTACAAGCGCGAGAAAGAGATCGAAGCCGTCCGCCTCCGCCCCCATCCGTACGAGTTCTGCTTGTACTACGACATTTAATCACTCATCATTGATGAGAAGTTGCTCCGATCATCCTTCACGACTCCAAAGAAAGAGTCGATATGCAATTCATTACCCATTCCTTGATGTCTCGTGCTATTGCATGTGCTCTTGCGATGACGCTTGGATTGCTCAGTAACTCGGCATGGGGACATGAACCTGAAAAGCTAAAGCCCGAGAAGCGCGAACGTGCTTCGACGGAGCCGCACGTTCCGATCACTGGGCCCGGCCAATCCATCGCTTCGATCGACGAGGCGATTCTAAGTCACTTGGAGAAGAGTCGCTGCACGGCCGCCACTTTTGCGCTGATGGTCGATGGCGAGATTGTCTACAGCAAAGGGTACGGCTGGCTCGACGAGGAGCGAAAGCGAAAGGCGCTTCCCAAAACGCCGATGCGGGTCGCCAGTGTAACGAAGCCGATCACCGCCGCCACGGTGAAGAGTCTTATCGCCGAGGGAAAGCTAAGCCTCGATTCGAAGGGAATCGATTATCTTCCGATCAAGGAATGGGGAATCGAGCCGGCGGATCCGCGCTGGTCACAGGTCACGATTAAGGAATTGCTCGCTCATAAGGGAGGTTGGGACATCAAGAAGCTTGGCTTCGATCCGATGTTCCTTGCCGACCGAGTCTCGAAAGAATTGTCCCTGACTCAAAAGCCGGAGCCGACCGACGTCATTCGCTGGATGCTGAAAAAGCCCTTGCAGTTCGATCCAGGGACACGATCCGCCTATTCGAATTTCGGGTATTGCATCCTCGGGCGCGTGATTGAGAAAGTTTCGAAGCGGTCCTACCTGGAAAGCGTTCGCCAAGAGCTTTGCAGGCCGGCGGGGATGAAGACGACCGAGTTCAAACTCGCGTACCAAGATCCAGCCCTCAGAGATAAAGCCGAGCCCTGGTACAACGAAGACTTCTACGTTGATTGGATGGACTCCCATGGGGGCATCGTCGCATCCTCGCCCACGATCTGCCAATTCCTACAAGCCTTCTGGATCTCCGGCGACAAACGGAAGCCCGGCGAGTCTGCCACCTACACCCATTTCGGCTCCATGCCCGGCACCGCTGCCATCGCCCACCAACGATCCGACGGCACCAACTTCGCCTGCGCCTTCAACGGCCGGCACAAAGAGGCAAATCTCGACGAGTTATTGAAGACGCTGAATCAAGTGGTAGATGAGATGAAGAAGTAACAAGTGGAATTCAAGTCGAGCGTCGGACCCCCGCCAGCTTTCCCGGCCGGGCCAATTTATTGACTCCGCGCCCGCTTAAGAAGGACAATGAGTATAAGAAAAGCCATTCCGACCACAGAAAGTGTTGTGGCAGATATTTCAGGGATTGTTGCGACCCAGGCATGCGGGACACCTGCCTTATCGAATGCATATCCAGTTATTATCGTGCCGTCGCCTGAAACTGCTGATGCGTTTCCAAGAGTCCAATCGGGCAAGTCATTAACGCCGTGACCATGTAAAAACTCTTTGAGAAGGAACATCCCATTGGCCTTCGTCCAAACAAATACTTCGAAGCCGTTTGGAGTGACTCCATGCCCGATAATGACCTCACCATCGTTTGAGAGATCGGTAGCAGTTGACGAATAAATTTTACCGGGCAGAACGCCAAGCCCAACCATTCCTTCACTTGAAGTCCAGCGGAATGCCTCGTTCATAAACTGCGTTGAACTGGCACCAATAATAACCTTCCCATCATCCGAAACATTAGAAGCGATGCTTTTAAACTCTCCGTCAGGTAAATCACCCAGGGAAACCATTCCATCTTCCGTCGTCCATCGAAATGCTTCGGTTCCTTTGAGAGTGGCGGTCCATCCGACGATGACTGATCCATTACCCGAAACACCGTTCGCGAAGCTACCAAAGTTTCCCCCGGGAACATCGCCCAAACCAACCATTCCACCGGCTGCGGTCCATCGAAACGCCTCGGTACCGTTCGATGAAGTACCGAAACCAACGATGACCGATCCGTTGAAAGAGACGTCAATGGCGTTACTTTCGAAACGACCTCCAGAGAGATCGCCGAGTCCGATCATTCCATTTGATTCGGACCATCGAAACGCCTGCGTCCCGGTTGATGACGTACTCGATCCGACGATTACCTTACCATCGTTTGAAATGCCCGTCGCGGAACTGTAGAATATTCCTCCATCCAGATCACCTAATAATGTGAATCCAGTTTGCGCACTCCAGCGAAACGCCTGATTTCCCTGCGCTGAACCTCCTACTCCAACGATGATTTGCCCGTCCATTGAAATCGCCTTCGACATAAGCGAGGAATTTCCCCCGGCCAGCTCACCTAACAACATGAATGTATAGGCGGCCTCGGCATTAGCCGGGCCCAACATAGTCAAGATCATGAGTGCGAACCTGCACATCGGGAGTGGGCGTCGAATAATACTCACAAGAAGTCTCCTAGATCGCTGACAGTTATTGAGGCAAGTTAAAGAGGTGGGAATTAAGTTAAATTGTCGTTCCGTCGATTACACAAGCGTAATATTTGTGTCTATAGATGAAACGATCAAAGTTGTTTCAACCCGATACACGCTGTCAAACAACTAAAAGGGGTCAATGCTCAATATTGGCTAAAAGAGTCATGGTCGTACTATCGAAATCAATTTCGCCTTCGTGTAACAGAAGCGAGTTAAAAAACCCCGGGGAGGATGCGAAGCGGGTTGCAAACCGAGGTCCTCATCAACTTCGTCGCTGAACCCCACGAATCCACCGGTTTCCACGCCACGAAGTTCCCATACCTCTCCTTCCACACTCTTTGCGAAACGTACGTTCACTCTGTTTACCGGCTCGATGACATCGAATTCAATCAAGCCCTTAACATCACGACCATTCACTTTCGTTACGGCAAAGGTCGGCGGCAGACTCGGCTTCTCCAAACCTGGCGGCATCCATTTGCCTTCAACAGTGACAAGCTTCCAAAGAGGCTGCCCCAGCATTCCAATGATGGCTACATCATGTGGAATTTCGCTGTATCGAACGCTTCGTGTTGGCGGATCAATCGCCGCTGACTCTCTAGATTTCAATGGCTCAGGTGGTTGTTCGCAACCAACGAGTAGTGTCACGGCAACGAAGCAGATAAGTGTTTCGAGTGACGATGAAACCATCGGTGTCATGGAAAGGATTCCGTCAATATATCAGCAAAATCGCAGAGCCCAATAATAAGATCGTATGGCTTGAAATCTGCGATTTCTGCACGGCGGGGACCCCCGCGGCTTGCTCGTGAGACAGCTTGAATTAACGAGCTGGCGCCGCTTACCCACCGACTTGAAATCTGCGATTTCTGCACGGCGGGGACCCTCGCGGCTTGCTCTTAAGCCAGCTTGAATGAACGAGCGAGCGCCGCTTACCCACCGACTTGAAATCTGTGATTTCTGCACGGCGGGGACCCTCACGGCTTGCTCGTTAATGATTACGGCATCATTTCTAGTTCGCTGAAGAAGGCCCAGACTTCGCCGTCGTTGCCGCTCTGGTCGAGCTCGACGCGGACTTCGGACGATTCCCCTTCTCCCTTAATATCGATCACCATCTCTAAATGCTGTCTGGTCGCGCGGATTGATGCGGAGTCTGTTTCAAGTTCCTTCTTCGCGACGCCCCAGCCGTTTTGGACCAGCACATTGAGCGCGGCGTTGTAGGCACTCTCAACGGTTCGATCGACTTGCTTCACCTTGGCGGTGCCGAAACGATAGTGCTTAGGAACCGTGTAGTATTGATCGATTGCTTTGATGCAGCCCGTCAGACCAAGGATGAATGTCATCAAAAGCAAAATGCCGATCGTCCGCATGACGGTATCCTCCAGGGCTTGCACCGATCCGCACGCGGCGATGGATTTCATCACCCCGCCCGTCGATCTCGATCGAACGTCTGCCGGAGTGACATACCATTGACAGTTCAGTCATGGCTTTCGCCTATCCGACGCATTCGGATGAAAAGGCGCCTAAAGCCAACGTCGCATGAGGATAAATCAAGAGGTGCAAAGCCGTGGCCGCGGGAGATAGAGGTTCCTATGAATTGACGGAAGAGCATTTTTCGAGGAATTGGACAAAATGCTCATTAATTGGGGTTGCACGATGTTGCCCCAATGACGCATCCTACGGAAGGGTTGCGGGGAACAAGGAGGTTCACATGCAACTAGCAATTCATCGTCCCGTCTCTTCACGCATCAACCGTCGTCATGCTCAATACGTCGTGGGAGTCCTCGGCCTATTGATCGACGTCTGCGGCAGCAAAAGCCTGCTCGCGACCTTGCTGCGACAGACTCGCAACGAAGTCGTCAGCCTGCTAGCCGAGGAAGAGGTTCGTCCCGAACCGAAGCCGACCCGTAAAGCGGTTTAAGGCGTATCGACATTCTCTGCCGCGGCTGACGTGATCGTTCGTGCGGACCTGCTTGCCGGCGAGCCGGACGGTTGGGTCTCGTCTATTCGACGCCGCGGCCGCCTTGGAATGTCTTTAATCTTTTCTGACCGATTTTCGGAACTCCGCTGGGAACTGCGCTCGATGTGCCGATTCGCCAGTCGTTACTGAAACGCAGGTCGCGCCAAAGTCTCGACTTGGGACGGCAGAGGCCGCACGATTGGCCAGGCGAGTCGCCGCTCCGTAGATGAGCTATTGCCGAAATGTGGTATCTTCCCTGTATGCCGAATTCGTAGGTTAGGGCATTCAGGAAGATCCGGCAGTTGGCAGGAGCGAGTCATGCAGTTCTGGGATGGGATGGTCGGCACAGCCCTGGTCGTGGGGCTAGCGGTCTCGGTTTTCTACGTGATCATCTCCATTCTCATTCCTGAGATTGGGCCCGAAGAGCACGGCGAACGTTGGGGCAAGGAAATCACGAAAGATCGCTGGCTCCAGATCGCCGGCGTTCTTTATCTGGTGGGCATCGCGCTCGAACTCTCGAAGTCATACATCCCCGAAGCCATCTTCGGGCTCGCTAAGCTGACGATCGTCGGTGCGGGACTGCTCATCTTCACCGTGCTCGCAACTGACTTCATCTTGCAATACCAGCGCCGCTATCGTCCACGTAGTCACAACGCGCGATAGGCAGAGCAAGATCGATCAAGGAACGGTACCTGGTTTGTAGGCTAGCGTCTTTAAACCCAGCTGGCTCGATGCTGCGAAATCATACGGCTTTTAACTCAGCCACTCCCCAAATCTGTTGCTCTCGCAGTCAATGTCTTATGTAGGCTGGGTCGTTCTGACCCAGCGCGTATGTCTGACGGTATTCGAAGAGCTGGATCGAGACGACCCAGCCTACAAGTCTACTTCTCTTCCTGCTTGTTATCGATCTTTGCGATCAACCAAACACCAACTCTGATGGTCGCGAGCATCAGCGCGCCACCAACAAAAATCATCATGCCCATGACGATCAAAAAGTCGTTGAGGGGTGGTACCGGATTTCGAGACAAAGATGATCCGAGAAAAATTCCTCCGATCAAAAGTCCGGCCCAGCCAAGAAAATCCAAGATCACAAGTTCTGAAGAGGGTTGAACAGGTGCATCAGTCCATTTTGGAATCCGAGGTTGTACGGGAGATGACGAGAAGTAGCGGCAACGAATCAGGAAGATCACAGGTATCAGCACATAAGTTGAAACTGTAACGGCACTGACGAGAAGGACCCACGAGGTAGATAATAAATGAGGTCGGAATCGAGTTTCTGATAAATACGAATTAAAAATGTAAACGCTAAAGATCGACTGAAAAACCAACACGAGTATTCGAATCCATAACCACACGGATCATCTCCGATCGAATCAACTTGACCGGCTTGCCTCGTGATACGCCTTGCCATCGAAATAAGCCAGGACCCAAATGCCGATTCTCATGCTGGCGAGCATGAATAAAGCTGAAATGGGCACGCCCCAAGAAGTTAATTCGGTCGGTTCAAATCCAACGAAGCGACCATATTGAGCAAGCTCGATCAGCACTGCGTATTCGAAACTAAACAGAAGGAACCAACCGAGGAAATCAAGCAAGATGATCGCACCTGTCGGCTGATTCGGGCTGTCATACCAGCTTGGTATGTGATATTTCTTTGGGGGAACGGAGCGGAATCGACCCGATAACAAGAAAATGATGGGAAGTGCGATCATCGTCACGCATCTAAACACGAATACCAACGCGGAATTGTCGAAATCAACTGTCATCTTCTGCAACACCTCATTCATTAGTTGCGAGTCGGATTCAGAGCGCATGTATTCCGAAAAATGATGCAAGAACGGCACACCCAAGACGATCAATATTATTCGAATCCATAACCACACGACTGACCTCCCCGCGATTGAGTGACTTTCAATCGCCATGCTGGGTCGAGACGACCACAGCCTACATCGGAGCCACCGTAGAATGAAGCCGCCAAGGGATCAACTTCTGCCGATTGCTGAGAAACTTTTAACGAGTGGGCCAGACAACTTGCTCGGCGCGCCGCCCAGCGCGAAAGCCTCTATTCGGAAGCTGGATGCCGAAGGCACAAGAGGAGAGTATTGTTTCCAAGCAAAAACGCACGTATTCGGTATTGATCGATGCAACAGTTGAATGACCCTCTTGTTGCTGCGCAACCCCGACAACGAGTTGTCGGGGCCACCCGGCACGTCAGAGAATGATGCCGCTGGCTGATCTACTTCTGTCGCTTGGTGAGGAACTCTTGCAGGCCGGCTAGGTCGTCGGTGTTCAGGAGATCGACGCCAGCATCGGCGAGTTCGATCCAGACTGATTCTTTCTCGGGCGTGGCCCAAAAGCGAACGACGCGGCCGGACTGGTGAGCTTGCTCGATCATCGCCTTCAGTTTCGCTCGTTCTGCATCGGGCATCGCGCCGTCGCCGCGCCATTTGAACTGTGAACTCCATGAATCGGAAATCATGGGAAGGAAGTCAGCGGGCTCCTTCGATTCCAGATCACTCGGCCGGCCATCCAAGCCGGCATAGCGAATCTTCTCCGCCTTCACGGCATCGAAGGGCCGATCGCCCGAGATCACCACCGTCACCGCGCCTTGAATGAACTTCCCCTCTTCCACGCGGCTCAGCATCTCTTCGTATTTGGGAAGAATCTTGCGTAGGGCGTCGTACGTTGGACCCGCCTTCGACTTGAAGTCAATCAGAAGAAAGATCGGCGGACCATCCATATAGACGCGTCCCCCATTCTTCTTCACTCGTTCGAGGAGCGGATCAAGATATAGCGATTCCAAGGTGCGGTCGGGCTTCAGCTCGAACATCGTGTGTCCGACCAGAAGCTTTCCCTTCACCAGAAACACATCTGCTTCCACGCTGCAAAAGCCGTGATCGAGAGCATCCAGAAGCGGCCGCTGGTGAGCGTAGTCGTTGTGCGCGTGAGCCTGGCGAAGGGGTTTCACTTCCGCTCGTTCATCGGCTGGAATCGACCCGGTCGTGAATAAGATCAATCCCGCAATGAACATCCTGCTGAGATGAATTCTTTGATGAAACGACATTCGTATCCCCCCTACTGCCAGTCTGCCGACCTCGATGTGATGTTCGTATTTAACGGTCTTTACCGACTGAACGCGAGCAATGATTGAGACTAATTCCGACCGCCGAGCAATCGGAAGAGCCAGCCGGCACGAAGGGGTGACACTAGGGTGACATTCACTCCCTCGGTTTCTTTGCGAATAGCCGCGGCGGCAAGGTAGCCACTGCGCACCGCGCCCTCCATCGTCGCGGGCCAACCGGTCTGAGTATAGTCGCCCGCGAGTACCAATCCCGGGATCACGCTTCGAGCATCAGGCCGGAAGTGATCAATGCCTGGAAGGACCGAGAATGTCGCACGCCGTTCCGTCACGACTCGCGAATGCTTGAGAGTGGCTTCTTTCGCCTTTGGAAGCATCTCTTCCACTTCCGCACGAATGATGCTCAGGATCTCATCACTCGAATGCGAGGACAACTCTCGTGAGGCGCTGATGACGGCTTGAACGTAGCCTCCCTCATCACCCGTTCGGCGGAAAAGCCACTGCACCGTCCGCCCCACGCCAACGAGGTGCGGATAATCCATCACCGGACGATCGTACCAAAGATGTACGCTCGTGATCGGACTCGTTTCGATGTAATCCAATTGCGGAATCGAATGATCCCGCTCGACGTCGGCGGTGGGGAACAAGTCCCTAACCCGATGATGGGGGACCGCTAACACGGTGATGTCCGCATCGATCGTCGAACCATCTTTGAGCTCGGCCCCAATGATTCGACCACGATCAAACTTCAATTTCGAAATGGCCGTTCCCATCTTCAGGAGGATGCCATTCTCGACCAGCCAACTCTCCAGCAGGCTGCCATAGAACTGACCCAGCGGGACGCTCGGAATCTCGACGTAGAACGCGCGTCCATTCTGCAGGAACCCCTCGACAAAGACCTGGCGCGCGTAGCGAAAGTCCATCCGATCGATCGTTTCATTCAGCGCACTGACCAGGACGAGTCCCCAGAATCGATCGATCGTCCGTGGCGTTTGCCCGTGGGAAAGGAGCCATTCATCGAACGGCACATTCAGCCTTGGCGGCGACCACATGAGAGAGAGCATTCCCCAGCCAATGCGAATCTTGTCCCATAGCGTGAGATATTTCGCCGACAGAAAGCTTGGGAAAAGATGAAGCGGAGCGGGCAAGGGAGCAGCACGCATGGTGCTGACGCGACCTTTTTCATCCTGGAAATAAAGAGTGCGAACCGTTTGCAGGAGCCGCGCGATTCCGACCGTCTCGCAAAAGTCCGCCAGATTGGTGCAGCATCCCATGCTGACATGTTGACAGTTATCGACCATCTCTCCAGTCGTCGGATCGACGAATGAAGTCGCCCGGCCGCCGAGTTTATTGCGGGATTCAACTAACGTGACCTGATACCCAGTTCGTCCAAGTCGGCTCGCAGCCGCAAGCCCCGCAAGTCCACCGCCGACAACTAAAACTCGTCGACCTGTTGCGTTCGACTCATTCGACGGCGGAGGTGATTCGGAGGTTAGAGAGGATTGGCCCGATGACATGGAAACTACTTTCATGCACCGGCAACAGGGGCCGAACTCCCGAAGTAACGAATGGGGAGAGCACGCATCACGCAGCCGAGCTTATGCCCGACGGAAAGGGAAACGCGACCATCTAAGACCCGATTCGGCGATGCTGCGATCTTGTCGAGCAGCCCACCGTACATCCCATGCATGACGGCATAGATGGCTCGGCCGCTCGCGGGGAGATAGAGCGCAAGCTCTCGACTTTGATCGTAATAGCTTCTCGCGCGAGCGATCTGAAACCGCATCATCTCTTCAAATTCAGGGGTCGGCTTGCGATGGAGAAGAACCTCTTCCGAGACGCCAAACCGATCCAGATCCTCTTTCGGCAAGTAGAGCCGCCCGCGGTTGTAGTCCTCGACGAGATCGCGGAGAACGTTCGTCAGTTGAAACGCGATGCCGCAATGCTCGGCCGGTAAGTCGGCTCGCCGATCCGAAGCACCCCAGATCTTGATGCACGCAAGCCCGACGACAGAGGCAACCCGATAGCAGTAATGGTAGAGCTCGTTAAAGGTGTCATAACGGAAGGTATCGAGATCACTCGCCACCCCTTCGACGACGGCATGCAGCCGATCATGCGGAATGTCATACCGGCGAACAGTGTCCGATAGCGCTAGCCACCAAAGATCGTCAGGAGTCCTACCCGCCAGCGCGTCATCGAGCTGAGCCCGCCACTGATCGAGCGCTTGCCGCCGCTTCTCGATTGGCTCAGCGCTATCGCCGATATCATCGGTCGCCCGCATGAACGCATAGAGTGCGCACATGGCCCATCGCTTGGGACGAGGAAGAACAAGAAAAGAATAGTAGAAGTTGCGAGCCGTCTTTCGCGCGAGATCGCGGCACTGCTGATACGCCGATAGAAGGCGATCGCTCGTCCCGAAACTGTCGTCTCTTCCCTGCGGGAGGATGATCATACCACGCTTCCTGCGGCGCTCTTACTTGAAGGATCGTCAATGGTGGGCGAGTTTGATGGCGAACGATTTAAGCCGGCACTCCGAATCACGGCTCGTCCCAATGCTCTGATTCTATCCCATTTCCCAAGCCGGGGACGCTCGGCCAGTACGTTATATTCGGCGCGGCGAATTCGGCGAAGTATCGCGAGCCCTCCTTCGCCAAAGAGGGCAATCATCAGACGGAACCGTCCGGGCATCTGTCTCGCAAGGGGAAGACCCGCATTCAGCCAACCCTCCGCCCGGGAGACCTCTTCCTTCATGAGTTCCACTAATTCGGGCGAAGTCGATTTCAGAGCGAACATCGACTCGTCGACACCATACCGTTCCCATTCCTTTTGGGGGAGGTAGATTCGACCTTTCTCGCGATAGTCGACCCCCACGTCCTGCAAGAAGTTTGCTAACTGAAGCCCGGTACAAATGGCGTCGGACAATGCTACTCGCTCCTGCGTATAGCAGCGAAGGAGATACAGGACGATTCGCCCCACAGGATCGGCGGAACGCCGGCAATAGTCTCGAAGCTCATCAAACGTCGCGTATCGCTTGATGTACTGATCCTGCCGAAAAGCGGAGATGAGATCCAGAAACGGAGTGGGAGGAATGGAGAACTCATTGATCGTCCCCGCCAACGCCATCATCACCGGGTGACGCGTCCGTCCGAGAAATAGCGATTCCGTCTCTTGGCGCCACCAGTCAAGGAGTTCCGCCGACTCGTCTCCGTTGCCCACCTCGTCTCCTAAATCGTCGGACCAACGGCAAAACGCATAGACGTTCGCAAAGTGTTGCCGCAGCGGAGGGGGGACGGCCCAACTAAGGACAGGAAAGTTCTCGTAATGGGACTCGGCAATTTCCACGCAGTACGCATTCGCCGAGTCAGCCGTCAAATCCTTGGAATACCCGGTTCCTTTGGGACCGTAGAGAGCGAGATGCAGAGAAAAGTCGTACGGCTGTTGCATGACTCTTCTCGATGATGGGGCTTGGATCTGCCCGGCGCGAATTCTTTCGCACCAGAAGCGGAGCATCGACGGTTATAATAGGAGAAGCGCCATGCGGGGATGAACAGAAGATTATTCAAATGACGGCGACGCAACCGATTCTGGACAGCTCACCCAGTCTATGAACTAATGTTTAGATCGTCGTCCAAGTGACGCTTGGGAAGGTTGATGGGAACAAAAGCCCGCACGAACAAGACCGATCCAGCCGAGTATCGCCGCTACCTTGAGGGAAGGCTGTCGCAGACGCGCGCCCGAATCAAGATGGCAGACGCGGTGACGGGCGTCACGATCGTCATCGTCGCCTGGGTTTCGTACCTACTGCTCGCGGTGATGGCTGATCAAGTGGTGGAGCTTTCCGCAACCGTTCGATTCCTTCTTCTCTCCGCATGTTTGCTAGTGACCGGCGCCATCTTAATCGTGAAGGTCATCATTCCTTCCCTCAAACAGGTCAACACCCGCTTTGCCGCTCGCAGTATCGAATCGGCCGATCAACGGATGAAGAACAGCGTTCTTAGTTACGTCGAACTCTCGGAGCACTCGGCGGAGCTGCCCGCTCCGATCTTGCGAACGATTGAAAACAAAGCGGCCAGTGATCTTTCACGGGTTCGAATTGAAGACGCCATCCAACCGCGACATGTCCTCTCGGCACTCTACTTCCTGGCGGCGGTTGTCGTTCTCTTTTGTCTTTACAGCTTTTTCACCACCAAAAGTTTTGGCTCATCGATCGAACGGGTCTTACTTCCTCTCGGAGCAACCGCGCCTCCGACTTCCACGCAGATGCGCATCGTTTTCGATCCCGGCGCCACCGATCCGACGGAGCCGACTCCGATCCCCGCAGACTCCTCCATCACGTTCAAGGCCTCGGTCGTTCGAGGCAATCCCGAGCAAGTCATGGCCTATTTGCAGGCCGAGGGAAGCGATTACGAAGAGCCTCATGAACTCGCGCGAAGCGAAAATCTGAAGAGTGAATTCACGCTCACGCTCCACCAACGACAGAAGACATTTAACGTTCGATTCGTCGCCAACGACTTCAGGAGCAAGCCGTACAAGATCGTCGTCACCCCCGCGCCGATGATTACCGAATGGCTGCTCCGCTATACGCCTCCTTCGTACACCGGGGAGGAATCTTTTACTTCCACGACGCCGGACATCACCGGCCTTGAAGGGACAGAAGTCACGGTCGAAGCAGCAACGAATTTGCCAATCGCGGCCAACTCGGGGCGTATCGAATTCAAGCTCGCGAAACCCACTGCAAGCGTCGACATGAAGCTCGTCAACGGTGCGGATAACAGAATGGAAGGGAAGTTCACTCTGACGGGGGACGGCTCTTACACGGTCCTCTTCAGCGATCGCGAGGGAAGATCTCCACTCTTCCGGCCGAGCAACAACATTCGCGTCCTCAAAGACCTTGCACCCGTCGTGGAGTTCATTCAACCCGCTGAGAAAGATTCATCACTTCCCGCGAACAGGCCACTGCCGCTCGTCGCGCGCGTCAAAGATGATTATGGCTTGCGCGGCTACACGCTCACTCTCCGAAAACGAGGTTCAGAGGAATCTCCCATCATCTTTGAACAAGGGAATCTACCTGGAGTTTCCCTGGAACGAAACGAATCGATCAATGAAACCGTGGATCTCTCGCGGTGGAAACTGGTCGATGGAGATGTCGTTGAGTATTGGATCGAGGCGGAGGATAACAAACTTCCCGCATCGAACATGACCGACACCCGTAGAGATAGCCGGATCGTCCGAATCACGAAGCCGGTCGAGGATCAACCGCTCGCGAAAAATGACCAGCCGCAGAACTCGTCTGATGAAATGAAACAAACGCCTCAAGAGGAGCGAAAAGAGAACGAACCTTCCTCTGAAGTCGCGTCAACAGAGAAGGATCAAGGGGAGACGAATTCCACCTCCAGTGGGCGTGAGGATGCCGCGAAATCAGGCGATGGGACAGCATCTGAGAAGAATGATCCGGACGCGACTGGCAACCAACCGTCGAATGACGAACTCAAGCGAAATGGGTCTGAGCAACAAAACGGAACGGAACAAGATGCACTTCGAAAGGAGATGCAGCGCGATAAGGGTTCCAGCGATTCCAATCGCCCGCAGACGGGCGAGAATTCAAAGGAACGTTCGAGTGATCCAACGCAAGGTAACGAACTGAACAGTGAGGATGAAAAGGAACTCGAAAAGCTCCGCGAATACTTTCAAAAGAAATCGGGAAGCAGCGATGACAACAAGCGAAAGGATGGCGACGCGTCTACGAAGGGATCCCGTGATCGTGAAGCGATGAACTCTTCGAATGAACAAGATTCATCGAAGGACCCGACAAACAACCTCGACGAGAAGCCTGCGGATCGGAAGCCAGATCCGTCTCAGAAACAATCAAACGACGCTTCCACTTCGCAGAACTCCAACGCCAAGGAGGATCAGAAGGAAACTTCCGGCGAGAAGAGCACGAAAGATAACCCCTCCCAGAACGCTGCGTCTGCGGCGACGCCTCCCGATGAAACGGCTCAACAGAAGAATGAAGAAAAGCCCAGAGAGAGTGGCGATTCGAATTCAAATCCGAATGCGCCACCTCATTCAGGTAACAAAGCAGAGAACGGAAAACGGTCGAATGAGACTGATGAGGGGAAGGATAAGTCATCCCAAAAGAATCAAAGACCAAATGGAGACGAACCATCGAATCCGAATCACTCGATGAGCGAGGATTCCGGCGCCGCGAACAATGAAAAGAATTCCGAAACGAAGAGGGACGACTCGGTTTCAGAGAAACAGAATTCGCAACCGCCTCAAGAAGACACAGGCATCAATGAGAAGAAGGCCGAATCCGCGGATCAAAAGCCGAGAACGGCGAATGAAAAATCCGACGCGATGAAAGAGAATCACGACTCGTCGAGCGGAGAACCTCCGCAGTCTTCCAAGCCAAATACAGGCCGGCAGGGGAATGAGCCAAGCCAGCAGAAGCCCAGCGGCAACAATCCCGAGAACTCGTCGAAAGAGAGTGGGAACGAGTCTTCGTCGAAGGAGAACTCGCCAAAATCGTCCGAGAATGGAACGCCGCAAAACTCGCCGGAACAAAACGGAGACAGGAACGAGCAGCCGAAATCAGACGGCGAAAATCAAACGAAGGCGGGGTCAGAAGCAAAGCCGAACGCGAGGGGAGAGTCTAAACCTTCGCAGGGGGAGAAGCAAACCGGGCAGGAAAGCCAAAGCCAATCCGGAGATTCCGGCAATAGCTCGAAGTCATCCGAAGAAGGAAAACAGAACAAAGAATCACGAGAGGGAAAGCCGACCTCCGCAAGTGACGACGATAGCAATCAATCACCCAATCGTTCGACGAAGATGGGAAATAACGAATCGAGCGCCGCCTCGAAAGGAAACAGCGACGGCTCATCGCAAGAGGGGCCAAGCCAATCGCCTGGCCAAAAGGGTCCAGGTTCCCCTTCGGACCAAAAGGGAAATGAGTCGAAGGGACAAGGCAACGAACAGCGGACGCCAGGCAAGAGCGGGTCTCCATCCTCAGAACAATCTTCGAAGAGCGGCGCGGGGCAGCAGTCTTCGCAGTCTCCCTCGGAGAAGTCCATGGGCAAACAATCAAGCGACAAGACTAGCGAGACTCAAAATTCATCTTCCGCTAAAAAAGGGGATTCGTCCTCCACTTCACCCAAGAATGAGTCATCGAACGAACGGAATTCACCTTCCTCGAACGGAAAGCAGCCGCAAACAACTTCAAGTGACAGCCATTCGAAAGAAGAGTCCAAGGATCAATCAAGCGGAGGATCCTCGAACTCGTCTGAAGATTCTTCACCCATGAATGACAAGCAATCGCCGCAGGAAAAGAACTCGAACGAACAAAAGCAAGACGCAAAGAATTCTGATAGTGGCTCATCAGGTTCGAAAGAAAATCAGAAACAGGGCCAACAAAGCTCGACGAAGGGGAGTTCTTCAAGTGGCGATCAGCAGAGCGGGAAGCCATCCCCATCGGAGAACTCAAATCCGGGCGGAGTGAACGATGCGCAAAGTTCCAGCCCAACGAATAGGCCGCAAGGGGGGAACAAGCCGAATCCCACGAGTAACACTAAGGGAGGAGGAAAACCCATCGACAATACAGGCGACGCAGCCGACCAGGGGGATCTGAAAAAGGGGTCCAATCTCATTCTCAAAAAGCTTGAGGATCAATTGGCCAATAAGAAGGTCGATCCTGAGCTGTTGAAATCGATGGGATGGACCGAGGAAGACGCGCGCAAGTTTTATGAACGGATGAAGACGGAACGACCGGCCGATAACGTTTCTCCACTGGGTCAGGAGCAACGACGCCAGTTTGGCCAGGGAACGGATCTTCGCAAATCGACCGGAAAGAGTGCCGGCAAGACGAATGATGCGATCCAGGATCTCTACTCAGGAAAACGGACTCCGGTCCCACCCCAGGTCCGAAAACGATTTGAAGCTTATATGAAGAGTCTCTCCGAGACATCGGGCGGAAAGGCGATCGAAAAGGCCTCACCACCGCCGGCAGGAACGAAGTAGGAGCGACTCTGGACCATGTCCGTCGAAGCACCTCGATACCTCGTGTCGTTTCATCCCAAACAGGTCAGCCATCGCTTCACGGATGTCCTCGTCCTTGGATCCGGTCTTGCCGGCATGCGAGCCGCCCTCGCCGTCGATTCCTCGCAAGCCGTGATCGTCGTTTCCAAAAGTACCGTGCAACAGAGCAACAGCCAGTGGGCGCAAGGTGGGATTGCCGCGGTCTGGAATGCAGAGGACAACTTCGCGTCGCACGTCGAGGATACCGAGGTTGCTGGCCAGGGATTGTGCAACCCCGCGGTTGTCGAACGGGTCGTTCGTGAAGCACCGATCCGAGTTCAGGAGTTGATCGAATGGGGAGCCAATTTCGACATGACCGGTTCCGGCGAGGTCGCTCTCACGCGTGAGGGAGGCCATCGCTTCAACCGCATCTTGCACGCGCTCGGCGATGCAACCGGGCGTGAGATCATGCGAACCGTACTCGAACGTGCATCAAAATTCGCAAATATCCAAGTGCTCGAAAATACGTTCTCGATCGACCTTATCACGCATCAGGGAAGGTGTGTCGGTGTGATCACATGGTCGGAAGGTGCAGGCATCCAAATGATCTGGGCCAAGGAGACGATCCTGGCGACCGGTGGATGCGGCGCGGTCTATCGCGAGACGACGAACCCTCCCCTCGCGACGGGGGACGGAATGGCAATGGCGTATCGGGCGGGGGCCCAACTCCAGGACATGGAGTTCATGCAGTTTCACCCGACGGTTCTTTACGTCGCCGGCTCCGCACGCCACCTCATTAGTGAAGCGGTGCGCGGTGAAGGGGCATTTCTGCGTGACTGCCGTGGTCAGCGATTCATGCCGAACTACGACAATCGGGCGGAACTCGCCCCGCGCGATGTCGTCGCTCAATCGATCGTTAAGCAGATGACGCTCACTAAACATCCTTGTGTCTATCTTGATCAACGGCATCTCGAACCCGAGGTCGTTCGCGCTCGCTTTCCCGGTATCGCGGCCTCGTGCGCCAAGTGTGGACTCGACTTCGCTCGTGATCTCATTCCCGTCCGGCCGGGTGCTCATTACATGGTGGGAGGCCTTTCGACCGATATAGACGGACGGACGACTCTTCCCGGTCTCTGGGCCTGCGGAGAGGTAGCCGCCACCGGGCTGCATGGCGCCAATCGATTGGCCTCGAACAGCTTGCTCGAAGCGTTGGTGTTCGGCGAATCGTGCGGCCGACTGGCCAGCCAGCTCGTCACGCGGGAGCAACCCAGTTATGAGATCATCCCACTGGAATACAACCATCCGAACGGTGCGGCGGGTGTTGAACTAGACGTCGCGGATATCCGAAATTCACTCCAGAGCCTCATGTTCCGCCAAGTTGGAATTGAAAGGGATGCCGAGGGACTCGAGGACGCCCTGTATCAGGTCGATTTCTGGTCGCAATACGTCATGCCTGTTGAATTCTCATCCCCCCCGGGTTGGGAGTTACAAAACATGCTTCTCGTTGCTGAGGCGATGATTCACTCGGCAAGCGAGCGAACCGAATCCCGTGGGACGCACTATCGTTCGGACTTTCCTCAATTGAATGATCAAAACTGGCGTTTCCACTTGGCCTCAAAACGGGGTCAGGATCATTTCGATCGGATTCCCCTCGCCACGGCATTCTGATTTTCAGCATAGATCCCTTCTTCTCATTGCTCATACGGGAGGGGGACTCTCTATACTAATTCGATGTCTGAAGGATGAGAGGTTGTTCTTTCGCGCGGTCAGGGGTGGAGCGCGGATTCAATCAAGCTCTCAGCGAATCATTCGGGCGGATTCGCTCGAAGCTTCGCTATCGTTCGTTTTCCAATCAATAGTCGACTTGGCATCACATCGGAGGCGGAGGGGTTCAACTCTTTCGATGCCTCACCTCCGTCCTGTCTTGCCCAGCGATGAGCTAGCGATTTCACATTCATCTCGTAAGGACTCGCTCATGAAGGCGGTCGAAGTTCAAGCATTTGGTGGACCAGAGGTTCTCCGCATCATCGACACCCCAACCCCGGTGCCTGGTCCAGAAGATGTTCTCATTGAAACAGAATCGGCAGGTTTGAACTATGCCGACGTGATGATGCGCCGGGGACTGTATGTCGGCGGACCCAAGCCCCCTTTTATCCCCGGCTTCGAAGCGGCCGGCCATGTCGCCGCCGTTGGTGAAAAGGTGCAGCACATCACGGTCGGTCAACGAGTGGTTGCGATGACGGGCATCGGCGGGTATGCGCAATTCGCGTGTGTGGGAGCATCGCGCGTCATGCCCTTGCCTGACAGCGTTTCCTTTGACGAGGCGGCTGCATTTCCGGCGCAGTATTACACCGCATACTTTTGCTTGCACCAGTGCGGAAAACTGGGCCCTGGCCAGACAGTGCTTATCCATGCCGCTGCCGGAGGGGTCGGGACGGCCGCGGTTCAACTCGCGAAAATCGCGGGAGCGGAAGTCTTCGCAACCGCCAGCTCCGATGAAAAGCTCGCGCTCGTCAAACAGTTGGGAGCCGATCACGTCATCAATTACAAGAAGCAGGACTTCGCTGAGATCATCAAAAAGGAAACGCGCGGGCGTGGGGTTGACGTCATCCTTGAATCCATCGGCGGCGAAATCTATGAGAAGAGCCAACAATCACTCGCGGTGATGGGCAGGCTGGTGTTGCTCGGTGTAGCGAGTGGACAACCAGGACGAACCGATCCGCTTGATCTCTTATTCCGCAACAAATCGATCATCGGCTTCCATCTCGGGCGCTACACCGTAGACATCGAAGCAATGAAAGCAGCAAACTCGCACCTGCTGCCCCTCTGGCATGAAGGGAAGCTAAAGCCCGTCGTCGGACGTACCTTTCCCCTCAATCAAGCCGCGGGCGCACAAAACTGGATCAGCGATCGTCGAAGTCAGGGGAAAGTGATCCTTCGCCCGAAGGAGTGATCTGTACGTTTAAGCCGCTCGATGGAATGAATCGGACGCCGGTGGCCTTTCGATGCGAATCGACATCGTCTGTTCATCCCCAGCATCAGGGAACGGAAGACGAAGAGGTGGAAGATATTTCAGTCGATGCGGCAGCAGTCTGCGAACAGCCGCATCGGCGATCGTGTACCCGTGGTTGCTGACGAGCGGTATCGTCTCTTGCTTCATCCGTTCGAGACCGGTCGGCAACTGCCAGATCTGCTCCGCGACGCGAACCGAGTATCCCGTCGAATCCGCCAATCCATAGTCAGCGTGATGCGCCGACAGGCCGATGTAGGTTCCTTCGATCCGTTGATTCCGAATCGCCTCGACGAACCATCGGCGCCTTAGTTCCACCGACCGATACTGTTGAATCGCCATCGTGCGAAGTAAGCGATTGCCTATCCAATCCACATAATCCTCAGCCGGCATGACCATCGAACCGCCGTCGCAAACGACGATCGTTCCTCCCAAACTCATCGCTGAATCGATGGCAAGAGGATCTTGCATCGCGCCATCGGTCAATAGTGCCACTCGCCGCATCCGAAGGATCGATTCGTCCCCTGAACCTCCTTCGAACAAATCGGGATTCGAGCGATAGACAAGGGGTGACAGGAGGGCCGGCTCGATCAACGAGGCGGCGATTGCTTCCGAGATCGTAGTCCGATCAGGCCAGCGGTATCCCAGGAGAGATTCGCCCACTCGAGCCGCGCTGAACTCCCAGCCGCCCCCCGTGCGCAGATTCGTCGCATGCCAGTGAAACTCAATGCCGAGGTCTTCGAGCTCGGTCAGTCGCTTCCGTCCCACGAGTCGATGTTCGATCAACTCGACGAGCCGATCCGTTTCGGTGAACTGACCTGCGAGCAGCTTTCGCCAATTCCGTGGCCGAATTCGCGTCGACACGCCGGGACGGAGATTCAATCGGCGGGAGACAAATTGTTCGATGGGGTCCGCGACATAATGATCGAATTCGAGAAATCGGCCCCGACCGTCCGCTTCCAAGTACGGCCACTGAGAGGCGAGCATCCCCAAGACGATGCTCCCCCCCGAAACCGCATGCATGCTGCGGACGCAGCTCAGAAGTCCGAGTTCGTTCAATCGACGGAGCGCGCCCAAATGAAATAAGGCCGCACGGAATCCCGAGCCCGCCAAGCACACGACGACGCGGTCTGCGGAAGGGGCTTTCAGCCGATCCGCGGGCGCGATCGCGCTCATCTCGGTACTCCTTCACCGATGCCGTCCGACGGGCGGCAACAAAAATAGATTCCCTGTTTCCATCGCCCTATAACGCGATCTCCGGACGGTTCAAGGGATCTTTTCTGTGACTGCTCGCACAGAAACCGAGAAAGCAGTGCTATGCCCAACTTCATTAAAGTCGCCACGTTCGATCAGTTAAAGCCGCAGACCGGCCTAACGGTCGAGGTCGAAGGGAGGCTGATTGCCCTCTTCCTTCATGAGGGAAAGCCATACGCCATCGACGAACACTGCCCGCATGCGGGGGGACCGCTCGGCGCGGGTTTCGTCATCGACGGCACCGTCATGTGCCCCTGGCACGGCTGGCGTTTTAGCGTGGTGGACGGCAGTTGGGTCGATGCCCCCCGGTCGAAACTCTGCGTCGAGTGCTACAAAGTCGAGCAACAGGGAGACGACATTCTCATTGACGCTTACTGGACACCCGATGCGACGTGAATCCTTGCTCGTGTCGATGGGAGCGATTCACAAAGCGAATATTGACACCTTCTGCTACGATTGAACCAGGGAAAGATTTTTCAGGCGGAGTCGTACCATCACTTCATCACCCTCATCCTCCATGAGAGACTCGACCGACTGCTTTCGGCTCAAGCTCGAGCGGATCACGCTCGCGAACGGCCTGCGGATCGTTCTTCACCCAGACGACAGCCTTCCTCTGGCCGCACTCCATGTCTGTTACCATGTCGGATCGAAGGATGAGTCCCCTTCCCTGACCGGCCTTGCTCACCTGTTCGAGCACTTGATGTTCGAAGGCTCGGCCCATCACGATGACGACTATTTCCGCCCCCTTCAGGAAGCGGGAGCCGCGGTCAACGGAAGCACGGGGCACGACTACACGAGTTATTATGAGGTCGTTCCGTCAAACTTTCTCGAGCGGGCGATTTGGCTCGA